>NZ_FTMT01000001.1:0-409597 GCF_900156015.1 Chryseobacterium sp. RU33C | reverse complement strand
AGCTGTTCCAATAATTTACAAAAAGAGGATGGAAAAACCATCCTCTAAACTATTGTTTACAGCGTTGATTGTATTGCTGGTAAGTTGCTCCTCAGCATTGCTTACTTCCTCTTCCAATCAACTGTAAAATATTACGAATTATTTTTGACAAAAACACCAACTATTTTTGACCACATTACCACAAAAAGAGACTACCGTTCGGATAGTCTCTTTTATTTTTATCTGAATAGATTCTTATCTATTAGTTCCTGAACTCCACAACGGAGAATAATCGCTATAAATCACTAAGTTTCCGTCATTTTGTACAGAAAGCTTATTGGCTCCTCTGCGAGAAGTATTTGAACTCCATACCGCCTTATTATAAGAATCATAAACAACCAGGTTTCCATCTGCCTGAAATTCAGCTCTGCTTCCTTTATTATCTGTTCCGGATGCCCAGATAGCATCACCATTATCATAGGATAAAACCAGATTTCCGTCGTTCTGGAAAGTCAAATAATAGCTGCCATTAGGAGAAAACACTTTTCCTCCTTTACGGAATTTGTACCCGGTACTGATATTTCCGTTTCCACGGCCAAAACCATTATCTCTTCCACTGTTTTTCAAATCACTTTTTGACGCCCATAACGGATTGGAACCATTATAAATAACAAGGTTTCCATCGTCCTGAATCGTTAATCTTTCAGCTCTTCTTCCGTTAGTATTAGAGCTAAAAGCCACACCATTTCCCGGAGTATAAACCACTAAGTTCCCATCATCCTGAAAAACAGCTCTCACTCCCTTGTTATTTGTACCTGTATCCCACATTGCAACTCCGGCTCTGTTATATAAAACCAGGTTACCATCATTCTGGAAAGTCAGATAGTATCGGTTATTACTTGCCCAGTATTTTCTGTTTTGCTCTATATTCTGTCCTGGATAAATGTTTTGTGCATTGATTAATAATCCACCAAACACCATCATTAATGCTAATAAATGTTTTTTCATTATAATTACTTTTTGATTGATTGATAATTTCTAAAATTATGCCAAAACATCATTATATTCCAACCCCGATTATAATTAAATGATTTACTGGAAATTAAATTCCATAAAAAAAGCGGCTTAAAAGCCGCTTCATATTTTTACCAACGATTTCCGCCTCCGCCACGGTTGTTACCATAGCCTCCGCCTCTATTGTTGTTGTTACCATAACCTCCACCTCTGTTGTTATCAAAGCTTCTTCTTGGCTTTTCTTCTCTTGGCTTAGCTTCAGATACATTTAGAGCTTTTCCGTTGAATTCTTTCTGGTTAAGAGATTCAATAGCTTGCTTTCCTTCTTCATCACCCATTTCTACGAAACCGAAACCTCTGGAACGACCAGTTTCTCTGTCTGTAACGATTTTAGCTGATGATACATCCCCAAATTCTGCGAATAGATCGTGCAACTCATACTCTTTAGTTGCGTAATTGATGTTTGAAACAAAAATGTTCATTTTAAATAAATTAAAAAATTAATAAAAATTTGGTATATAAAAGAAAAACAACATAAATTAATGAACAAATATTGATTCCAAATATAAACGTATGCAAGATACAATTAAAAATTTCAAATCAAAGCTTTTTTTAAATATTTCTTACATTATGTTTAATCTAAAAATAAAACAAGCACATAAAACAAAATAAAACCTCTGAAAATCAAACACTTAAATAAAAACATATTTAATCATAAAGTTAGTTAAAGGTTTAAAAACAAATGCCAATACTGAGCACTCAAAATCAAGTTACTAAGATACACATCATTCTATTTATCAACTTCCTTGCCCCCCTATTCTACTTAACATTTAAAATGCTAAAACAAAAATATAAAACCATACATCACCAATTATACTAACACACTCATTGAAATTACCGAAGACTGCTCTGTTTTCCAGGCACAGGTTCATCCTGAAAAGAAAGAAAAAACACTCGCCAATCTACCATATGAGAAACTTATAAAAGTTCCTATCAATGTTCATCCGATCATCTAATTTTTAAATGCTATGCTATTAAAAATGAAATTTCAGACAACGAAAAAGAGAATGAAAGACAAAAGTTCTTTTCTAAGGGCCAACGCTGCCTCAGATGTTCTCCTTTAGCGAAAAAGTATGGATTGGGATTCCATCATAATCCGGAATGAAAAGTAACGATGATTGCCATAGAAAGTAAAGAATATCAAACACTGCTGAATGATTCTTCTATAACAAAAACGAAAGCCACGCGCTCCAAAAGAAAATGATTGAGAAAATGAATGATTCTTTTCAGATCAATAAATACTATTCTTTTGAAAAGATCAGCTTTTAACACTAAATTTGTGCTGCAAATTATTAACAGATGAACTACCATACCAGAAAATGGGTAAAGCCCGAAGATTTAAACCCCAATCATTCACTTTTCGGAGGAAGACTTCTTCAATGGATAGATGAAGAGGCTGCTCTTTATGCTATTATTCAGTTAGAAAATACCAAAGTAGTAACCAAATTTATTTCTGAAATCAACTTTGTCAGCTCAGCCAAACAAGGAGATATTATAGAGATAGGAATTGAAGCTACTCATTTCGGATCTTCTTCTATTACTTTAAGATGTGATGTAAGAAACAAAATGACTCATCAAACCATCATTACTGTAGAAAGAATTGTCATGGTGAACCTTAACGAAGAAGGCAATCCTGCTCCTCATGGCAAAACCCAGATAGAATTTGTAAAAGACAGGTTAAACAACAACCTATGAAGATCTTTATAAAAAATATGGTCTGCAACAGATGCATTGCGGCGGTAGAAACTATTTTCCGTAATGCAGAGGTAAAGACAGCGAATGTTTTACTGGGAGAAGTTGAAACAGAATCTGATATTTCTGCTCAAACAATGCATATCATAGAAAAAGAGCTGCTTGATACAGGTTTTGAAAGGATTATGGACTCTGCTCATCAGATCGTAGAAAAAATTAAAAACCTGATTATTGTCAAAATAAGTGATCTTGATATCCCGGAAGACTTCCTGCTTTCTGAATTTTTAAGTTCAAAACTTCACAAAGATTACAGCGCTCTTTCAAAAACATTTTCACAAAACGAAAATATCACATTAGAGCAGTTTTTCATTCTTCAGAAAATTGAAAAAGTGAAGGAGCTTCTTTTATACAACGAATTCAATCTTACCGAAATTGCAGGAAAACTCGGTTATAAGAGTGTACAGCACCTTTCTTCCCAGTTCCGTAATGTGACCGGATTCACACCCACTGAATTCAAAAAGCTCAAAGAACATCATCGCAAACCGCTTGACAATCTATAAGTTTGAGTGTTTAGGAGTAAAGGAATTAAATATTCCTATTTCACTTACAAACTCTCATACCTTACAACTCTCAAACCCTCTTACTCTTATAATCTCCCACCCTCAAACTCTTCCACTCCACCTAATTTTATAACTATTATCCTTAAATTTATAACAACCTTCGTTTTCCATTGTGGAAATTTGCAGTATAAATTTAAGAATCATGGAACAACAGTATAAAATACTCGGAATGACCTGTTCCGGCTGCCAGAAAAAGATATCAAATCAACTGAACAGTGTTGATGGTGTTAAAGCCGATGTTAATCTGGAAAACAATACAGTCACCATCACTTCCGATCATGAAGTAAAACTTTCAGTATTAAATGATGCTCTGGCAGAAATAGGAAAATACATACTTGAAGATCCCAATACTCCTGAGACAGCCTTCGCAAAACCTCAGGACCGTGTATCGCCTTCTTCAGTATACTATTGTCCAATGGAATGCGAAGGAGATAAAGTATATTTCAAACAGGGTGAAAGATGTCCTGTCTGCAAAATGTATCTGGTTCCTATTGAAGAAAAGCTGGCTAAAGATCCTAATCATAAACCAGCTTATTCATCAACCAACCTTCCTGAAAGCTTTAAAGATAGTATAGGGAAGCATTATTGTCCAATGTTTTGCGAAGGCGACAAAGTATATGATGAGAAAGGAAGTTGCCCTGTTTGTCATATGGATTTAGAACCGATTACGGAAGAAATTGCCCAAAAAGCAAATTCGCACCAGCATCACTCTCATTTTCAAAGCCATAGTTATGAAACGCCTAAAGTAACTGATGAAATGGCAGGAAGATATTACTGTCCCATGTATTGTGAAGGCGACAAAACCTACGATTCCAATGTAGGATGTCCGGTTTGCGGAATGGACCTTGTAAAATATCCTGAAAAGAAAACCGCAAAATACACCTGTCCTATGCATCCGGAAGTCATTTGTGACGAACCGGGAGACTGCCCTATCTGTGGAATGGATCTCGTAAGAATGCCCGACAGCAGTGATAATGATGAAGATGAAACTTACAATATATTAAAAAGAAAATTCATTACTTCCCTGGCGTTTACTATACCGGTTTTCATTCTCTCAATGGGAGGAATGTTAATCAACTTTCCTTTCTCTCATCAGATTCAGGGATTTATTGAACTTGCTTTAACACTTCCGGTGATGTTTTATTCAGGCTGGTTCCTGTTGAAAAGAGGCTGGGTTTCATTCAAAACATGGAACCTCAATATGTTCAGTCTTATTGTTCTTGGGATTGCTGCAGCATTTATTTTCAGTATTGTTGCTCTGATATTTCCAGACATTATTCCACATGAAATCCGTGGACACAATCATGAAATCCCATTGTATTTTGAGGCAGTCTGTGTGATTTTAACCCTTGTCATTTTAGGTCAGCTGATGGAAGCCGCAGCCCATAAAAAAACAGGAAATGCCATCAAAGAATTAATGAACCTTTCACCGGATGAAGCTAACCTTATGGTGAATGGTGAAGAAAAGAAAGTGCTGCTTTCTCAGGTAAAAATAGGAGATTTATTAAAAGTAAAACCTGGTGAAAAAATTCCTGTAGACGGAAAAATCACTGAGGGTAATTCTATTGTAGACGAAAGTATGATTACAGGAGAACCTGTTCCTGTTGAAAAAAATATAGAAGATAAAGTATCTTCCGGAACCATCAACGGAAATCAGGTATTCATTATGAAGGCAGAAAAGGTAGGCGATGAAACTCTGCTTTCCCAAATCATTAAAATGGTGAATGAAGCCAGCCGCAGCAAAGCTCCTATCCAGAAACTTACAGATAAGGTTTCAAAAGTATTTGTCCCTGCAGTCATTCTTATTGCTGTGCTTACTTTTGTTTTGTGGCAATTCTTCGGTCCGGAAGGAAAAAGAACCTTATTTGCTTTTGTGAATGCGGTTGCCGTTTTAATTGTGGCTTGTCCCTGTGCACTTGGGCTGGCAACTCCCATGTCTTTAATGGTAGGAATCGGGAAAGGTGCTAAAAACGGAATCCTTATCAAAAATGCAGAAGCTCTTGAGCAGATGAATAAAGTAAATGTTTTGATTACTGATAAAACAGGAACTTTAACAGAAGGGAAACCTTCAGTAGAACATATTGAAACAGTAAACGGAGATCAGCATCAGATTTTAAAACTGGCTTTTTCTTTGAATCAGAATTCTGAACATCCGCTTTCCAATGCTGTCATAAAAAGAGCAAAAGAAGAGAATCTGACGGCTGAAAAAGTAGATCAGTTTGAAAATATCTCCGGAAAAGGAGTCAAAGGAAATATCAACGGCAAGACCGCTTATCTTGGAAATGAAAGTCTATTGACCTCGCATCAGATTATGATTCCGGAGAGCTTAAAACGGAAAGCATTAGAAGTTCAGTCTAAAGCCCATACGATTTCTTATATCGCACAGGATCAGCAGGTGCTGGGATTTGTAAGCTTTACAGATAAAATCAAAGAAAGCTCTAAAAAAGCCCTAAAACAGCTGATGAGTGAAGGAATAGACGTCATCATGATGACAGGAGACAATGAACATACTGCCAAAGCCGTTGCTGATGAGTTAGGAATTAAACATTTCAAAGCCAACTGTCTTCCTGAAGATAAACTGAATGAAGTAAAAAAACTGCAGCAGCAGGGTAAAATCGTAGCGATGACCGGAGACGGGATTAATGACTCTCCTGCCCTTGCACAATCTGATGTGGGAATTGCGATGGGAACAGGAACAGATGTTGCGATTGAAAGCGCTGAGATCACATTATTAAAAGGAGATATCTTAGGTGTTGCAAAAGCTAAATTACTGAGTGAAAAGCTCCTCAAAAACATTAAAGAAAATCTGTTTTTCGCATTCATTTATAATGTTTTGGGTGTTCCGGTAGCGGCAGGATTATTGTATCCATTCTTTGGAATTCTGCTATCTCCGATGATTGCAGCTGCAGCAATGAGCTTCAGTTCATTATCTGTCATCCTGAATTCATTAAGGTTAAATTCTGTAGATCTGGATATACAATAATATCTTCTACATAATATGAATTTATGTGTCCCTTCCAGTGAAAACAGTTTCAACAGGTTTAGCCTGACAATGCTTAAAATTTAGGTTGGTATTCGGGTTGTCACCCTGAGCCTGTAGAAGGGCTGTCAATAAGAAAACCTTTGTTAATCATTAATCTCGAGTATTAATTAAAAGGATAAGCCAATAAATGAGTTTTGTCTTTCTGTAATAACAAAACTCATTTATATATTGATATGCATTATTTTTCCATTAAAACATCAACATTGATGGACGGTTCTCCTGAAGAATATTTTTGCCATTCTCCAAAATAATTTCTGTAGTATGTGTTTTTTGAAAAGGCAAAGATATTTCCCCCAAAATAAAGCTCTCCTTTAAAATCTTCAGAAACACGAAATGAAACAAAAAAATCTTGATCTATCCAGATATTTTTATCTGAAACATCAAGACTTAATGTATTATTTTTAATATCATCCTTGGTAAATGTAAGTTTTAAAGTTTCATTCACCTGAGACTCACCTGGAAGATCATTTATAGAATTTTGAACATCAAAGATAATTGCAACAGGCTGTTCAAAAGAAAAATAAGCTAAGCTGATATTAATATTCTTTATTTTAATTCTTTTATTATTCTTTACCTTAATAGCATATTCCCGGAATAGCCTTTCTGGCTTATCAGAATTGTACCCTCCATAAGAACGCTTTGAATTTTTAGTTCCGAAGTTTTTCGTTATATATTTTTTAGAGATAACATCGATATTGGGAATTTCAATGGATTTATTTTTAAGTAAAACAGTATGATCTGGCAAAACCAAAAAATCAGAAAGTTTCATACGGAAAGTTTCATATCCACTTATCTCTACTTTTACAACTTTACTTTTTGCTATATCCGTAATATCAATAGTATAGTTTCCTGCATGATCGGTAATATCACCTACATTCTCATTTTCCACTCCAATTCTTGCATCCGACACCGGGCCTTCTTTATCTGTTAAAATTCTTCCAGAAATCTTCTGAGCAGAAAATTGCCCGGCCAAAAGAACAATAATTAAATATCTAAAACTCATCAATATCAAAATAATCATGCAATATAGTAACAATATTGAAATTCCAGCATTAGTAGAAAAAAACTATCGTTTTCATATTTATAAATGTTAAATTTTACAGAAAAGCAGATCATAAATTTACAATTCATCAGGTAATGCAAACATCGTTTAAAATAAAGTTCTTAAAATAAACTTAAAAAGAAAAATACCTGCACAGCATGGCATATAATTTGTTAATTTTCAGCTGTTATTTTTAACGATTTTTAACAATTTAATACTCCATTATCTTTATGAAAAAAATTTTTGCGGGAAAGTCAAAAAATATGACTTTTCTAGGGATGGTTGCATTGATGAGTGCAACTTCGGCTTTATTAAACAGCTGTAATTTCAAGAATGAGGTGAACAATGTCCCCGTCGTCAGTTCACAGGAACATCCTTCCGCAGAAATAATCCCCAATAATATGGATGATGAAAGTGTTGATCCGGATAAAAGAGTAATCTACCTTACCTTTGATGACGGCCCCAATCAGGGAACTGAAAATCTTTTAAAAATCCTGGACAAAAGAAATGTTTGCGCCACTGCCTTTCTGGTAGGGAAACATGCTTATGGCAGTAAAAAACAGAAGGATGATCTTCTCTTGCTTAAGCAAAACCCCTTGATAGAACTGGCGAACCATAGCTTTTCCCATGCCCACAACAAATACACAGATTTTTATAAAAATGCTGATGCTGTAGTTCACGATTTTGATATCGCCAAAGACAGCCTGAAACTTACCGATAAAATAGCACGAACTCCCGGAAGAAATATCTGGAGGCTCAACAATATTAATGTAACAGATATTAAAAGTTCTACTGTGGCAGCAGATGGTCTTAAAAAAGCCGGTTATAAAGTAATTGGCTGGGATCTTGAATGGAGGCCTTCTCAAAAAATGACTTTAAAAGGAAGTCATGAGGCCATGATCAAGAAAGTAGACAGCATTTTCCTGAACGATCTTGAGAAAACATCCAGACACCTGGTATTCCTTACTCACGATCAGTATCTGAGAGATGCGGATTCTATCAATGAGCTGGACATGTTTATTGAAAAACTGCAGAAGAGCAACAGGTTTGTCTTCAGAAAAATCTCTCAGTATCCAAAGATCAATGAGGTTCTGAATTAATTTTACTGTAAAAGTACCGTGTAAAATGTATTCATCACTGGCAACTGTCAGGGAATTTTCGGAAATTTGCAACTATGAGTATTAAAGAAAATTATAAAACTATAAAAGACCAGCTGCCATCGGATGTCCAGCTGGTTGCTGTTTCAAAAACACATCCGGCTTCTGCAGTACAGGAAGTATACGATCTTGGACAAAAGGTTTTTGGAGAAAACAAAGTACAGGAACTGATGGAAAAAGCCCCTCATCTTCCTCAGGATATACAATGGCATCTGATTGGTCACTTACAGACCAACAAAGTGAAATACATTGCTTCCTTCATAGATACCATACAAAGTGTGGATTCTGAAAAATTATTAACAGAAATCAATAAAGAAGCAGGAAAGAATAACAGAATCATTAAAGTTCTTCTGCAGGTAAAAATTGCAGCTGAAGAAAGCAAGTTCGGGCTTGATATTTCCGAAGCCAAAGATCTTTTCCAACAATACACTGAAGGCAGATTTCCTCATGTTGAAGTTACCGGACTGATGGGAATGGCTACATTCACTGACGATGAGCAGCAGGTTAGAAATGAATTTTTAACATTAAAGATGCTTTTTGATGAATTAAATCAATTAAAAACTTTAAATATCTTATCAATGGGAATGAGTGACGATTTCCCTATAGCCATTGAGTGTGGGGCTAACTCTGTAAGGGTTGGATCTGCCATTTTTGGGAGAAGAGACTACTCCAAATAGAATATTTAGGTACAGTTTTTGCTAATAATTGAAACAAAAAATTTAAATTTGCAACTATGCAAAAAATCCTTATAGTAGAAGACGAAAAAGCAATCTCGGGAGTACTTCACAGTATTCTTTCGGATGAACTCACCGATTATGAATTTGTTATCGCCGAAGATGGCCTTGAAGGTTACAAACAGGTAGAAAAAGAAGATTTCGCACTGGTGATTTCCGATATTAAGATGCCTAAAGTTTCAGGAACCGAACTTTTGAAGCAGAGCCTTGCATTAAAACCAGAAACTACTTTTATCATGATCTCAGGCCACGCAGATATTGATTCTGCCGTTTCCTGTTTAAAGGAGGGTGCATACGATTTTATCTCCAAACCAATTGATATCAACAGATTGATTACAAGTGTGAAAAACGCATTGGTTAAAGAGACTCTGAAGAAAGAAAACAAAAATCTTCAGACTGAAAATAAAACCTTAAAGAAAAAAGTAAGCAAAAAATACCAGATGATTGGTACATCTCCTGCTCTTCAAAAGATTCAGGATATGATCGAAAAGGTAGCTGTTTCCGACGCCAGAGTTCTGATCACAGGGCCTAACGGTGCAGGAAAAGAGCTGGTTGCTCATGCTATCCATAATCAGAGTGACCGGGCAAGAGGTCCTATGATAGAAGTAAACTGTGCTGCGATTCCGTCTGAACTAATTGAATCTGAACTTTTCGGGCATGTAAAAGGATCTTTTACGGGGGCTATTAAAGATAAACAGGGAAAATTTGAGCAGGCTAACAACGGTACGATCTTCCTTGATGAGATTGGAGATATGAGCCTTATTGCTCAGGCTAAAGTACTGAGAGCGCTACAGGAAAGCAAAGTTTCTCCTGTGGGAAGTGATAAAGAAATCAAAGTTGATGTAAGAGTAATTGCAGCAACGAATAAAAATATGCAGAAAGAAATTGAGGAAGGAAAATTCAGAGAAGATCTTTATCACAGACTTTCTGTTATTGAAATCTATGTTCCGCCATTGGATGAAAGAAAAGAGGACATCAAATTATTGGTTGAGCATTTTTCAGGCATGATTGCTGATGAGCATGGTACTGCTACGAAAAAGTTTGATGATAAAGCTATTGATGCTTTAAAAGCACTTTCATGGACTGGAAATATCAGAGAGTTAAGGAATGTTGTCGAGAGATTGATTATTCTTGGTGGAAACACTGTTTCTGAAGGTGACGTTGCAAGTTTTGTAAGGAAATAATAAACTATTATTTACCATATTATAAAAATTTGCAGTGTTACCACTGCAAATTTTTTTTTGACCCTATTTGAATGATAAACTATATGAATCTTAAAATATTATGAACTTTTTAAACAAAAACTATACAAAGGAATGCCTGACTTTGGCTCTGCCTGTGATGCTTACCCAGGTGGGGCAGGTTTCAGTAAACTTATTCGACAATATTATTGTCGGAAAACTGTTGGGTGCTGATGCACTGGCATCCGTTTCATTGGGAAATGCTGTTTTTTTCTCCATATTTGTGTTAGCCCTGGGGTTTTCATTCGCCATACCGCCATTGGTTTCGGAGGCGCATTCCAAAGAGGATCATGCTACGATCAATTCTGTATTCAGCCACGGTTTTATTATCAATATGTCTGTCGGAATTATTCTGATGGTTATTCTCCTTTTGGGAATGCCACTCCTCTATCATTCAGGACAGCCTGCCAAGATTATTCCTGATACCGTAGGTTTCTTAAGTATTATGGTAGTCAGTATGATTCCATTCATGGCATTTCAGACGCTTCGTGAAGTTTCCGAAGGTTTATCCTATACCATTGGAGTTACCAAAGCAACCATTATTGCGAATATCATCAATATTGCCTTAAACTATGTCTTTATCAAAGGACTTTGGGGAATTCCGGCAATGGGGGTACAGGGATCCGCACTGGCCACCTTGATTTCCAGAATCTTCATGGTGGTTTTCCTTTATTTTGTGTTGGTAAAAGAAGAAAGAACAAGACGTTATATCAAGGACTTTTCTTTAAAAATTCAGGATTTCTCAAAGCAGATGTTTGATAAAATGGTGAGACTTGGATTACCTACAGCTTTACAGATGTTCTTTGAAGTAACCGCTTTTGCCGGAGCAGCATTTATTTGTGGACTGATCTCTGCTCACGATATTGCTTCTCACCAGATTGCTTTAAGCATGGCTTCATTTACCTTCAATTTATGTGTAGGCTTCAGTGTTGCCTCTACGGTAATGATTGGCAGAAAACTGGGGGAACAGAATTTTGTGGAACTGAGAAAAGTAGGAATCAACAACCTGAAAATTGCCTTTATTTTCATGTGCATCTGTGGATTGGTATTTATTTTAGGCAGAAATATCCTTCCGACTTTCTTCACGAAAAAAGAAGAAGTGGAAGTTATTACCCTGGCTGCAAAACTGATGATCATCGCTGCTTTATTCCAGCTTTCTGATGGAATTCAGGTAACAGCTTTGGGAATGCTGAGAGGTTTGCAGGATGTGAAAATTCCTTCTATTTATACCTTCATTGCCTATTGGGTAATTACTATTCCATTAGGATATTTCTTCTGTGTTACTTTGGAAATGGGCGCATTCGGAATGTGGATTGCACTTGGGCTGGGATTAACAGTCTCCGCTGTTTTCCTGGTGAAACGATTCCTGAATATGTCTGCGAAAAGAATTAAGCAGAATTCATAAAACAAAATAGCTGTTTCAGATTTGAGACAGCTATTTTTATATTCTTTCGCTTTTTTGCTTAACCGCAGATTTCACGGATGAGCACAGATGATTGTGCATAATTCTTTTTTATAGATTAAATGATTATAAACCCGTTTTACAAGTTTACCTTTTCTCTTTCTTCACAATTATAATTAATCTATTCTTTTTCCTAAAATCTTCAGACTTCTCTCCACGCCATCCAGAATCGCTACATTAGGAAGACTCCCCCAATCTTCAAATCCAAAATGCCTGAACAGTTTTAAACTGGGTTCATTATGAAGGAAAATAAGCGCTACAAGGTTTTTTACTCCAAACTTTCCGGCGTTATCAATGCAATACTGAAGAATAGTTTTTCCATACCCTTTTCCTCTGGAGGTTTCATCCAGATAAATGCTCACTTCTACCGTCCCATTGTAAGCCGCTCTTTCATGGAATGAACTGAAACTTACCCAACCAACGGTTTGCTCCTGGCTATCTTCAACTACCCAAAGAGGTCTTGTCTGAGGGTTGTGTTCTTCAAACCACTTTAGTTTGCTTTCTACAGAGACTTCTTCAATATCTGCAGTGACCATTCTTGAAGCAATGGTTGAGTTGTAGATGGACACGATTTTATTTAAATCTGCCAACTCAGCATTTCTGAATTTTAATGTTTCCATGAATATTGTAATTCAACTTATTCTCATACAAAAATACTAAATTTTAAAAACACCCTTTCAAAACACATACTTAATTTATTAAATTTTAATATTTAAACCAGCATACCCCTTTGAAATACTATTAAAATACAAGACATTGTATTTGCGAAAAAATTATTTCAAATCTTTTAAAATTCTATTTAAACTTCTTACTGCAATTCCGAGGTAAGCCGCCATATCTTCTTTGGAAATCTGAATATTCTGCTTAGACTGCATTTGAAGCAATTGTTTTAAAGTATGTTCTACCGTATAGAGTTGTTGATAGGAAGCTCTGCTGGATGTATTGATAATTCGTTCCGCAAAAGACTCTAAAAGAAGATTATTCAGTGCGAGATCATTTTTTATCAAAGATCTGAAAGCAGGAATTTTTACTGCGTATGCTTCAACTTCCGTAAGAGCCTCAATACTACACAGGCAGTTTATATTTTTAATCAATTCCACTTCACCGATTATTTCTCCACTTCCCAGAAACTCAACAATATATTCTTTTCCGTTCTCTTCTACTAAATAACATTTGACAATGCCTTCTTTAATCAGCATGACATGAGAAAGCTGATGATCCTGTATAAGCACTTTATCCCCTGCAGAAAAGAGTTTTACTATAATATTATCACTATCATTCTTCTTTTCATACAGATCATTGAGATAGTTTAAAAATGCCTGATTCGTTCTTAACATATTCACCCGGGACAAATGTCCTTTTGTTATTGAGTTTTTATATTGAATTTTGCGGAAAGAAAATTACAAAACAAAAATGAATAATCATATTACTACGATTGCCTTTGATGCAGATGACACACTTTGGATCAACGAACCTTATTTTCAGGAAGCAGAAAAAGAATTCTGCAGGCTGCTTGAAGATTATCTTCCACAGCATTCAATATCACAGGAATTGTTTAAAACAGAAATGCAGAATCTTCATTTATATGGCTATGGAGTAAAAGGATTTATGCTTTGCATGATTGAAACCATCGGTAGAGTTTCTAATAATACAGCATCATTGGAACTAGTAAACAAAGCTATCCAGCTAGGTCAGGAACTTCTTCAGAAACCCATTGAATTGCTTGATGGCGTTACTGAAACCCTTGAAAGCTTAAAGGGAAAATACAGACTGGTTGTCGCTACAAAAGGGGATCTTCTGGATCAGGAACGTAAACTTAAAAATTCGGGATTACAGGATTATTTTCATCACATTGAAATCATGAGTGATAAAAAAGAAAATGACTATAAAAAGCTTCTGGAGCATCTGGACTGCCAGCCTGAAAACTTTCTGATGCTTGGAAATTCTATCAAATCAGATGTCTTGCCGGTATTAGAAATCGGTGGATCTGCCGCTCATATTCCTTATCATATCACCTGGAGTCATGAACAGCATGATGTAAACCTGGAACATCCGAATTTTATGGAGCTTAAGAGTATTGATGAGATTTTGAAGCGCTTTTAACTACAATATAACTAACACCCCAACTTCCTTATTATTTTTTTTAATCAAAAAAAGAGACTGTTGATAGGAAACAGTCTCTTTTATTATTTATTTCTTCAAGCACTTTTCAAGGAACTGATCCTGCTCCCATAAAAGGTGTAAAATATTTTCTTTCGCCTGGTAACTGTGGGCTTCTTTTGGAAGAAGAACCATTTTTACCGGAGCGCCCAGATTTTTCAATGCCTGAAAGTATCTTTCAGTCTGCAATGTAAATGTTCCCGGGTTATTATCTGCATCACCGTGAATCAGAAGAAGCGGAGTCTTCATTTTGTCGGCATGCATGAAAGGAGACATTGTGTTGTAGATTTCCGGAACATCCCAATAGTTTCTCTGCTCACTCTGGAACCCGAATGGTGTCAACGTTCTGTTATAAGCACCACTTCTTGCAATTCCACATGCAAAGAGGTTAGAATGGGTCAGAAGGTTTGCCGTCATAAATGCACCATAAGAATGTCCTCCTACAGCCACTTTCTTTCTGTCGATATATCCTAAATGATCTACCGCATCAATAGCTGCCGCTGCATTGGCAACCAACTGGGGAATAAAAGTATCATTAGGTTCTGTTTTTCCTTCACCGATAATCGGGAAAGCGGCATCATCAAGAACAGCATATCCTTTTGTTGTCCAATACACAAAAGATCCGTAATATGGGAAAGTAAAGTCATTCGGGTTTTGTGTGTTCTGGCCTGCTGTATTCTTATCCTTATATTCAGTTGGATAAGCCCATATTAGCAACGGAAGCTTCTCTTTTTTCGCTTTTCTGTCGTAGTTGGCAGGCAGATAAAGAGTTCCCGTCAAAGTAACGCCATCATTTCTCTTGTAAGTAATCACTTCTTTGTAAACATCTTTGATGCTTTCAAAAGGATTGGCAAAGTTGGTTACAGCTTCTGCTTTATTAGATTTAATATTTTTTTTGAAATAATTAGGATAAAGGCTTGGTGACTGTTGAGTCGTAAGGACTTCACCCTTAGAGGCGTTAAGGATATCAATAATTTCTTCCTTACCGTTTTTTATATTGGAAGTGTAAAGCCTTTTCTTTTTCAGGGATTTTACATCCATTTCATCAATAAAAGGATGCTGTCCGTCTTTGGTAAATCCATCTCCGATCAGATAAGCTTTTCCTCCTTTCATATTGATTACATACCGTCCATATTGGTTTTTCGTTGTGTTAAATCTTCCCGGATCACTGTATACATCCTGATAATTTCTGTCATCAAAAACTTTAGATTCTCCGTTGTTAATATCTATCAGGTAAGACTTTGTATTTCTTGTGTCATACCAGCCTTCAGAAACAATCGCATAATGATCATTGGTCCAGACTACATCTTGATATCTCTGCTTGGTTTTAAAGAAGGATTTTGGTGCTGCTGTGAATGGGGCTTCCCATGTAAATATCTCATCTCTGAAATCTGCTGTTTTAGACTGATCTCCTCCGTCCAAAGCTTCAGCGTAGGTAAGTGTTGCAGGCGCGTCGCTTCTCCACCCCATATTTCTTTTCCCGGTTCTTACCGAAGAGAATCCTTTAGGCATGATCTCATTTAAGGGAACATCATTTACTGTTTTCACAATATTTCCTTTCATATCATAGACAACCGTTGTGGATGGGAATCTACTGAGCGGAACGATATAGGAAAATGGTTTTTTGATCATAGTAGCCAACAGGTAATTTCCATCCGGAGAAAAACTTAAGCCGGCATACATATCCTGATCTTTCAGTTTCTTAAGATTTCCTGTAAGATCTACCTTATAAATTTCAGAAGCAGTAAGGGTCTCAAAGTTCTTTTCGTCCTGAGGATTTTTCAAAAGGTCCTGATACGTTCTGTTTTGAGAAACTTTGCCGTCTGCTGTTGAAACAATAGGGCCTGTAGGAAGATCTTTAGCGGCATCTATAAGAACAGCTCTGTTCTGTGGAAGTGTTCTGATCAGGAAACTTTGAGAATCATTATACCATACATAAGGCATTCCCAGATTGGCATTCAGATTATCTGCTGTAATTTTTTTGGCAGACGCAGTTTCCATATCCACTACCCAAAGTTCTACTCCTTTAACAGTGGTATTGGTAAAAGCCAGTTTTTTTTCATCCGGTGAAAAAGAAACGTAGGTAATTTTTGGATTGGATGGCAGATTTTTTACCTGAATTTCATTTTTATCATTGATTTTTCTGATCTTCAGATTATTTGAATAAGTTGCAGTGCTAGAAATATTAGTCACCGGATTGATTCTTAGTCCTCCAAGTTTCATTTCCTGCTGGCTGAGATCTTCCAATGTTTTATATGTTGGACGATAGGTAAAAACTACCCAGTCTTTTTTGCTGTTCATCAAAACACCCGGAGGTCTGTCATAATCTGCCAGCTTTAAGATCTCAGCAGAAGGTTTTTGATACGTAATATTTTCCTGTGCATCATAAAAATTGAGAAATGCCAGAAGGCAAATAGTCAGTTTTATCTTCATAAAAAATTAATTTTCTACGAATGTAGTGAATTTTAAAAGATTTTTAACACTGAAAATAAGACTCCTTTTAGTGTCATATTTCTTTTTTTTATTATTTATCTTACAAATAATAATATGAGAAATTAAAAAAAATGATCAACGGAGGAAATGCTCCGTTATGTGATAACGGTTTGATGGCTTGCAGAGTAAGAGATGAAAACAGAGCTCTGATCTGAAAATGCTTACCACAGTGCAATTATTAATAACAGAAAAGGCACTTCATTTCGTGAAGTGCCTTCTTTATTTTGTGTTGTTGTAAAATTACCAGTCTGAAGCTCTTTTTCTTCTTTCAATCATATGATCTACTGAAAATTTTCCAGCACCAATTACCATAAGCAAAAGATAAACGGAAAGATAGATAAGGCTCATTTCTCTTTTTTCGAATGAATCTGCTCCATGTACTACAAAAGCAGCAATGATCATGGTAAAGATCAGAAATCCCAGAGAAATTCTTGTAAAAAGTCCTAATATCAGTAGTATTGAACATACAAACTCAGCAAAAACCGTCAGAATCAGAGATACCTGCGGTCCTAATCCCATAAAATCAAAAAACTCAATTTTACCACCTGCCAATAGCATCTGAAGCTTTGGAAAACCATGAGAAAGCATGGCAAAACCAACAAACACTCTCACAGCCAGTAAAATAATATCTTTAGGTATTGAGCTGAAATTTGAATTATTATAGTTCATGTACTAAAAAATTTACACTAAGGTACTAAAAAAATCTGTTAATACAACGGGATTACAGGCTATTTTAGTCTATCTGTAACCGAAATTTTTAAGATCTCTGTCGTTCTTTCTCCAGTCTTTTTTCACTTTTACAAAAAGGTTTAAGTGAATTTTTTTGGTGAAAAACTTTTCAAGGTCTATTCTGGCTTCTGTTCCAACTTTTTTGATAGCTTCTCCTTTATGCCCGATAATAATTCCTTTCTGAGTATCTCTTTCTACATAAATAATAGAGTCTATAAAGATAATTCCTTCTTTCTCTTTGAACTGTTCAGTCACTACTTCTACAGAGTATGGAATTTCTTTATCATAATTCAAGAGAATTTTCTCACGAATAGCCTCATTAACAAAAAATCTTTCAGGTTTATCTGTATACTGATCCTTATCGTAGTAAGGAGGGTTTTCAGGAAGTAAAGATTTTATTTTAGGTAAAATAACGTCTGTATTAAAGGCATTCAATGCAGAAATAGGTAAAATTTCAGCCTTAGGAATTCTGTTATGCCATTCTTCTACCAATTTTTCAAGGCCTGCCTGATCCGTCTGGTCTACTTTATTAAGAAGAAGAAGAACAGGTACCGGGATTTTATTCAGTTTATCTATTAAAAATTCTGATGGTTCTGCTTTATCGGTAACATCTACAATAAACAGGAAAACGTCAGCATCCTGCAAAGAGTCCTTTACAAAATCCATCATTTTTTCCTGTAGTCCGTATTTTGGATCCAATACTCCCGGAGTATCAGAAAATACGATCTGAAGATCATCTTCATTATAAATCCCAAAAATTCTGTGACGGGTTGTCTGCGCTTTCTGCGTTACAATCGCCAGCTTCTCCCCCATTAATTGGTTAAGCAAGGTCGATTTTCCCGCATTGGGCTTTCCAACTATATTTACAAATCCAGCTTTGTGCATAAAAATAATATTACGAACTGCAAAGTTAGTAAAACAAAATTGGTCTTTACGGTTAATCTTAATTTTTAAAGGAAAAAAGAGAGTTATATTTCTAAATATGGGATGAGAAAAGGAGATTTACAGAGAGTAGATTGCTGCGCAAACCACCCCGTCAAAAATTCGTTAAATTTTTGCAACCGCTCCAAATGGAGCAATTACTGTTCTTTCCATTGTAATTTTGACAATAAATAGGTTGAATTCGGAATAATTTTGATCATCTTTATAATAATATTTCTTACAAAAACTAGCGGATAATTTTGTATTGCATTAGTTAAAACTGATATTTTTGACTATTAGAATTCACCTTTATGAATATAGACCAGATTCTTGATAAGGTTTACCTTCTTCCTGAAACCTCAAAAAACAGCTTAAAAGAGCATATTAGTGAAGTTTCCCATCCTAAAGGTTTTTGTCTTATGGAAGCTGATAAAGTGATTCCTTATCTTTATTTTATAAGAAAAGGGATCGCACGTGCTTATTCTTCAACAGCTGACAATGATATTACTTTCTGGTTCGGAAGCGAGGGACAGTGTATTCTCTCGATGAAAAGCTATGTGGAGGACAAACCCGGCTATGAAAGCATTGAACTTCTGGAGGACTGTGATCTGTACAGAATGGAAACAGAAAACCTAAGAAAACTGTTCAATGAAGATATCCATATTGCCAACTGGGGGCGAAAGCTGGCAGAAGCAGAAATGATAAAATCTGAAGAACTGATTATTTCCAGACAGTTCAAAACTTCTCTGGAACGTTATAAAGATATTATGGCGTATCAACCTGAACTGCTAAAAAGGGTTCAGCTGGGATATATTGCGTCGTATCTTGGGATTACTCAGGTAAGTTTGAGTAGGATACGGGCCGAAATCAAGTAGATTAAAAATTGAAGGATTAAATGATTAAAAAATTCTGCGATCCTTAATTTATGTTTGGGTTAAAGCCAACGGAATGATTCTTATATTATAAGCGGACTAAAGTCCGCCTCTATTGATATTGATACTGATATTATATATTCTGTTTTTTCTTCCAGCTTCCAGCTTTCATCTTTTCCTCCGTCTTCATTTTTTAACAATTGTAAAATTTTTTCTCCTGTCAAATTCTGAAATTTGCATTAGAAAAATTTAAAAAATGAATTGGTTAATATTAGTTATCGCAGGATTATTTGAAGTTGCCTTCGCATCATGTCTGGGAAAGGCAAAGGAAACCTCAGGAACTGAAATGTACCTGTGGTATGCGGGATTTTTGATCGCACTGACAATCAGTATGCTTTTGCTGATCAAAGCGACTCAAACACTACCTATTGGAACTGCTTATGCGGTATGGACAGGAATCGGAGCAGTGGGAACTGCCTTAATGGGAATTATGTTCTTTAAGGATCCTGTAAGCTTTTGGAGAGTATTTTTTATTGTAACACTTATTGGCTCTGTGGTAGGATTAAAGGCTGTATCTTCCTCACATTAAAAAGCGCACAAACTTATATCTATAATTAAAAATGGAAACCGTCTTCGTATTGAAGGCGGTTTTTTATTTTATATGGCTGAATATATGTTTTTTTGTTATTTTTAATTTTACCCTGAAGCAAAAGTATACAAAAGTTCAGAGGATTAGATAAACAAATATTCTTTTGTACAATTAACTTCCAGAAGCATTCACCCATTTACTGGTCATTCTTCATATAAAAACCCGTTTCAACTACTGAAACGGGTTTTGCTTTATTTTTTATAAACTACAGGTAAGATTTCATTATGCCTTAACCCGAATTTTTTTATTTCTTCTTCAGAGAATTTCTGTGAATAGAAGTTCGGTTCTACCTGGAAGCCTGCCTGTCTTAAACGGTCAAAATAATCCATTCCGTACCAACGAACGTGATCGTACTGCCCGAAGTGTTTCTGACGTTCTTTTGGATCTTTAATTGTGAAATCTTCATAGGTTTTCTCCAATGAATTTTTCATCGGAACCTGAAGAATTCCCCACCCGCCGGGTTTCAATACCCTGTACAGCTCGCTCATTGCTTTTGCATCGTCTTCAATGTGTTCCAGAACATGGTTACAGAAAACAATATCAAAACTGTCATTTTCAAAAGGTAAATCCAGAATATCGGCCTTCACATCCACAATGGGAGAATATAAGTCTGCCGAGATATAATTCAGATTGCTCATTCTCTTGAATTTCCTTAAAAATTCCTGTTCGGGAGCAATATGGAGAACTTTATAATTCTTAATGAAAAAATCAGTTTCGTTCTGAAGATACAGCCACATCTGGCGGTGTCTTTCCAAACTTAACGTTCCCGGAGAAAGAGCATTTTCTCTTTGTTTTCCATATCCGTAAGGAAGAAATTTTCTGTAAGATCTTCCATCAATAGGATCAAAGAACTGATCTCCTTTGAAAAACTGATAAATAAGCGGTCTTGCCCAGATACTCATTTTAATAAGCATAGGGCGAGGAATTTTATTCAGTAAAAGCTTCGTTACCTTTTTCATTAAAAATCCAGTTGGAACTGCTTTTCTTCATCACTTACAATCCCTAAAGCTTCGTATACATAATCAAATGTAGAAAGCAATACCGGCTTACCATTGATGACTGCCACATCATGCTCGAAGTGAGCAGATGGCATGTTATCTAAGGTAGTTACTGTCCATCCGTCATTATGGAACTTCACTTTTTCAGTTCCCATGTTAACCATTGGTTCGATTGCAATTGCTAAACCGTCTTTAATCACTTTTCCGCTTCCCTGTCTTCCGTAGTTAGGAACCTGTGGATCCTCGTGCATTTTTCTTCCCAATCCGTGTCCTACAAGCTCTCTTACCACTCCATATCCTTCTTTTTCACAATGTGCCTGAATCGCATGGGAGATATCTCCGATCCTCTTTCCTCTGACACACTGCTCAATCCCTTTGTATAGAGATTCTTTGGTAATCTGCAGTAATTTTTTAATTTCAGGCTTTACTTCCCCAATTTCAAAAGTATAGGCATGATCTCCTACGAAACCGTTCAGAATAACTCCACAGTCTACAGAAAGAACATCTCCTTCTTTTACTATGTCATTGTTAGGAAAACCATGAACTACCTGCTCATTGGGAGATATACAAAGAGAGTTTGGAAACCCTCCGTATCCTAAGAATGCAGGTTCAGCGCCATGATCTTTAATAAAATCATGAGCCAGTTTATCTAAATATAAAGTAGTAATCCCCGGTTTAATTTCTTTTGCCAACATTCCCAGTGTTTTCGAAACCAGACGGGCACTCTCCTTCATCAGACGTAATTCGTCTATCGTTTTTAATTGAATCATTGTATTAATTTACCAATGTATTAATGTATCAGTGTAACAATCTTAATTGATAAATTGGTACACTGCTAAATTGTTATATTTTACCAGAAAAGTCCTTTTTTCTTTTCTTTTTTAAGTTTTGAATAGGCAAGAACTTCTTTTCCTTCTACACGGAATTCTATTCTTTCCTGAATAATATTATAGATCTCGCCCCATCCCGGAAATCCTCCTAAGTTTCTGTCATCGATAAACCAGTCTGCATCCAATTTTCTGGACTGATTTTCAGGATCAAAAACTTCTCCTTCAAAGCTTGAGTTCACAGCATAAAACTCGATTCCGTTTTTTTTACAGAATTCTACCGCTTCATCTAATGTTTTTCCGTGTCTGTATGTCCAAAGTATCAATCTGAATCCTTCAGACTGAAGTCTTTTTAAAGTTTCGAATGCAAAAGTTTTCGGTTTTCCAATGGCCGGGTAAGCGTCATCAACAATAGTCCCGTCAAAGTCAACAGCAATCTTTTTATTATTTAACATTTTGTTCTTTTTTTAGCTTTGCAAAGATAAGAAATAAAAAGAGTGCCAAAAAGAAAGGCACTCAATACTTTTATATTTTAAATAATAATACAGATCTTATTAGCTTTTTACCCAGCTAAACTGGAACTGAAGATCCGGAGTGGAAACTCTGTCTGTTATCTTCTGTAGCCTAGCAGGAAGCTTCATCAGGTATTCCTGAGCTTTTTCTGCTTTTTCTGTAAGACCTTTTACGTGCTCAATTTTCCATTCATCTAGAAGGTCTTTCATAATATTGATATAATCCTGACCTGTGTAGACCATACATCTTTGTGCAGCATCTGAGAAATGTCCCCAAAGTTCACCAGCTTTTTGTCCGGACTGTCTCATTAAGTGAGCAGGCATTACAATTTTCTTACGCATCATATCTTCAAATGCAAGAATCATTTCTGAGGGGTCTACTTCCAAAATTTTTGCTACGAAATGTTTGTACGCTTTAGCGTGTCTTGCTTCGTCTGCAGCAATAACACCACACATTTTTGCTAATTTCCCGTTTCCGGATTGTTTTGCCAATGTTCCTACTCTTCTGTGAGAGATATTGGTAGCTGTTTCCTGAAAGCTTGTGTAAATGAAATTTCTGTAGGGGTCCATACTTGTTCCCAAATCAAATCCGTCATTGATAAGATATTGAGTTGTGATTTCCACTTCTCTCATGTTTACTCTTCCGCACAGATAAAGATATTTGTTTAATAAATCTCCGTGTCTGTTTTCCTCTGCGGTCCATGCTCTTACCCAGTTCGCCCAGCCTAATTTTTCTTCCTGATTGATTCCGTCAACACCCATCAACCAAGACTCATAAGAAGGAAGAGCTTCTTCTGTGATACAGTCACCAATCAATGTTACAAAAAGATCGTAGGGCATTTCGCGGGCAAAAGTCTGAATTTCTTCTAAGTCATGTTTAAATTCTTCACTTGAAGGATCTGGTAAATAATCGGAAGGCTGCCAGATTTTTTCAATTGGCGTTAAAAATTTATCAAGAAAAGAACCTACTTCCTTTTCCAATAATCCCATTACTTCTTTCCTAACAAGCTTTTGATACATTTTACTATTCAGTTTTAATTAACAAAGATATGATTTATTTATTATTTAACGCATAATAAATTATGCAAGTCATACATTTTCTGACATAAATCATAAAAAAATGCCGCTACTAAAGCATAACGGCATTTTTTTAATAATATTATTGAATTTTAATTAACCAAAACGTCTCCTGTCATTGCATCTGGTATTTCAACACCCATTACTTTAAGAATTGTAGGCGCTACATCGCCAAGTTTCCCCGGCTTGAGATTCCATGTATGCTCTTTATCCATCACGATAAAAGGAACCAGGTTTGTGGAGTGCTGGGTATTAGGAGTTCCGTCTGCGTTGATCATAACATCAGAATTTCCGTGGTCGGCAAGAATGAAAACAGCGTAGCCATTTTCATAGGCAGCTGCAGCCACTTTTTCAATACACTGATCCACAACCTCGGCCGCTTTTACAGCAGCTTCAAAAACGCCTGTGTGCCCTACCATGTCTGTATTGGCGAAATTTAAACAAACAAAATCAGCGGTTCCCTGCTCCAGTTCAGGTACGATAGCATTGGTAATGTCATATGCTGACATTTCCGGTTTCAGGTCGTAAGTGGGAACATCTTTCGGGCTTGGACAAAGAAGTCTTTTTTCTCCTTCAAACTCCTGTTCTCTTCCTCCTGAGAAGAAGAAAGTAACGTGTGGATACTTCTCTGTTTCTGCGATTCTGATCTGGGATTTTCCATTTTTTTCAAGAATTTCGCCCATAGTTTCCGTCAGTACATTTTCATCAAAAACTACCTGTACGTTCTGGAATGTTTTATCATAATTCGTTAATGTGATATAATAAAGATTCAGCTTTTTCATATCATATTCCGGGAAATCTTTCTGAGAAAGAACTTCTGTAATCTCTCTACCTCTGTCTGTACGGAAGTTAAAGCAGATCACTACGTCATTATCAATGATTTTTGCCACTGGCACTACATTTCCTGTAGCCTCAGTATTCATTAAAATGATGGGTTTCAGGAATTCATCGGTAACGTTGTTATCATAAGAAGTTTTAATAGAAGCCAACGCATCTGTTGACGGCTCGCCTACTCCTTCTACAAGGGCATCATAAGCCAGTTTTACACGTTCCCATCTCTTATCTCTATCCATGGCATAGTATCTCCCAACCACTGTTGCCAGTTTTCCTGTAGTAGCTTCCATGTGCTTCTGAAGCTCATCGATAAACCCTAGTCCAGAGTGCGGATCACAGTCTCTGCCATCGGTAAATGCATGAACAAAAACATTTTCATTTAGTCCGAACTCTTTTGCAGCGGTCAGTAATCCTTTTAAGTGATTGATATGTGAATGTACTCCTCCATTGGAAACCAACCCGATAAAGTGTACTTTTTTATTTTCCCTTTTAGCATATTCAAAAGCATCCTGGATCACTTTTTCCTGCCCCAGTGTTCCATTTTCAACGGCCATATTCAGCTTTACCAGATTTTGGTATACTACTCTTCCGGCTCCCAGGTTCATGTGTCCTACTTCGGAATTTCCCATTTGCCCTGCAGGCAGCCCAACAGCCAATCCACTTGCTTCAAGCGTAGTGTGTGGAAATTTTTGGTAACAGCTGTCTATGAATGGTGTGTTTGCTTTATCTATTGCAGAAACGTTAGGGTTTGTTCCCAATCCCCATCCGTCAAGAATGGCAAGTATTGCTTTTTTCGACATTTTGTAAAACTTTTGTTAGACAAATTTACCTAATTTCCTATGAATAGAAGAATTTGGACTCCTGAATTTTATTTGCCCCCGGTTTCTTTATGAAAAGGCATAAAAAATCTGCGTCTTCAAGAGGATCTACAAGCTCTATTTTTTTTCTATTAGCAGATTTTAATGATGACGCAGATTGGAATTTTATCTTCTATTGGTTATTCTTTAAAAAAGTCATCGAATTTCATATTGTTTTTCTTTGTATATTCTTTTATATAGCTATCCAGAAAGCCGCTTTCTTTCAGAAACAGCAATGGATTTTTAATATTCAGGATATCATGAATTGCCTTATGCTTGTCTGCCCGTTTATTGAAATAAGATTCGGTTATTCTGTAACCTATCCAGTATCCCAGGTCATTGGGGCGATCATCTTTTTTGCTCACTCCGTACAACCAGTCTTTCTGCTCTTCCTGTTTCAGAATGGATACAAATTCTTTAAACAACTGATCAGAATGCGTTTCCCCGTATTGGAACGGTACGGGATTGATATGTTCTCCGGAGATAAACTCCCCTATAAAATCTGCTCCGCCTTCTACCAAACATTGCTTCAGTAAGGTATTCTTTCCTTCTGCGTTCTGTTCGAAATGAATCAGCTCATGGGCAATAAGTCCGGTAACGCCGTCAAGATTTTTGAGCATTTCAGTTCCGATGATAATTCCATCGTCAGAGGTTGTTCCGCCTGAATTGAATCTTCCGTAAACAAAATATATCGGTGGGAATTTTGCCTCCGGATACCAGTATTTCAGGGCACTGTAGATCGCTCTTATCTTTTTTTCCTTTTGCTTTATCCCAGCCAGCACATTGCGGCTTTTCAAATAGTCTTCCCTTCTCTTTTTTACTTTTGAATATAACGAATCGGCATTGATGATTCTGAATTTCGTAAATCCTTTTACTCCCTGGGATCCGTTTTTGACATAATCTGCAAACGGGTTTTCTTTAGAGGTTTCCATCTTGTCAAATGCTTTCCAGAAGCAGTCGGTATCTCTTGTTTCAAAAACTGTACTCAGTGGATCGGTGGAGAAATTTGTCTGCGCTTTGGCAATTCCAAAAGTTAAAGGAAGAAATGCAAAAATGTATCTGGCTTTCATACTAGTTTTTAAATATATTGTATATAACGATCAAAAATATAAAAACTTATGTCTGATTTTTAATTGATTTGTTGTTTCCATACAATTAGCTCTCTCAAGGTTTAAAATCTTAACAGTATTGAAAAATTGAAATTTCGTTACTCATTTCAGTCTATTAATCAGTAAATCTTTTTAATTTTGCTTTATGGATTTACGAGATCAATTGAAGAATCTTTTTCCTGATCATGAAGAGCAGGATTTTGAGATGCCTGAAGAACAATTCAAGCAGAAAGAGCCTTTGGTATGCAAGTTTGAGAAAAAAGGGAGAAATGGTAAGCCTGTAACGATTGTTGAAGGCTGGGAAGGCAGCGAGGAAGACCTGAAAAAAATCTCAAAGAAAATAAAAACCACCTTGGGTATAGGCGGCTCTGAGAAGGATGGAACGATTATCATTCAGGGAGATAACCGTGATAAAATAATGAATATCCTTAAAGAAATGGGATATAAAACCAAACGTGTTGGCGGATAGTTCTAGAAATAGATCTGGGTTTCCGGCAGTAAGGTTTTTAAATTCTCAATGGTAGATTTTTCTATAGGATTTCCTGTGAGTATCAATGTTTTCAGCTTTTTAAGTTGTTTGATTTCTACAGGAATATCTTTCAGATTATTATTGGCCAGATTCATGCTGACGATATTTTTCAGCCCTTTTATTTTGGGTGAAATTTCTGTGATATGATTTCCGCTTACATTCAGAAATTCAAGATTCTTTGCTTTGAAAAGATTCTCAGGGAGTTTTATGATAGCGTTCTGCTGCAGTTCAAGATATTTTAAATTTTCAGGAAAAGACAGGTTTCCAAGATCATTGATCTGATTATCTGAAAGGTTCAAAAATTTCAGGTTTTTGATCTGATCAAGTTTGTCTGCAATAAAGCTGATCTGGTTTCCCTGAAGATTGATTTCTTCCAGTGCGGGAATTTCCATAAGGACTTCCGGAAAGGTATTTAGATTATTGGCATCAAAATGTACTGCTCTTAATTTCTGAAGTTTTGCAAGATTGGGATTAATGCTTGTCAGACTGTTCAGATTCATTGAAAAGGTAGTCAGTTTCTTCAGATTGCCTACCTCATCCGGAATATATTTAATGCTGTTTTCATTCACATTTAATATTTCCAGTTCTTTTAGGGCAAAGAGTTCGTGATCCATTTTCTCAAGCTTATTCGCCATAATATTCAAAAAGAATAATGAATCCAGTTTTACAATCTGAGGAGGAAGGTTAAAAAGACCTTTTTCTCTGAAACTCATACTATAGACTGTTTTTTCACTATTTAAAGCATCTTCAATATTGGTAAACGTAGGATACTTCACCGGATCAATCTGTGCTTTAACCTGTGAAAGGGAGATCATGGAAATCAATAAGAAAAGCTTTTTCATAAACATAAAAAGGTCTGCCGGCAACCCAAGCTGCCGACAGACAAGAATTATAAATAATTTATTTCTTTACAAGTTTAACTGTTTTCTGGAATCCTCCTTCAGCTTCAATATTTAAAACCAAAACTCGCGATCCTTCCAACTGTTGTGTGAAATCAAGGTCCAATGCTTTGTTGGTTCCGTTGAACTTCTTGGTGTAAACGATTTTCCCATCCATGCTGTAAGCTGTTACAGAAATATCTTTCAATCCTTTTACAGAATTGATTTTCACGATTCCTGAGGTTGGGTTTGGTGCTACCGTTACTGTATTTTCTTCAATTTTGCTATCAACAGTTCCTAAAGTTCCTTCAGTTCCAAGGTTATTTTTAAGGGCAATTACAATTGTTGCCGATTTCCCTCTGTAATCAATCGTGTTCCCTGTAGCATCCACATCGGTAGAGATCGTTGAATCCGGATGCTGAATAGAGAAGAAACCGAATTTGTGATCTGGTGTAAATGTAAGTCCTGTAGGTTCTGCACCTGCCGGCATAGAAGCAAATAATCTTACTTTAGGGTTGGCCTGCGTATGATCAGGAGCAATGACCCAGATATAGTTTTTACCTCCATCCTGAAGCACCCAAAGGTTTCCAAGTTCATCGAAAGTAAGGTTGTCATTTCCGTCTCCCCAGGCTTCAGACTTCGTTCCCTGAGCTGTATTGAAAGAATATACAGAAGAACCTCCTCCTACAAATGTTTCTACCTGAGACGCTGTAGTTCCGTTATCCTGCAGACGATATACCCTGTCTAATCCTTTGGCTGTAAAATAGATCTTTCCGTCTAACGGACTGATGTCCACGTCTTCTACTCCATTGAATTTTGTACCCAAAGATTGTGCAAGTGATGCGGTATTGTTCTGGTCTGCTTTCATTTTGTTTGGAACCTGAACCCATGTTGCCGTAGTTCCTGCCGGATCTCCCACTGCAGTTAATCCCTGATCTAATTTTAAAACATAAAGATTTCCGGAAGAAAGATCATTGGGAGTATCCATTACATATTTGTATACCATGTGAGTTCCGCCGTCTTCTCCATAGTAAGCTATAGTTCCTGCATTATTAATTACTACATTTTCGTGGTTCATGATTCCCATCTGCCAAAGTTTTCCTTTGGAACCATCAGTATTTTTAGAAATAACCTGTGCTGTTGCAGGATCAATTTCCACTAACCATCCGTAGTCTTTGTACCCGTCATTATTCACATCATTAGATGTAACAGATTCTTCAGCTGTCACCACAGTTCCCCATGGCGTAATTCCTCCTGAGCAGTTTCTGATGGTTTGTACCAAACTTGGATCTGAAAAACTTACGGCTCTTGATTTTGTCAGCTGCCAAAGCTTTGAAGTTGCATTATAATTAATTTCGGCCATGGTAACTCCTCCAGGATTCGTTTCATGGTTTACCGAAAGATATCCGTTGGTACTGCTTCCTGTTTTTGGAACGTAGCCGGTAAAGTCATTCTGACCTCCTACCATTCCTCCTCCTTCAGTATAGCTGTCTCCTTCTTTTAAAATAAGCTGATATTTATGCTCCGCAGGGATAATTAATTTATTGGTTTGTGCTGTAGGAACAATTGAAGTAAAGCAGCTGATATGTGTTCCGTTACAAGCTACAGGTGTAGTTGTATTGGTGGTTGTTTTCAGATAAGCATCAATTCTTAAATCTGAGCTGGTTGTACTTCTGTTGTGTAATTCAATAGAAAATCTGTTGACACCGTTTACAAATTTTGATTTTGGAATGGAGAAAATATTATAAACACTCTCTGCTGCTCCATCTATAGTAGTACTGGAGAAAGTATTAAATGTAACAGCACCTGCAGGCATATTATCTCTTACAACTTCTTCTCCGTTAAGATATACAATAATACCGTCATCTCTCATTACTCCAAGTTCCATAGTATCGGAAAGTGTTGAAAGATCTACTGTAAAATCTTTGGCGAAATAAGCTGTAGTAAGCCCGGAATTGATGGTAGTCGTTACCGGATCTCCATATCCTAAGGGACCGTTTCCGGTTGTCCAGGTTGAAATATCATATGTTGCAGCATTCCATCCTGCCGGCTGAGCCTGGTTATTATCTTTATACTTCCATGACGCATTCTTATTGAATATCAGAGTCTGCGCCTGAATACCAGAACCGGCCAGTATGGCCAACGCTCCCACTGTGAGTAATTTTTTCTTCATTTTTTATTTTATTTATTAGACTTTGCAAAACTATTTTTTTAGAACTTTTCCTCTGTTAATAGGATTTTAAATCTAAATCACCCAATATTAACTTATCAAAAACCTAATGTTAATGGGATTAATTTTGTGTTAAGTAATCCGGGATACGAGGTGCGGGATCTCGGGTTGGGAGCGAAATGCAATTATTTTATTTACTAATTGTTACCAAACAAGATCTATTTAACACGATAAATCTGCCAGAAAAGAGAAATTTTTATTCGAAACATGAGTATTTTAGAAGATAATTTATTTTAAAAACGAGTTTTATTCTTATCTCTTAAAACTTTATATTTGTTATTATGATTGACACAGCTATGCAAAACAAAAAAATACATCAGGGCAGAAATATTAAACGTTTCCGTGAAATGCTTGGTATCAAACAGGAAGCTTTAGCTTTTGAATTAGGTGACGACTGGAATCAGAAGAAAGTCTCTCTTTTGGAACAAAAAGAAATTGTAGAGTCTGATGTTTTGATGCAGGTAGCTCAGATTTTGAAGGTTCCGGCAGAAGCGATTGAGAATTTTGATGAAGAACAAGCGATAAACATTATTTCTAATACAGCCTCTTTTGATAATTGTCAACAACCAGCCTTTTTTAATAACCAACCCACATTCAATCCCCTTGACAAAATGGTTGAACTTTATGAGCGTATGCTAAAACAACAGCTGGAAATGATTGATAAGTTGGAAAAGCTGATCCAAAACAAATAAAAAGACAGGTTGAGCCAATCTGTAAAGCTTTAGGCTAAATTTTGAAACCTTCATAGATCACATCTATACAAGTTTCAAAATTTAGCCTGTTTTTTATTAAAACCATATCATTCCTACCGAATCTCGGTCTTCAGAAACCCGAAACCCCGAATCTCCATCTTCTCACTCTCAAACCCTCAAACCCTCAAACTCCACCTACTTCGCTTTACTCACATCTGTAAGAGCATTCAGAAAGGCGATAATTTGCTTCTTTTCTTTTTCGTTGAGGTTTAATTTATCCGGTGCCAGCGTCTGGTTTTTAATTTTTAATCCTAATCCTTCTCCGCCGCCTTCATTATAAAAGTCGAGAACATCTTCCAGGGTGTTGAAAGCTCCGTTATGGAAATAAGGTTTTGTAAGCGCAATATTTCTAACGGTTACTGTTTTGAAAGAGTAATCATAAATCCATGATTTTTCTTTTTTTACCGGGCTGTTTCCTCTTCCCAAATCTTTGTCAAGTTCCACAGGAAGCTGTTTGATGGGTCTGGTAGTTATTCCCAGTACTTCGGATTCATTTTCATTAAAAAACGGAGGTACCAATCCGGAAAAAGTGGGTGCAAAATGACAGGTTGCACAATTGGCCTTTCCCATAAACAGGTTGAATCCTTTTTTCACATCATCGGAAACATTGTTTTCATTCCTCATAAAACGGTCAAAATCGCTGTCAAATGAATAGAGTGAAGCCACGTAAGAACTTAAAGCTTTTGAAAAGTTTTCTTTGCTTATTCTGCCATCTTTGAAGGCATTTCGGAATGCTTTTCTATATTCTGGTTTTGTTTTTAATTTCTGAATAATGCTTTCATAGCTTGTATTGAATTCCTGCTCATTATAGATGACATGTTCTGCCTGCTGCTCAAGGTAAAAGGCACGAAGATCATAGAAAAATCTTTTGGCAAAAACAGCATTATACAGAGAGGGAGAATTCCTCAGAACCGTCTTCCCTTCTACATTGCTTTGTGATTTTGCTTTAAGATCTGTAAAAGCATTTTCCTGAAGGTGGCAGGTTGCACAGCTCATTTTCCCATTACCGCTTAAGTTCTGATCATAGAAAATAGATTTTCCTAGTTTACGGAGTTCCGGGTTATCTTCCGGGGACTTCAGTAAAGTATAAAAATAAGGATCTAAAAAGTTGCTGCTGAAAAAGTTTTTGCTGCCCGCATTCCAGCCTGAAAATTCTTTAAGATCGTCCGGTCTTCCGTCCCATTTCCCCAACTCTTCATATAAAGGTTGTATATATTTTTTATAAAACTCAATCCTGTCAAAGGTTTCAAAATCGGTATTTTTTGAAAGGTAGTTAATTGCTTCTGTTAAAGTTTGATTGGCTTTCTGAGTATTATAATTTTTAAAATAAAGATCATCATTAATATACTTCTGCATTCCCGAAAGAGCATGGCTTGTCTCCTCAGAAATGTTAAGAGAACCCGGTGTATCAAAGCCTGAGACTCCAAGCGAGTAGATCCTGATCAGCTCTACACGTAAAGGCAATGTTTTGTTGTTTCCTTTGCTCAATCCATTTTTTAAAGCACTTAGATAAAATCTGGAATAACTGTTGTATAAAAAGGCGGTAATGGTTTTGATCTTTTCTTTCTCGTTTCCTGCCTCTTCTGAAAATATCAGTTCATCAAGCACCTGCAATCCTTCAGGAGGAAGTGTATATGCGGATGTTCCCGCTGCTTCAATATGGAACAATGGCGCTGCGTTAAGGTGGGTTTTTGTAAATTCCGGATAATGGTAAGCAATGTAGAATTCTATTTCTTTGAATGAGTTTCTTGTACTGCTCAGGGATTTCTGCAGTTCTTCTATAGAAATACGGTCTTCAGAGAACTTATCAACATCTGATTTCAGCTGTTCAAGCTTCGTTTTAAAGTTAGACAACCCTTTATTGATAAATGTATTTTCGCTTTCTTTTCCTTTATAAACAGGATTAAAAGACATTACTGCAAATGCTATCAGAAGGACAATTACAAGCAGTGGATAAGCTCTCATGAATTTTTAGCGGCAAAAGTATTGATCTGATGTTATCTCAGTTTTAATAGCAGATTAAATAATGTTTATATTTCTGATAACATATTTTTTACTAATTTTAAACCCCGAAATCAAATTCATTATTCTAAAGAAACGGTTCTTCGAAATACCGAAAAAAATAATGGCGGGAGATTATTGGGAGAGGATATTTTTAATTTAAATTCAACACATCAAAAACAAAAAAATATACATATTATGCTAAACAAACTTGCTGCCTCAGAACTTGTTCTGAATGAAGACGGAAGTGTATACCATCTGAATCTTTTACCTGAAGATATTGCTGACAAAATCATCCTTGTAGGTGATCCTGACAGAGTGGCAAAAGTTTCAAAATACTTTGATACCGTAGAAATCAAAAAAAATAAAAGAGAATTTTATACGCATACAGGAACGCTTCGTGGAGAAAGAATTACCGTAATGTCTACCGGTATCGGAACTGAAAACATCGATATCGTAATGAATGAACTGGATGCTTTGGTGAACATTGACCTTCAAAACAAAGAATTCAAGACTGAACACAAAGCTCTGGAACTTTTCCGTATGGGAACTTGTGGAAGCGTAAACCCGGATGTACAGGTAGACAATATGCTGGTTACTCAGAATGTTGTAGGTTTGGACGGACTGATGCACTTCTATCAGGATTACAACTTCGAAAATGAGTTTTCTAAAAGCTTTATGGAAAAATTCCCTTACGAAAGAATCAAGCCAATGCTTTATTTCTCAGACTGGGCAGAAGAAATGGGAGAATATTACAAAGATGCCAAATACCACGGAAATACGGCAACATTCCCGGGATTCTATGCTCCACAAGGAAGACAGCTTCGTTTAAAGGCAGTAGATGATCAATTCCTGGAAACATTAAATGACCTGGGAATTACCAATTTCGAAATGGAAACCTCTGCGATCTATGCTCTTTCAAAATTATTAGGACACAAAGCCATTACCGTAAACAACGTTATTGCCAACAGAAGACGTGGAGAATTCTCCGCAGACCACCATGCTTCTGAGAAAAACCTTATTGAATGGGTATTGGAAAAAATTATTAAGTAATTATTTTATTTATATAGATAAAAACTCCGGAAACTGTTTCCGGAGTTTTTTGTTTCTTATCCATCCAGCTTTCCATTCCGATTTCCAAATACCGGTTTTTAAAAATAACATAGAGATTCCTGCAGAGTGACAAAGGGGTTTAAAGAAATTCTGGAGGCAAAATAAATCAGGTATTACAAATGAAACGTTCTCGGATCCGGATACTGAAATACATAGTTCAGCTCTGAAACCAACTTTGAAGACAGAACCTTCTTCCCTTTCACCTCAAGCTCTTCATCTTCCGTTATATTTTTCTGAGCATTAATCACCTGACTTTTTGCCGGATGAATGGGAGCTGTAACATTATATAGTTTTGATTGAGTTTTCTTTTCAATCATTTCAGAAATAATCCCGCTGATATCTGCATAATGAATATGATTTACCGCATGATCCAGATTACTAATATTATAGTTTTTCAAAAGTCTGTTATCTCCCATCACACCACCAAGCCTTAAAATATTAAGCTGCGGATATTTATTTCTCAGCATTCTTTCACCCGGTACATTCTCCCAAGGAATATCTTCTTCTGTAAATTCTTTGGGAAAATCTGGATAAACACCCGTAGAACTCATGAGGAACATCTGTCCTTTAAAATCTCCGATAAATGATGACAAATTCTGAATCCGGTTGTACAAAGAGCTTACACAGCATCTTTTTTCAGAAATATGGACTGTAATAATCAAAACATCAATATTTTCAATATCTGACCATTGAGAATAAGGCTCTGTGAGCTGATAATCCGGGAAAGAAGCTATTACCGTATGGATTCCTTTATTATTCAGCTGATCTGATTTGTTTTCTGTTGTGGTTGTTGCTGATAAAACGTATTTTCCGGATAAGGAGGATGCTATTCTCTCTCCCAGCCATCCATACCCTATAATTCCTATTTTCTTCATATTTCAGAGAAGATTTTTCATTTTTTAATAACACAAAAATAGTCTATTTACCCGTGTACAATATCTTATTCAAAAAAAATTCAGATAAGTAATCCCCGGGGCAAGCCCACGAGGTATTTAAATACGCTTAATTATTAAAATTATATAATTAACAATAAACTTCACTAAATCCTGAATAAAAAGCAACTATTTTCCCCGGGTAAAACATTCTTTTATGTGATCATTAACCATTCCGGTAGCCTGCATATGGGCATAAATCACTGTAGATCCGACGAATTTGAATCCTCTTTTTTTAAGCTCACCGGAAATAAGATCAGAGATCTCTGTTGTGGCAGGAATATCGGACAGCTTTTCAGGGTGATTATCAATTGGTTTCCCACCAATAAAATTCCAGATATAATTGGAAAAGCTTCCAAACTCCTTCTGAACTTCAATAAATTTTTGAGCATTGGTAACTGCTGACAGAATTTTAAGTCTGTTTCTGATAATTCCGGGATCATTCATTAATTCCTCAATCTTTTTATCCGAATAGACAGCTACCTTTTTATAATCAAAATGATCAAAAGCTTTTCTGAAATTTTCCCTTTTAGACAAAATAGTATACCAGCTCAGGCCAGCCTGAAAACTCTCCAGAATCAGAAATTCAAATATTGTTTCATCATCATGAACTGGTTTTCCCCATTCTTCATCATGATACTTCCGGTAGAGGTCATCTTTTTCACACCAAGCACAACGGATTTTTTCCATAATTATCATATTTTACAGGTTAAAGTTACTACCGATTTTGAAAGAATATAACAAAACATTATGAAAAGTTTAACACAGGTGTTTAGTTTTAGGAATGGTTATTGTTTATTTATTGATACCAAACTAAAATTTATACTATTATGAACAATTCAGAATACAACAAAGCGGAAAATGCAGTAAACAATGTAGAAAATTCTTTACAGAATGCAACGGACAAAGCCCAATGGAAAATCAATGAATTGGCAGACAAGGCTAAAGATTATATCAATGAGAAGAGGAACAATGATCAGGAAGCCAGCCAGGAAGACTGGCTAGACAGGGTAAAAGCTAATGTATCCGATGCCTGGGAGGATATCAAAGATAAAGCAGATGAAGCATGGGAAAAAACCAAAGATGCGGCAGAAGATGTAAAGGCAGAATGGAATAAGAAAACCAATTAGTATTTCAGTCATATAAATATTTTCAATAAAATGGAGTCTTAAATTGATAAGGCTCCATTTTTTATTATGCCATAAGCACAATTATTGTTACATTTGTAGTATAATAAACATTAAAAAATTATGTCATACGGTTTACTTAAAGGCAAGAAGGGAATTATTTTTGGAGCCCTTAATGAACAATCTATCGCATGGAAAGTTGCTGAAAGATGCCATGAGGAAGGTGCTGAATTTATTTTATCTAACGCTCCTATTGCTTTGAGAATGGGAGAACTTAATGGTTTAGCAGAAAAAACAGGTTCTGAAGTAATAGGTGCTGATGCTACTTCTATAGAAGATCTTGAAAAACTTTTTGATGCCGCTGTTGCAAAATTTGGAAAAATCGACTTTATCCTTCACTCTATCGGTATGTCTATCAACGTAAGAAAAGGAAAACACTATACAGAAATGAATTACGACTGGTTGGAAAAAGGCTGGGATATATCCGCTGTTTCTTTCCATAAAGTAATGCGTGTAGCCTGGGAGAAAGACTGTATGAACGAATGGGGAAGCATTTTGGCACTTACTTATATTGCAGCTCAGAGAACATTCCCGGATTACAATGATATGTCTGATAATAAAGCGTATCTTGAAAGCATCGCAAGAACTTTCGGAAACTATTGGGGAGAAAGAAAAGTACGTGTAAATACCGTTTCTCAGTCTCCAACAATGACTACTGCTGGTAGTGGTGTGAAAGGTTTCGGAGGATTCCTTGGATATGCAGAAGATATGTCTCCGCTAGGAAATGCTACCGCTCTTGAATGTGCAGACTACTGTGTAACTTTATTCTCTGATCTTACTAAAAAAGTGACCATGCAGAACCTTTTCCATGATGGAGGTTTCAGCAGTTCAGGAGTTACTCAGAGAGTAATCAGTAAATATGATGCTGAATAATTAGCAGATTTTTTTTTCAATATAATAAAGGAGTAATCCTATTCAATACAAGCAATGCATTTATGATGCATTGCTTTTTTTACGACAGTAAACAAATATGATGCTGAATAATTAGCAGTTTTTTTCAATACAATAAAGGAATAATCCTATTCAATATAATCAATGCATTGTAAATGCATTGATTTTTCACAACCATAAACAAATACATATTAATAATACAGGCAAATAAAAATATTTATATTAATATTTTATAAGATTAATATAAATTATTTACAAATACTTCAAAATATCCATAAATTAGTATTACCAAAACAACCTATTTTATGGAAAAAAAATTTAAAGCTTGCACTGCAATAGTACTTATTGCTGCATCTTCACTCTTCAATGTTTCCCAAGCTCAGACCTGCCCAAGCTGGGGCCCTTACCTTGAAGGATTTGATATGACGAACTCCGGAGAACTCTGGTATTCTGAAGTGATGGCAGACAACAGTTGTAAAAAGGTTAATACCTACTACTCTACGCTGAATTTTTCTTTGGGTCCGCGGGGCGGATATGCTGGAATTCAGTACAAACAAAACGAAATCTACAATAACATTTTTTCTATGTGGGATCTGCAGGATGCCAACGTTCCTCAGTGTACTACAGAATATACTGCTCCGAATACTTTTGTAGATGGTTTCGGAGGAGAAGGAACAGGTCTTCATACGGATAATCCTATGCCATGGACGCCAGGAATATGGTACGCTACAGTTGTCAGAAGATGGTCTACCGGTGATGGAAAAACCAGAATCGGGTTCTTTATGTTTGATTACGGCACCGGAAAATGGAAACATTATGTTACGATTATCACTCCTGAAAACGATGCAAAATTCACAGGAACCAAACTGGGAGGTTTTGTCGAAAACTGGAATACAGCAGCAAGCAAGGCAACCCGCTGCGGGTATTTCAGAAATTTTTGGAGCATGAATGCACAGGGAAACTGGTCTAAACCTTCAAGATATACCGCTTCTGCCGGAACCGGTTCCTGGGGAGCAGTAACAGCATTCAACAACACAGCAATTAAAGTAACTTCATGTGGAACTGCTCCTGCACCTGCTGGTAGTTCGGTAACATTTAACGGAATTACTCAGAATGGTACTAAACCTTCAACAACGACTCCTGTGACTGTAACAACCGTCACTCCATCTTACAATACCTCTAACAATTCGGTGAATGTCAATTGGACTAACTCAGAAACTACAAGTCCGCAGCTTACTTATAAAGTTTCATTATATACTGAAGCAAGCTGGGCAAATTCTTACACTCCCGTTGCAGTGGTGACAGGTATTCGTCCTGATCAGAGAAGTGCTCAGGTACCACTTCCTGCAAATTCACAACCGGGAAAATACTATGTGAGTGTTGTTTTGGAAGATATTTTTAAACAAACTTCGAATTTCGGGTATAATAATTTAACGATCAGCAGTATTGTAACTGCACCAACTATTGATCCAAATGCTTATTACCGAATAAAATGTGTGGGAAGCGGCCAATACATCAGTCCTGCCAATTACAGCACTGCATCCAATACTAAAATGGTTCAATACCCTTTTAACAGCAATATGGCTCAACAATGGAAACTTCAAAAAACCGAAAATAATTATATTATTATCAATCGTGCTTCCGGGTTAGCTATTAATGTTCCGGGATCCAATATAACTAACGGCACTACGCTGGTACAATATCCTAAACACGGCGGCAACAATCAACAATGGGTATTAAGACCTTATACCTCAAATACGCTTGTCATAGGAACCGCATTATCCAATATGAAAGCCATGGATAATCCCGGCAATTCACAAAATTCGGGTACTAATATCAACATCTGGGATCAGGATATAAACGGTACCGCTGGAGTAAATCATCAGTGGGTGCTTGAACAGGTAACAGCATCCAAGATGTCAGCGAAACCGGAAATGACTTCTACCGCTTATCCCAATCCTGTAAAACAAGGTGAAAATATTACGATCAGTCTTCCAGAAAATGGAAATAACTATGAATTGACAATCATTAACGCGGAAGGATTAATGATAAAATCCCAACAGGCGAAAGCAGGTACAACAATCATCTCAACTTCAGGAATGAGAACCGGAATTTATTTCTATAATGCTCAAAACAGTAACGGAACTATTTCCGGAAAATTTTCGGTACAATAACTTTTACCTGTTTCTAAAGATATTTTAAATGCGAATAATGCGAATCGGCGGCCTCTTCGAGGCCGCCGATTCTGTCAAAAATAATGTTAATATGAAATTATAAAATTACGGTCTGTATAGAGTGTGCGGGGGCATTCAGTTTGGCAGCCATTCCTTCAATCCATAGATTGGTTTCGATATCATTATCTGAATCGTTCATGATAACCGTTACCAGCTGTCCATTTTCATTCATAAATGCAGAAGACGTAAGAGCTGCTCTGTTGGAAGAACTTCCGATCCTCTGCGCATTTGGCTTGATATATTTTGAAACGTGGCCTATATAATAGTATTCATACGTGTAGAACACTTCTCCAGTTTTGGTATCTGCAATAATTGGGGCAAAGCAGAAATTTCCTTTATGATTAGGTCCTCCGGTTTCATCCAGAAGAATGTTCCAGTCTGTCCATAGTGCATTTCCTTTGTTGAAATCATTCAGCATATTTTTGCTGTAAAGCTCTCCCAGGCTTACATCATAGATTTTATCCATACTGAATTGTTCTTTACATCCTTCAGTAAAAGCCAGGAATTTATCTGGAAAAGCTCTGTGTGTTTCTGCTAAATTATCAAAAAGCTGAGTTTTGTTATTCCATGTTTCATACCAGTGATAGCCGATACCGCTGGCATATTTTGCTGTTTCAGGATCACTCAATGTGGTGGTTGCTCTTTGATAAATAAGGTCCCTGTTATGATCCCAGATCATTACTTTTTTATCTTTATATCCGTTTTTCCAAAGGGTTGGGCCAAGATTCTTTTTCAGGAATTCTCCTTCTTCTTCAGCAGTATAGATGCATGATTCCCAGCTTTGGGTAGCCATCGGCTCATTCTGAACGGTTAATCCCCAGATATTGATTCCTCTTTTTTCGTATTCTTTAATGAATTTGATATAATAGTCTGCCCACGTCTGATAGTACTGATTTTCCAATCTTCCACCCTTGTATAAACTTTTGTTAGATTTCATCCATGCCGGTGGGCTCCATGGAGAGAAATAAAAGGTAAAATCATTTCCTATCGCTTTCTGAGCTTCTTTAATCATAGGAATTTTATATTTCTCATCATGAGCAATATTGAAGGTCTTTAAAGACGTATCATTATCCTGTACATACGTATAAGAATCGCTGGAAAAATCACAGGAGTTCATATTGGTACGAACTACGGTATATCCCAATCCGTTTTTCCCAAAATAGGCATCCAGAATTTCCTTTTGCTTATTCTTTGGCATCTTATAGAAAGTCTCTGCTGAAGCATCTGTAATAGCACCACCAATTCCTATCAGTTTCTGATATTTAAAATTAGGAGCCACAAAAATACAGGCTTCAGTTTCTTTAGGCTGCCCGAATTTTTCAAATGTAACAGCTCCTTTATCCACCATCTTCTCATTTGCTTTTGAGTTGGTAAGGATTACTTTAGCTGTTTTTCCTGCATTCTTCTTCCAGTAATGCTGAGCATTGACATTGATGACAACACCTATTACAAAACAACTTACAATTAGTTTTCTCATGATTTTTTCTGTTTCCTGACCCGTCTGGTCCTCATTTTCATTATTTATTCTGGTAGACTCTTACATAGTCTATATAATACTTCTGTGGAAAAATAGAATCATCGATTCCTTTTTGTCCTCCCCACATTCCACCTACAGCGAGATTTAAAATGATATAGTAAGGTCTGTCAAAAGGCCATGCTTCATTACTTTTCTCTTTATTTTCATAGGTGAAAAATTTCTTATCATCGATGTAAACATCAATCTTTTCGGGAGTCCAGTCTGCTTTATAGACATGGAACTTTTCACTGGCATCTTTTACAAACAAAGTATCTGTTTTCTGCGTTCCCTGGATATGGTTGTACTTTTTGGTATGAACGGAAGCATGGATATACCCTTGGTTATAGCCCACATGTTCCATGATATCCAGTTCACCGTCATCCGGCCATTTCTTCATATTTTCGCTCATCATCCAGATGGCAGGCCATGTTCCACGGCCTTTGGGAAGTTTTGCTCTGACTTCTACTGTCCCATATTGAAAGGCAAATTTTCCCTTGGTTAAAAGTCTTGCAGAAGTATACTTACTGTTTTCCCAATTTTCTTTTCTGGCTTCAATGATCAGATTTCCCCTTTCCATTCTGGCATTTTCAAGCCTGTTTCTGGTATAAAACTGAGCTTCTTCATTCCCAAAACCGTTTCCTCCGGTATCATAATTCCATTTTAAAGAATCCGGAAGTCCTTTGCCATTAAATTCATCATTCCAGATCAGGGTTCTGCCAGTATCCGGCTTATGTGATGCACAATTGAGAGCCGAAAGAAAGAATATTCCTCTTGCACAGATACTTATTATATTTCTGAATTTGATTTTCATGTATATTAAGTTTTGGCTAAAGCCAGTTTTTCTGACTTCTTTATTAAGCGGACTAAAGTCCGCTCCTATTGAATTCAATTCCAATCAATTTATTTTGTCCAGTTAATTCTTTTGGTCTGAACATTTTGAGAATTGGTTCCGATCATAATATCGAATTCTCCACCTTCCCAATCAAAATTCAGATCATCATCAAAGAATTTCAGATCTTCCGGTGTCAATTTAAAATCTACTTTTTTGCTTTCTCCTTTTTTGATGAATACTTTCTGAAATCCTTTCAGTTCTTTTACAGGTCTTACTACTTTTCCGAAAAGATCCCTGATATAAAGCTGTACCACTTCTTCCCCGTCATATTTTCCTGTATTGGAAACATTAACGCTGATGTTCAATGTTTGATTTCCTGTAAGAGTTGTGGAACTTAAAGCCATATCAGCATATTTAAAATCTGTATAGCTTAAACCATATCCAAACGGATATTTCGGGTCATTATCCAGATCTATATAGGCTGAAACATAGTTTCTGTCTGTATTATTTTTTGCCGGTCTTCCGGTGTTATAATGATTGTAGTATACAGGAATCTGACCTTCTGTTCTCGGAAAGCTCATTGGAAGCTTACCTCCGGGATTCACAGAACCAAATACAACATCTGCAATAGAGTTTCCTGCTTCTGTTCCCAGCCACCATGTGTACATAATGGCAGGAATATTGTCGGATGCCCAGTTGAAAATCAGAGGTCTTCCGGCATTGATCATCAGAATGACAGGTTTACCTGTTTTGGCAATTTCTTTCAATAAATCTTCCTGAACACCTGTAAAGCCAATGCTACTTCTGCTTTTTGCTTCCCCGCTCATTGCATGACCTTCACCCAGCGTCATGATGACAACATCTGCTTTTTTCGCCGTTTCTATCGCTTCTGCAAACTGGCTTTTATCCTGATCGTCCACATTGCAGCCTTTTGCATATAATAAAGTGGAGTTTTTATCCAGCTGTTTTTTAATTCCGTCAAATTGTGAAACAATTCTTTGGTTGTCATCTTTGAAAGCAACAGACCAAAATCCGTGGTTCGCTACCGTTTCTTTCCCGAAAGGGCCAATCAGCGCAACGGTTTTTGTAGTTTTTGAAAGCGGAAGAATATTTCCCTGGTTTTTAAGAAGAACAATACTTTTGGAACCGAATTCTCTTCCGAATTTTCTGTTTTCCTGATTATCAGTCTGTTCTTTTTGTCTTTTCTCATTACTGAACCTGTAAGGATCATCGAAAAGCCCCATTTCAAATTTCTTGGTCAAAATCCTACTCGCTGCATCATCTAACAGTTTAGGATTTACTTTTCCTTCTTTAACCAGTTTTGGAAGTTCTGCCATATAGACACGGCTTTCCATATCCATATCACTTCCCCCTTTTATAGCTCTTTCTGCGGCTTCATTAGCATCTTTAGCATAACCGTGAGGAACCATTTCCCCGATGCTTCCCCAGTCTGAAACCACAAAGCCTTTATAATTCCATTTTCCTTTTAAAAGATTTCTCTGGATATATTGGTTGGCTGTTGCAGGAATTCCGTTGATATCATTGAAAGAGTTCATGAAAGTGGCCACTCCTGCTTCTGCTGCCGCTTTGAATGGCGGAAGATACGTTTCATTCAATTGTCTGAGACTCATATCTACAGAATTGTAATCTCTTCCGCCTACGGCCGCTCCGTAGGCTGCGAAATGTTTCGCACAGGCCATCACTGAATCCAGACTTCCCAAACCTCTGCCCTGAAATCCTTTGATTCTGGCTAAACCTATTTTTGTCCCAAGGTAAGTATCCTCGCCTGAACCTTCCATCACTCTTCCCCATCTCGGATCTCTGGCAATATCCACCATGGGAGCAAACGTCCAGTGAATGCCATACGCAGCAGCTTCCGTTGCAGCGATTCTTTCTGATTTCTCAATCATTCCAAGATCCCAGATCGCTGCCTGCCCCAAATTTACAGGAAATGTGGTGCGGTATCCATGGATAACATCCTGCGCGAACAATAAAGGAATTTTCAGTCTTGACTGCATGGCCAGCTTCTGAAATGCTCTGGTTTCTTCTGATCCCGCAACATTCAGCATTGAGCCTACCTTTCCTTTTTTAATTTCGTCCAGCACCGCAGCGGAATTAGAATGCTGAGGTCCTGTGGCATATTCAAACCCACTATATTGTACCATCTGTCCTACCTTTTCTTCCATGGTCATTTTAGACAGGAGCTCTGCTACTTTCTGATCGATTGTTTTTTGTCCGTAAGCATTCAGTCCCAATACGGAAAATGCCAGTAAGAAATATACTCTTTTCATGGTATCAAATTAAAAAATGTAGGTTGCGGTAGAACGCCCTGAAATTGTTACAGCAGCGGTTTTCCCGGCAAATTTAATATTAAAATTTTCATCTTCTTTATTATCGTTCTGAACAATTAATACTATTTTCCCAAATTGAGTCTTAAAAGCCGCCGTGGAAAGGTTATCGGTTTGTGAGGAAGCAATACGCTGAGATCCTGCCGGAATAAATTTTGAAGCATGGGCAATAATATAATAGGAAACATTTCTGGTGAAGTTTTCACGATCATAAACTGTGATAGCACCTTTACATTCCGTACATCCGCCCTCTGTATGCGGGGCAAATTCCGGATCGTTGGCAAGATTCCATTCTAAAGCTATCTTGCTCCAGTTTCTCATAGAGCCAATAATTACATTCTTCGTATGCCAGTTGAGGTCTTCAGTAAAAGTTCCTTTTGAACCTGTCCATTGTTCAGTAAAGTATAAATTCTTGTCCGGGAAAGCATCATGTACTGTACTTAAAGCGGAAATATCTCCTTCATACAAATGAAAAGCAGATCCGTCTATATATTGGTGGGCTTCAGAATCTTTTAAAATATCAATTGCATACTCAGGTTTATTGCAATTGTGATCATAGACAACAATTTTGGTGGTAATTCCGTTGGCTTTAAAAACCGGACCCAAATGATTTTTGATAAAATCTCCCTGTTGCTCAGAAGGCATATATAAACTAGGATTATTTCCCGGATGTAAAGGTTCATTCTGCGGAGTTACAGCATCAATGGTGATCCCTTCTTTCTTCATTCCCTGGATGTATTTTACAAAATATTGAGCATATGTACCATAGAATTCGGGTTTTAAACTTCCTCCTTTTGACTTTCCATTGCCTTTCATCCAAACCGGAGCAGACCACGGTGCTGCAATGATTTTAATTTTCGGATTGATTCCTAAAATTTCTTTCAACATAGCAATCAAAGCTTTATCTTTTGCCAGACTGAATTTTGAAAGAGAAGCATCGGTCTGTCCTTCAGGAAGATCATCATAAGAAAACACTTCTCCATCAAGATCAGAAGCCCCAATACTTAGTCTTAAATAGCTGATGGAGATTGAATTTTTATCATTTCCAAAAAGTTCGTTAAGCAGTGCTTTTCTTTTGGAAGGCGACAACCGGTTGATGACCTCAACACTTCCTCCTGTTAATGTATATCCAAAACCATCAATATATTGAAACTTTTGAGTGTCATCAATTTCAATATTCTGAAAGCTGTTGGTGTTATTTACAAATTTAACAGAGGGCTGCTGCTGCAATTTTACACTTTCATTTCCTTTTGTAAGCCAGTACTGCACTTCATTTCCTTTATGTGATGTCAATGATGTACATGATAAAGGAAAAAGTGCCACACCACTAAGCAGTGCGGCACCTCTAAAGAAACTATATAAGTTGTGAAACTTCATATTTTAGTAACCAGGATTTTGTTTTAAAACTGTATTCGGCAATTCATTGAACGGAATTGGAAGAATTTCATTTTTATTGGCTTTAAATCCTTTAAAGGCCAGCTTAGAAGGAGCGTCTCCCCATCTTACCAGGTCAAACCATCTATGCCCTTCTCCTGCAAGTTCTCTTCTTCTCTCATCTTTTATGGCTTGTAAAGAAACAGGAACTGATGCTAAGCCTACTCTCGCTCTTACTGCATCTAATAAAGCCTGGGCTCTTGCTCCTGCTCCTCCTAAGGCTTCAGCTTCCATCAGATAAGTATCTGCTAATCTTATTGCAATATAATTCTGCCGGAAATTAAGCTCTGCCGGACCTGGAAGTGAACTTTTTAAAGCATTTGTAGGTAAGTATTTATTTAAGAAATACCCTGTATCCGCAAAAGCAGGACTGTAAGAGATTTTACCATCTGTTACCAGTTTTTTTGCATTGAAAACAGTAACATCCAGCCTTGGATCTCCCTGCATGAAAGTAACAAAATTCTCTGTTACAGTATTAAATGCCCAGCCTGAATAGATATCCGGAGCATCATTATTCGGGATGTCTTTTAGTGAATAGGAACGAGGTCCTACCATTACGTTGATAGAGTTTCCTTCATCTTTGCCCTGTCCCCAGAATCCCCAATCGGAATTTCCTTTATTGGTATGCATTACTTCCAGAATAGATTCTGTTGAGAACTTGTAAGGATCTGATAATTCAGGTCCTACTTTAAATAAGTCTGCATAATTGGCTACCAGTTTATATCCATATTGGCTGGTTCCTCCGGGAGTACCGTTCACCTCAGCAAACTGAGCTGCTGCTTGGGGCATTTTTTTATCATAAAGATAAATTTTACCTAAAATGGCTCTTGCAGTTCCCTGTGTAATTCTTCCTTTATCATTCCCGCTTGACACCATCATCAGATCCGGAATGGCAGCATTGATATCACTTTCTATCTGAGTATAAACATCACTAGGATTAGCCTGCGGAATATTCCAATAATCATCATCAAATTTTACAGACTTAAGAATTAAAGGAATATTTCTAAACATTCTTAACAGCTCAAAATAATACAAGGAACGAAGAACCTTTGCTTCTGCGATATATCTTTTCTTAAGATCATCACTCATATTAGCTCCGGGAACTCTTTCTATTAATAAGTTAGCCCGTGCAATCCCCTGATAATAGTCTCTCCAGTAGCTTGCCGGCATTGTATTGGGGTTAATCATATAATTATTCAGCCCTTGGATACCTGCTCCGTCATTTGAGTTTCCTCCTCCTGAATAAAAATCATCAGATCCTGCATTAAAGAAAGTAACGCTATTCTCGAACCCACCTGAATATTTTCTTAAAAGATCATATACAGAAACCAATGCACTAAAAGATTGCTGTTCGTTCTGAAAATATAAATCAGTATTAAAAGATCCTGAATTCTGTACATCATCCAGATAGGAATCACTACATCCCATATTGGTAAAACTCAGACCTGTCAGAAAAGCTACAGCAAGTCCTTTATATATAAAATTCTTATTTTTCATTTTGTTTATCATTAAAATTGAATATTAGCACCTATCAGGAATGTTCTCGCCTGCGGATAGTAAGCTCTGTCTACACCAATAATATCCTGTTCGGAATTATTTCTTCCTGCAATTTCCGGATCATATCCTGTATATTTCGTAAATGTAATAAGGTTCTCTCCCGTGATATACAATCTTACTTTACTCATTCCGAAACGTTGGGTAACATCTTTAGGAATGGTATAGCCTAACTGAACAATTTTCAAGCGTACATAATCTCCTTTCTGAAGGTAATAACTGGACATCCATGAATAGTTATGGTTAGGATCATTACGGGTAACTCTTGGATTATCATTGGTAGATCCTTCACCTGTCCATCTGTCTAAGATTCTGGTCTGGTAATTGGCATCAAGCATATCCAATCTTCTTAAACCCTGGAAAATTTTGTTACCAGCCTGCCCTTGCGCGAACATCATTAAATCAAAATTTTTATAATTAAGATTCACAGTAAGTCCGAAAGTATATTTCGGGATAGAGCTTCCCAGGTTTACTTTATCATTGTCATCAATTTTTCCGTCTCCGTTGTTGTCCTGCCAGATAAAGTCTCCCGGCCTGGCATCAGGTAATAATTTTACTCCGTTCGCATTTACATAATTATCAATTTGTGACTGATTTTGAAAAACACCACTATAAGTTTGTCCGTAGAATGATCCGTAAGGCTGTCCTACCGCTACTCTTGATACAGCTCCCATGGTTTGGAAAGAAGCCAGGTTGAAGTATTTAATATCATCTTCCAGCCTAAGAACTTCATTCTTAATGGTAGCGAAGTTACCATTAACTGAAATTCCGAAATCTTCCCAGTTCTTTTTATATCCCAATTCAAGCTCCAGACCTGTATTCTGCATATCTCCTACGTTTGACCAAGGTAAATTCGGAACTCCTACGTAACCAGGGATATTGATTTGTCTAAGAATATCGGTTGTTTTCTTTTTGTACCAATCTGCTGTAAGGGTAAAATTGTTAAATAGTTTCAAATCAGCCGCAATATTCAGCTGGCTGGTCTGCTCCCATTTCAGATTTGGATTTTCCAGTGTACTTGGTGCATATCCAATGATGATATTATTTCCAGAATTGGTATAATTACTTCCTGAAACCATGAAACTTGCAAACCTGAAATTATCCATCTCATCATTTCCTAAAACACCATAACCTCCTCTTATTTTTAAGTTATTAATTACTCTGTTCTCCGGCCAGAAGTTCTCTTTATGAACATTCCATCCAAGGGACATCGACGGGAAAGTTCCCCAATGCTGGTTGGTCGCAAATTTTGAAGACCCATCTCTACGGATCGTTCCTGTAAATAAATATTTATCGGCATAATCATAAATAATTCTACCAAAATAAGACGCTTTACGTGTTTCAATACCATCCCATCCTGTTGCGGTAATATTATCCTGTGGAATATTAAAATTGAAAGAAGCATCCTGCCAATTATCAATAGGAAGATTACTATAGGTTAGACTCGCCCCTCCAGCAATATTGTATCGGTAAACTCCCTGCCCAATCATAATGTTGATATTATGATTTCCAAACTTATTCTGATAGGTCAACGTATTTTCCATGCTCCATTCGAATTTATTTTCGTCTACCTTATTCAGACTGTTGAAGCTGGTATTGTTATAGTTTGGACTTAAATAATATTTCGGAGTAAAAGAACGGCTTCCCCAATAAGATTTCTTACCATTCAGGCTGGTTTTAAATGTAAAATGATCAAGAAACTTAAGCTCTGCAAAAACATTTCCTACAAAATCATCTGACCAGTTATAATTTCCCTGTTGTATGTGACGGAAAGCCTGTGGGTTAGTCATTTCCTGATTTACATATCTTGAAATTCCATAAGGATTGCCATTGGAGTCCCTAATAATGTAGGGATTGGTATAACCACTAGGATCTACCATAGACCAATCTGTTACAACAACCGGCGTGGTAGGATCCAGGTTTACTGCTGAAGCCAACGGTCCTCCAAATTCTTCGTTTGCACTTACTCCCTGAGATTTCACATGGGTATAGGCAAAGGTTTGCCCTATTGTCAGATAGTCTGTAACTTTATGTGTTGAATTAAATCTGGCATTGATTCTTTTGTAATAAGAAATATCACTCAGTACAATCCCTGACTGATCAAAATATCCGAAGGATGTATAATAGGTAGACTTTTCGTTTCCTCCTGTAATGCTTACTTCATGAGAAGATTTTTCACCTGTTCCAAAAATGGCATCCTGCCAGTTGCTTCCTTTTCCAAACGATTCAGGATTTGTAAACCTGGGTACTTGTCCATCATTAACGAAACCTTCATTAATGATTTTAGCATATTGTGTAGCATCTAAGAGATCCAGTTTTTTAGAAGCGTTGGAAAAGCCATAAAACCCATTATAAGAAAGGCTTAGCTTTCCTCTTTTCCCTTTTTTGGTGGTAACCAGAATTACTCCCTTCGCAGCAGAAACTCCATAGATGGCAGATGAAGCACCGTCTTTTAAGACTTCGATACTTTCTATGTCAGACTGGTTAAGCCATCCGATATTATCAACAACGATACCGTCTACTACCCACAAAGGACTGTTACTTCCCGCCCCAAAACTGGTAATCCCTCTTACCCGTACAGTTGCTGCAGCTCCCGGCTGCCCGGAATTAGTCACTACAGAAACCCCGGCAGCCCTTCCTTGTAAAACCTGTTCCGGCTTACCAGAAGGAATATTTTCTATGTCGCTGGCTTTAATGCTTGCTATAGCTCCTGTCACATTACTCTTTTTCTGAGTACCGTAACCGATAACTACCACTTCGTCTATTTTGTTTTCTTTAGCAAGTGTGTCCTTCGCCTTGGTGGTCTGGGCACTGAAGTTGGCCGTAAAATAGAGGACGGCAACCACTCCTACACTTCTTGATATTCTTACATTCATATACAGCTATTGTTTAATTCTCAAATTGAGACAATAAAAATATATTTTTTTTTAATTAATTAACATTCTATTCACAACTATTTTAATTTTTCTTTTATTTTTCAGGGTTAGAAGCCCTATCTTCGCATCAATATTTCATAAAATATCATAAAAAATTAATAAAGTTATCTCCCAAAATGATCGTCAAGCCTTCAAAAATTTCTCTTCCATTAAAACTTACCTTTCTCATTTTTTCAATGGTTCTAAACTGTATGGGACTTGTGATTCTACAGTTGTCAGAAGAAAAAATCACCTATGGAGAACTGGGACTTTTAGAATCTTTCAAAGACTTACCCATTGCTTTTATTTCGCTTTTTGCGGTTAGCTTTATCAATAAAACCGGACCTAAAAAAGCATTGATTCTGGCCCTGGCTATTGTTGGATTCTGTTGCTGCCTCCTTCCTTTTGTAAAAGTTTTCTGGTTTTATAAACTGTGGTTTGCGATTATAGGAGCGTGTTTTGCCATTGGAAAAATCTGTGTTTTTGGAATTATAAGGAATAATATTTCGGATGAAAAATCACTGGCAAAGACCATGAATAATGTAGAAGCTTCTTTTATGATCGGGATTTTCCTAGTGAATACGGGTTTTGGATGGTTAATTTCCAGCCAGTACTCGGAATTCTGGAAGTTTGGTTTCCTGCTGATTGCTTTATTATCTGTATTGACTATTTTTTTGCTTTCAAAGATAGAAATAGTAGAGTCCAGGTCTATGGAAAGCAAGAGTATTTTCTCAGAACTGTCAGGGTTTATCACACCTGTGGTAGCTTTATTTTTAGCAGTGGTCTTTTTTATCGTGTTTGTAGAACAGGGATTCAATTCATGGCTTCCCTCTTTTTATAGAAACCACCTGAAGGTCAATTCTTTTTTTGCACTTCAGGCGACTTCTTTTCTATCTATTTTTTCTTATGCCGGGCGAACAGCTACGGCGAGTATAATTAAAAAGTTTTCATTACCCAGGTATTATATTACTTGTATGGCTCTTATTATCGCCTTACTGATTATTATACTGGGGATACAGTATTTTGATTCCGAAGACTCGAGATTCTTACTTTTTTTATTTCCGGTTATCGGATTGTTTCTTTCCCCCCTCTATCCTGTAATCAATTCAAGAATGATTGCGCAGGTGGATAAAGATAAAATTAATCTTTTCACTTCGCTTATTGTCATTTTTTCTTCTCTGGGCAGCTCCGTCAGTTCTATTATTATGGCAATTTTATTTGAAAAACAATTATTAAACTACTATCCTTTATACATCTTATCTTCCGTAATTCTGCTTTTTGTGATTAGTTTTATATATTTTACTGTCACAAATAGAAAATAGTTTTATTTTTACTGCCATGAAAATCAAAGACACAAAAAGTAAAGAAACGCTACAGGAGCTTATTGACACTAAAGATTTCGTAGCGCATATTTCTGTTGACTGCACTATATTCGGCTTTCATAATAATATTCTGAAAGTTCTGCTTTTAAAATATCATGATCTGGATCTATGGTCACTTCCGGGTGGTTTTGTTTTCAATGACGAAGACCTTAGAGAAGCAGCTGAAAGAGTTTTATTTGAAAGAACCCATCTTAAAGGATTATTTTTGAAACAGTTTCACACCTTTGGAAGAATAGACCGTACAGAGAATAATGTACATCAGATTCTCCTTAAAAATAAAGGAATAACCGTTCCTGAAGATCACTGGATTTTCCAGCGGTTCGTCACAGTAGGATACTGCAGCCTAATTGATTTTTCGCTGGCTGACACTTTTCCTGACGCATTTAATGAAAGCTGTGAATGGTTTGAGGTCAGCAAACTGCCCAAAATGGCATTCGACCACGACAGAATTATAGAGACAGGTCTTGAATATCTGAGAATGAATATCAATACAGAAGTAGCGGCCAGCAATCTGCTTCCGGAAAAGTTTACCATGAAGGACCTTCAGGCTCTTTATGAAACTATCTTAGGCCAGAAATTCAGAAGAAATAATTTTCAGCGAAAAATTTTAAGTTTAAATATTCTGGACAGAATGGAAAAACTCTATGATGGTTCTGCCAATAAAGCACCTTATCTGTATAAATTTAAAACTGAAGTTCATAATTCTACCAATCAGTACCCCATCTCTAATGATGAGGAGTCATAAAAGGCCAAATTTATCTTAATAAATAAAGTAAAAAACCATTATCTGTCTGAAAACCAATACCAAGATAAGTTTTTAAAAAAATTTTCAGGACACCACGAAAAATGTTACTTTTAACCAAATCAAAAAATCATGTCATATTATCCTCTTACAAGCATCCCTGACTATTATGGAATTGATGCTTTGCTTACTGAAGAACATAAACTAATCCGCCAATCTGTAAGAGACTGGGTTGAAAGTTTTGTAATGCCACAGATAGATCAGGCCGCTCAAAATCATACAGATATTCCTAATCTTATGAGAGAATTGGGGAAAATCGGAGCGCTGGGACCTTATATCCCGGTTGAATATGGCGGTTCAGGTTTAGACCAGATTTCTTATGGTTTGATTATGCAGGAGTTGGAAAGAGGAGATTCTGCAGTACGTTCTGCTGCTTCGGTACAAAGTTCATTGGTGATGTTTCCTATCAACGAATTCGGTTCTGAGGAACAGAAAAAGAAATATCTTCCTAAGCTTGCTGCCGGAGAAATGATCGGATCTTTTGGATTGACTGAGCCTAACCACGGTTCTGATCCGGGTTCAATGGAGACTTATTTTAAAGATATGGGAGATCATTATCTTTTGAACGGGGCTAAAATGTGGATCACCAACTCTCCTTTATGCGACATCGCAGTAGTATGGGCAAAAAATGAAGAAGGAAAAGTACAGGGATTAATCGTTGAAAGAGGAATGGAAGGTTTTACCACTCCTGAAACCCACAATAAATGGAGCCTGAGAGCTTCTAAAACAGGAGAACTGGTATTTAACAACGTAAAAGTTCCGAAAGAAAACCTGCTTCCGGGAGTAACAGGCCTGAAAGGACCTTTATCTTGTCTGAATTCTGCAAGATACGGAATTTCATGGGGAGTAATCGGTGCTGCTATAGACTGCTACTGTACTGCTGTTCAATACTCTAAAGAAAGAAAACAGTTTGGAAAGCCAATCGGTTCTTATCAGCTTCAGCAGAAAAAATTAGCCGAATTCCTGACAGAGATTACAAAAGCTCAGTTATTATGTCTTCAGCTGGGAAATCTTAAAAATGCCCACAAAGCAACTCCTGCTCAGATCTCTATGGCTAAACGTAACAACGTACATATGGCAATTGAAATAGCCAGAGAATCCAGACAAATTCTTGGAGGTATGGGAATCATGGGGGAATTCCCAATGATGAGACATGCTGCAAACCTGGAATCTGTAATTACTTATGAAGGAACACATGATGTTCACTTGCTAATCACCGGATTGGATATTACAGGAATCAACGCTTTCTAAAAAGATAAAAATATAAATAGAGAGTCTGGCCAATGGTCAGACTCTTTTATTTTACTCACTTTTTAGAGAATTGATATTCAGTGAATAATTATTGATATTATAAAGTTTTTGTTGTTTTATTAAAATTATTACTTTAATACCACGCAAAAACAAACAATATGAAAAAAATCACAACTTTTTTACTAAGTCTTACAGCTTCATTCTATTTTGCACAGCAGGCTGGTGATATTGTAAGTGCCGAACAGAAACTGGATTTAACGCCTCAGGGAGTCATCAATTTTATCGCCAACAATCTTGGTGATCAGAATACTCCGGAATTTGCAAACTACCTGAACAGCTTCAATCTTGGGCTGAAAGGATACAAAATCACTTATTACACCAAAAATGAAAACAATGTTCTTGTAAAAGCAACAGGATTGCTGATGTATCCTAATGTACTCTTTAAACTCTCAACAGTAGTGTCGGATCACGGAACTACAGACAGCAGGCATAATGTCCCGTCTAATTTGAAAGGAGTATTAACCGCTGGATTTGTTGTTGAGCTATCCTATGTACTCAACGGTTATATTTTGATGGCACCCGACTACGTAGGAATGGGAACCGGAGACGGAACTCACCCTTATGTAGATTATGCCACCGAAGCCGGAGCTACCATAGATTTTATAACGGCCGCGAATAAAGTATTGGCCCAACTGAACATTAAACGCTATGATGAGTATTTCCTGGCCGGATATTCGCAAGGTGCTCACGCTGCTATGTCTACCCTAAAAAGATTAAGCATTTCAAATCCCACTCAAATAAAATTCAAATATGCTTACATGGGAGACGGACCTTATGATTTTTCCGGAGTAACGTTAAATAAAGGAGTCCTGGAAAAAGATATTTATCCGTTCACTTCATTTCTGGCAAATGTTCTTCATACCTGCAACAATACAGGATATAAAACGTATAATAATGATATTTCAGAAGTTATATCTGCTGAATATCTTGACAAATACAATTATCATGTGGTTCAGGATAATGGCGGACTTCTATGGGGTCCTGTTATATGGAGAAAGCTTTTTACAAACAGCTTTGTTAATGATGTTACTAATAATCCTAATAACAAACTAAGACTATGTATGAAGCCTAAGGATGTCTACGACTGGTATAATAAAACACCTATGACACTGGGACATTCTACCATAGATTTAGCTATTCCACCAGAAAACACCTCCAAAACTATTGATGTTCAGCGCGGCTATTATCCATGGTGGGATCTGAATAAATATAAACTGGATTCTTTTTACTGGGGACCATTAGGGCATGTAGGAGGAATTCTGCCATTCACTTTAGCTTCCAATGCTAAATTCAATATGCTGAGAAGTGGCGGACTTTTTAATGAATGGGCGATTGCAGGATCAGTTTTCGGTAAACAGTCAGCAGAGAAAACTTCTGACAGATCTACCCTTTTATCTTCACAGATAAAACCGGATCTGGGCAATATGCAGCTGGTTGAAATTACAGATTTCAATAAAGAAAAAGCTCAGAGCAGAACGGCCAGCAATCAAAATTTATCCACTCTAAAAGATGGAGTCTATTTATTGAAAGTATCAGAAAACAATGAAAATAAAATAATTCCATACATCAAAAACACGCCTCAGCAAGTTGCCGAAAACGAAATTGTACAATCTGTGAATGAATCGGTTTTACAATTAAAAGTAGATCAGGAAGAACTTACTGTTGTACATATTTTTGATGAAAATAAAACGCTGATCAAAAGTATTTCGCAAAAACAATATCGTGAAACCGGAGGAATCAACATTCAGGATATGGAAAACAAAAACTATACGTTTGAAGTTGTTACTCCTTATTACAATCTTCAGTTCAGCAAGGTTGCTGGAGGAACTGTATCATCAGAAAACAGTACTGATATTTATACTCTCAGACAACAAATTATAGCTAAATCCGGGAATGGTATTAAAAACATTAGCATTTACAGTATTTCTGGTGCTCTGATTGTTCAGCAGGAAATTAACAAAACAGTATTTGAATCCGGAAACCTGGAATCAGGAGTATATCTTGTGCAAGTCACACTTTCTAATGGAAAAACTATCAGCAAAAAGATAAAACTGTAAAATCAATCACTCTTCATATCTCATTTCAAGTTAATTTTTGGCACTTCAGCAATGAAGTGCTTTTTGCTTCAGTAATTTAATTATAGATGGTACATTCCCTTAAAACTTAAATCCGACACTAAAATAGATTCTTGAGAAATCAAGCTGGCTGTTTCGGGAAATATTTAAACCAATAGGACCGATAAGAGATTCGTAACCAAGATTCAATCCGTAGCCAAACATATCAAAACTGTCATTAAAAGGCGAAAACTCTTCACTTACCTTTCCATAGCTGAACGAAGGGGTGATATAAAGTTTTTTCATAATTCTGTACTGAAATGAAATGGCTGCCTTCGCCACCGAAGTCATCGGAAGCTCTTTCTGACGAAGACCATTAAATTCAGGGCTTAACAGATCGTAATTGTATTCGCTGCCTCCCAGATTATACTTTTGATTCAAAAACAGATAGGGAACCTGATCTTCTTTCTTTGATCCAAAACTTGTCCCCAAAAATACGTTAGCCTTTACCGTCAGCCTTCTTGTGATCGGATAGAAAAAATTTTCATTTAATGTGAATGAAACAAGGTTTTTAGGCTCGGAATAGTAAGATTCTTTCGGGTTAAGGATCAGATACAGAAGAGGCTGAACCGTGTTCAGGTCATAAAGCTCATACTGATCTCCGTAATAAAATCTTGTACTCAGCTGAAGATGATTTCCTTTTGTAGTAAAATATCTTTTATTGAGATTGTTCTGTTCAAATTTCAGGAAAGTATTGAAATTACTGTGGTTATATAGCTTTTTACTGTAATTGTCCACTTTCGACTGGTCTACTTTATCCAGTAAGCTGTACATTCTTTCTGTACTGAATTCCGTTCCCAGAGACAGATAAGAATTGGGGGTTATATTATAATTCAGAGCAATTTTTCCGGTTATATTACGATACATATGGTTAGGAAAACGGTCACTACCATCTTCACTTATATCATACAGCCTGAAGTTCAGGTCATTACTTTTCAGGTGAACCATCTTGGCTTCCAGATCCAGCCATAGACGCTCTCCGCTATCCAGAAACTGCTGATAAGCAAGTTTAGCTTTAAAACGTTCGGAAACATCTACTGTTGCGAGAAACCTTGATCTGTTCAGCAGGATATTCCTGTACGTATAATTGATGATAATTCCTACAGACTGTTCTGTATCATAGTGCAGTGCCAGTTTAAAAGCTCCTTTTTTTGCTCTTTTCACAAATACATTCATCACAAGACCATCATTTACATTCGTGTAGGTATAGTACACTTTAACGTACTGGCGCATTCCGAATACACGGTCTATGGCTTCATTAACCGTTTTTGCATCGTAATACTTCCCTTCCGTAAGTCCCATCTGCTTTTTCAGTACTTCAATTTCAGCCGCATCAGTAATAGGCGTTCCGTCTTCTTCGTTAAAAGTAAATTTTGTTGTAGGCAGTTTCACCTCTTCAATCATCCTATGCTCATATTGGATTCCGGCTTTTCGCTGCGCCTCTGCCAGAGCTACAAACTCAGGCAGGTGTTTTCTGGCTTCAGTCTCTCCTATTTTGATAATCTTTCTGAATCTGGCAAAATCCTTTGTGGTAATTTCTCCCAATGGATCCACAAAGTCTACGAGAATATTAGAGAGCTCTTTTTGATGTTTAAAATCTTCCACAGAACGGATGGCATGAGTCTGATAAATCATCTTCATCGGATTCTCAATCTCTTTTTTCGTAAAAAGCCTGAAACCGGTATAGCCTCCAATCACAAAATCTGCCCCCATCTCACGAACTTCATTAGCTGGGTAATTACGGTCCAAACCACCATCTACCAGAAGTTTTCCATCAATATAGACAGGAGCAAAAGCAGCAGGAATGGCCAGTGTGGAACGAATTGCCAACGGTAATGATCCTTCTTTCTGCATCACCAGACCTCCGTTTTCAATATCGGAAGAAGTAAGCTGAACGGGAATCCTCAGTTTGCTGAAATCATTAATATGTTTAGCATTGAAAGTAAGCGTATTAAGCACTTCTCCCATGTACTGTCCTTCAATATAAGAACTCGGAAGAGTAGGAAATCCTTTGACAACAGGAAATTCGAGAATATACTTATCATATTCATCTTTCTCGCTGATATTGACTTTATTATAAGGAATTTTATTGCTTAAAATCCTGTTCCAGTCCATTTTATAGATCGTATTCTTCAGCTGGTCAGCATTATACCCCATTGCATACAGACCTCCCAGGATTCCTCCCATACTGGTTCCTGTAATATAATCTACTTTGATTCCCAATGAGTCAATCATTTTCAGAATTCCGATATGGGCAAACCCTTTTGCACCGCCACCACTGAGAGCAAGACCAAATTGGGTATCCTTGGTTACATTCTGAAGCGCAATATTCAGGGAATCGTTTTTTTGCTGAGATTTGATAATAAGAGAGAAAGCAATAGCTAAAAATATCAGGATCTTTTTCATTGGTTCTGCTTAATGTATCTGATTTAAACTTTATAAGTTTTTAATATGTAGTAAATATACACAAAAAGTTACCTGCTTAATGGACTATTCTACGAAGTAAATAAATGTATTTCAGTCTATAAATTAAAAAAATATTCCCTCATTTTTCAGATCAGGCATGTTTTCCAATGCATGTCAGCTATTTTTAATACGTTTTTATGGTTTCCACAAAATTGATATCCGGATTCAGGATTTCAAGAATAAGACTTTTGACAGATTTCATGGCATCATCAATATTTCCTTTATCAAACTGTAACGAAACCATTCCCTTTTTAGCGTCTGCAAAACTCCAGATTCCTGTTTCAATCGGGAACCCCAAAAACTCAGGAAGGTGCTGAACAACGTAATGATAAATACAAAGCTGAAGGGCCTGTTTTCTTTCGCTGTTATGAAAATATTTATCTGCATTATCCTGATCAATCTTTACATTGAGATTTTTAATCTTCGCTGTTTTATAATCAATAATTCTTAGAGTACCGTTCAGTTTATCAATCCGGTCAATGAATCCGAAGAAAGAAATCTTATCATTTCCTTCCAGAGGAAAATCTATATTTTCAAATCTTCTTTCGATATCAATAATCTCCAGTTTATTGCCTTGTTTTATCAGCTTAAGATCATGATTCAATATGTTTTCAATTACTTTTTTGGCAATGGCTTTATGGATATAGTTCATCCCTTTTTCATAAAATTCCGGCTGGTGTTTCAGCTTTTCAATGGCAGTATTTATATATTCATCTATTGCTTTAACTGAACTCTTTAAATCACTTTCCTTTAAAACCTTACCCTTCAATACCTCATATACTTCTTGAAGTGAATAATGGACCAGATTTCCATAATTTTTTATCGACAGTTCTTCTTCAATTTCATCTGTTTCCGAGGTATTTAAAATCTTGGAAAGGTAGAAATCGATCGGATTATAAAGATAACTCGTTAAGTGGGAAGCTGATACTTTTTCCTTCCATTTCTGAAGACGCTGCTGCACAATATGTGTCTTTGCAATTTCGATAGGTTTGGTAGTAATAGGCTCCGAAGAATTTTCAATAATGAGATGTTCAATGTCATGAGAACTTTCCATTTCTATCTGTGTAATGAAACGGCTTTTTTCTCCGGTATTTACTCCTGAACTTAATGCGTTGTACAGCAAATGTACATTCTTCGCATCCTGAATCAGCCTGTAAAAGTGATAGGCATAAATGCTGTCATTTTCCAGGAAAGTATGAAGATCAAAGAACCTTCGGATATCAAAAGGAATATAGGTATTCTGAGAGTTTCCAAGCGGAAGTTTTCCTTCGTTTACAGAAAGCAGAATAACGTTTTCAAAGTTCAAAAGACGCGTTTCCAGTAATCCCATGATCTGTAATCCTCTCAATGGTTCTCCCTGAAAATCGATACTTTCAGAGTTGATATGCTGGTTGATCAGAATTTCCAGCGTTTCCATTTTGATCTCAATATTGTAGGGAGTCAGCTGGTTTTTGATGATTCTGAATGCATTTTCAAAGTGAGAGACATTCTCATACTGAATATCGTCTATTTCAAGCCATTTTACCTGCTGGCAGAACCCAATAAGCATATCCAGATAACCATTGGTTCCTGTTGCTTTTTGAAGAAGGCCGTAGTAAGACAGGCCGCCCAGCAGTTCATGTAGAAGTTTCCTGGAAATATAAACAATATTTCTCTCTTCTATTTTAGCTTTAAAATCATTGATAATCTGTTCATCTTCTACAGATTTTGGCAGTTCTTCCAGAATAGGGAAAACATCTCTGTAATAATAAGACAGTTTGTTTTTCTCCAATTGTTTCTGCAGGTAGAAAAGGCGTTTCACGGCATTGGAGAAAGATAAATTTTTCAACGGAAATCCCATTGTAATATTCAAATTATCAACATCATGCATCACATCAAGACTGGCAGGAAGAAGATTTTCATCAAGGAGTACCACTGCCGTATTGGAATAGGTTTTATTATTGATCTCTTTAAAGATCTCAGGTAATACTTTGGTCTGGGTTACATTTCCGGACACTTCGTACACCTTAATTTTTTTAGGCTGATTAAAATCGTCTTCTATCCACTGAAAAGCTCTGTCATCATCAAATTCTTTCCAGGTTTTATGATTCCTGAGAAATTTTCCGGCCTCCTGTCTTTCATCATTGAAGTAATAGCGGTCTGCCTGAAAGAAACACTGAGCTTTATTCCACTGCAAAAGGCTTCTTACAAGCTTTTCCTCTACCGGAGTAAAGGCATTGAAACCACAAAAGACAAATTCTTCTTTGGTATTTTTAGCAAAGTCTACAATCCTGGCTTTAGCCGCCTCGTGAATCATTCCGGTAGTTGCCCAGTTTTTCTCCTGTAGTTTTTCTTTTAAAACAGGGAGAAAAACGTTCATATTCTGCCAGAAATTAAGAAACTTCTTTCTCGGGACATCATCATCTTCTCCAAGGTCCTGCGCCCATTCTTTGATTCTTTCCTCATCAAACATATACTGCAGAACTGCCTGATCGCTATCTGAAAATTTGAGAATATCATCCCAGTCTTTCTGTAAGGTGGGAAACCATTTCAGGAAATCTGAAAAATCATCTCTTGGAATAAGATTCAGGCTTCGGTACACATCAAAAGAGAAAAGCCACAGCGGAATCCCCTGAATCGTCTGTTGATCGGCAATTGTGTTGATGAGTTCCTCAATCGTAAAAAAGTTGGGAAGAAACCCTGAATAATTATTTTCTTCCAGGATCTGTCTGATAAAAACGATAGGACGTTTTCCGGGCAGAATAATATTAAACGCAGAAAGGTCAGTGTTTTGTGCCAGCAGTTCGTGGATGATCTTATTGAGGAATTTCAAAGGGTTTGGTAGCTTTTTAAGTTGTCGAGTTGTTCAGAAATTGAATGATTATATTCGGTTTGCTTTTCTTTATCGAGTCCGTGACGGGTTTCTCTGTCATACGCCATCTGAAAGTTTTTATAATCAACGGATATCCCGTTATAAATTGCTTTGAAATATTTGTTGTAGTCTCCGGAATTTTTAATTTTTTCAGCGACTGCTTTTCGGAATTTTCTCACAAATAATTCTGCAATATCAAAATGCTTCTGCTCATGGAGGAGAATATAATCATCCATTCTTTTGACATCTTTCCATGATTTATCTTCGTGAAAAAGCGTCTTAATAGTAATGGTAACCGGTGCTTTGGGATCGGAAGATTTTACAGAATAAAATTCCCAGCCACAATGGGTGTATGCTGCCACATCAGGATTCTTTTTCTTGTTAACCGGACTTTTAAAGTTATCCCAGGTTAGCTTTCTGCCTTCCTCCCAGAAAATTTTCTGCCCGGATACAGCCTGAACAGCCAATACACATAATACAAAAGTCAATCTCATTATTCCACTACAATTGTTTTGGTAATCCAGTTGTTGCCTCCACTCCAGAATTTAAAAGTATAAGTCCCTTTTCTTTGCGGGCTGAAGTTAATCTGATTTACTCCTACATATTTGCCTTGTGTACAAGGTCCGTCGGTAATGTATTTATAGGAAGTAACTGTTCTTTCCAGACTGGTATTATAAATATAATCATATCCATAAAAACCCTCACAATGAGACGGATACGTGGAATACGTTTTGATGCTTTGTATCGAAAAAACACTCATGGTATCATGAACAATCTTTACGCTGTCTATTTTGATTTTATCAATAGATTCAATGGTATGATAATCGTCATCATTACACGAAACCAGAAGCACGCTCAACACGAATACTGAAAATCCAATATTTAAAAGTTTTTTCATAACCTTTACTTTTCTGATTATTAATAAATATTAGCAAAAATTATTCCTTATTTACATAAAAATCAGGAATTAAAATTACCTTTTGATACATAAACTACTTTCTTGGTATCAAAAAATTCTTCATCAAAATAGTGTTTGAGATTGAAAATTTCACATTTAAGTCCGGCAAGCTCTTCTGCAAGATCACCTCCTTTTAAATATAAAATTCCGTTATGTTTAGGGTTAAACTGTTCTTTTTCAAACTTTCCTTTCAGCCATCTTAAAAATTCAGGCATTTGGGTTACCGCTCTGCTGACAACAAAATGGAATTTTTCTTTCAGCTTTTCTGCTCTTCCATGGATAGCCGTTACATTGGTTAATCCTACTCCTTCCGATACAGCCTGTACTACACTGATTTTCTTACCGATAGAATCAATCAGAGTAAATTCTACCTCAGGAAACAGAATAGCCAGAGGAATCCCAGGAAAACCGCCTCCGGTTCCGATATCCAATACTTTGGTTCCCGGTGCAAATTCCATCACTTTTGCAATTCCCAAAGAGTGCAGAATATGCTTTTCATACAGCGATTCCATATCTTTTCTGGAAATTACATTGATCTTTTCATTCCATTCATTGTACAGATTTTCCAGTTTTGAGAACTGCTCTTTCTGTTTTTCAGTAAGATCCGGGAAATATTTTAATAGTAACGATGCAGACATGTGAATTATTATAAAGCGCAAAAATAAGTTTTATTTCTCTTGTATTCAAATCTACTTTTCCTGATGCAATTGTAAATTCTGGTTTTTATCAAAATCCATTACTTTGCAATACCCGGAATTACAGGCACACTCAGGTTTCCTGACGGACTCACGCTCTGTACAGCAAAAATGTAATTGTCTTTTGAAAGCGGAAGCTTTACAGAAAGTCCTGTTGTAAATATTCTTTTCTGCCATACCGCACTGTCCGTTTCCCTTGCCAGCACATAATATCCTGCCGGAATTCCGGATTTCGGTTTTTCCCAATGTAAAGTTGTTGAGTTGGTCAGCTCTTTCACATCCATTTCAACTTTCTCCGGTTTTGAAGGAGATTTTGCAAGATTGGCAAGGACTACAATATTGGCTGCAACATTCTTTTTCAGGTATTTAAAATCTATAAATTCAGGAAGGTCACCATACTGCTTATTGTTTTCTGTTCTTATATCCTGATGCTGATGGTCGTAGTTTTCATAATATTCAGTCAGTCTTACAGAAGGAAATCCGTTATTCACGAAACTTGTGTGGTCTCCTCCGCGCAAAAATCTGTCATTTCTGTAGATCAGCTTTATCTCCAATCCTTTGACATATTGTTCTGTAATTTCTTTGATATAACGTGCCAGCTGTCTGGATTCACTGTCGTTTTCAAATCCCAGATTCCTGATTGTCATTGCTTTTTTATCGAGGTCTTTGTAAGGCAGCCCTTCACTGAATACACGAAGAATCCGGGTATTGACCTCTCCGGTTTCTCCTTCTTTGGGATTACCGATCATATCATTGTTCAGAACCGCTTCCAGCTGTAAATTTTCTTTTTTCATTTTTTCTGCCAGCTGCTTAGATCCCAATAACGATTGCTCTTCTCCGGAAAAAGCCACAAAAATAATAGATGCCGGAAATGAAGATGTACTCAGTATTCTTGCAGATTCTATCACAGCACTTACTCCACTTCCGTCATCATTGGCACCAGGCGCAGAGGAAGTTCTGTTCATCACATCGCTCACTCTTGAATCCAGATGTCCTCCGATGAGAAAAATCCTTTTGTCGTTCGGATCTGTTCCTTTCAGAAAAGCAACAGCATTTCCAAGATTTACTACGTTGTCTATTCGTTTTCCATCAGGCTGAATATCTTCCTGCTGAAGATATACTTCCATTCTGCCACCGGAATTTTTAGCATAATCGTTGAATTTTCCGATCACCCATTTTCTGGCCGCTCCTATTCCCTGTTCAGGATCATTTGTAGAGCTTAACGTATGCCTTGTTCCAAAACTTACCATTTTCCGGATATAAGATTTTAGAGAATCTTGATTCACCTGACTCACATATTTTTTCACTTCATCATCTTTTGAATGTTTTTGAGAGAAAAAAGAACATGAAATGAGCAATAAAAAAACAGAATATTTCATAGAACTGATGTTAGATTGTTTAAAGATACAAACGCTAAGCTGCAAAATTATTCCCTACAATAATTTATTTTGAATTACGTTTTTTGAGCTAAAATAGTATTAAATTCAATCTCTTACTTCAAAATAAAACATTTTTATAATCCAATATATGATTTGACAAAAAACTGATAAAAATCTTTAAAACACCCTTATTTTTATTACCTCCACACCACGTTTTTATTATATATTTGTTCAAATTCAAAAAAATACAATGGATAAACTTTCAGATAGAGTAAAAAGATTAGGATACTCCCAGACATTTGTAATGTCTAACAAAGCCAGAGAAATGAAAGCAAGCGGAATAGATGTGATCAGCTTAACTCTTGGTGAACCGGATTTCGATGTTCCGGACAATATCAAACAGGCAGCATTCGATGCCATCAATCAAAATTACAGCCACTACTCTCCTGTTCCAGGATTTCCGGAACTGCGTGAGGCTATTGCATATAAATTAAAAAGAGATAATAACCTGGAATACAAATCTACCCAGATCTGTGTTTCCAATGGAGCTAAACAGGCAATTATCAATGTTCTGGCAGCTATTATCAATGATGGTGATGAAGTTCTTCTTCCTGCACCTTACTGGGTAAGCTATGATGAAATGGTAAAAATGATGGGTGGAACTTCTGTAATGCTTTCTACATCTTATGTTACCGATTTCAAAGTGACAGCAGAACAAATTGAAGAAGCTATTACAGAGAAGACCAAAGCAATACTTTTCAGCTCACCGTGCAATCCGTCAGGAGGATATTATACTTATGACGAATTAAAATCTATCGCCAAAGTAATTGCCAAATATCCTCAGATAACGATAATTTCTGACGAAATTTATGAATACATCAATTATGAAACGAATACCACTTCAATTGCCCAGTTTCCTGAAGTCTATGAACAAACGGCCGTAATCAACGGAATGTCAAAAGCATTTGCTATGACCGGATGGAGAATTGGGTATTCTGCATGTCCTGAATGGCTGGCAAAAGCTTGTGAAAAAGTTCAGGGGCAGATGACCAGCGGGGCTAATACAGTAGCACAGAGAGCTTCTATCGTTGCATTGAAAACAGATCCTTCCGAATACAGATATATGATTGATGCTTTCAAAAAAAGAAGAGATCTTGTCTATGAACTGATCAAAGAAATCCCAGGATTCAAAGTAGTGCTTCCAAAGGCAGCTTTCTATTTCTTCCCGGATATTTCGTACTACATCGGAAAAACCCTTGATGGAACAGAAATTAAAGACTCTGACGACTTTGCCATGTTCCTTCTGGAAAATGCTCACGTTGGGTGTGTAGGCGGATTCTCTTTCGGAAGCCCGGAATGCATCAGATTCTCTTATGCCGCCTCTGAAGAAGATTTAAGAGAAGCAATGAAACGAATTAAAGACTTATTGGAAAAATTCAATTAACAAATTAATAATCCAAAATAAACACGACAGCAATGAATCTGTTAAAAAAACTAACCATCGTTACAAGTATTGCCGCTGCAAGTTTTGCAGGGTATGCTTTTGGCCAGGATTTTCAGTGGAAAGAAGCTACTTCCAATGGCTACAAGTACAAATACGTAACCAATGACCCTACTTCTGCAAGGTACTACACTTTGAAAAACGGACTAACGGTTATTTTAAGCCCTACCAATAAGGATCCGAGAATCCAAACGTATATCGCAACAAAAGCGGGAAGTAAAACCGATCCTGCAGATCATACTGGTCTTGCCCATTATCTGGAGCATATGCTTTTTAAAGGAACAAACCAGTTCGGATCTAAAGACTGGGCAAAAGAAAAACCTCTGCTGGATCAGATTGATGCTCTTTACGAAAAGTACAATCAGACCAAGGATGAGGCTAAAAGAAAAGAAATCTATAAAGAAATTGACAGAGTTTCCGGAGAGGCAGCAAAATTTGCAATCGCAAATGAATATGATAAAATGATGGCCGGGATGGGAGCTGATGGAACTAACGCCTTCACTTCTTTTGAACAGACAGTGTACACAGAAGATGTGCCTGCAAATGTTCTTGACAAATTCCTTGCTGTACAGGCTGAAAGATTCAGAGAACCGGTTTTAAGGCTCTTCCACACGGAACTTGAAGCTGTATATGAAGAAAAAAACAGATCACTTGATGATGACGGAGATAAGGTTTTCGACACCATGTTCGCCAATCTTTTCCCTAACAACAATTATGGTAAGCAAACCACCATCGGAACGATTGAACACCTGAAAAACCCTTCTCTACATGCTATCAGAGAATATTATAACAATTATTATGTCCCTAATAACATGGGAATCATTATGTCCGGAGATTTTAATCCGGATGAAGTAATTGCAAAGATTGATAAGGCTTTCTCTTATATGAAGCCTAAAGCCATTCCTGAATATAAAGTGGGACAGGAAAAACCGATTACTGCTCCGATTGTAAAAGAAGTGGTGGGACCGAATCCTGAAAACGTAATGCTTGGGTTCAGATTTCCGGGAGCTTCTACCAAAGATGCAAGAATGCTGAATCTTGTCGGAAATATGCTTACCAACGGACAAGCAGGATTAATTGATCTTGATCTGGTAAAAAAACAGAAATTACTGGGTGCTTACGCCGGATCTTATGCGTTAAAAGATTATTCCGTTTTACTTTTACAAGGAAAACCGACCGAAGGACAGTCTCTGGATGAAGTAAAGAATCTTCTTCTTCAGGAAGTGGATAAGTTAAGAAAAGGAGAGTTTTCTGATGATCTGATTCAATCTATTGTTAACAACGAAAAGAAAGGTATTATTCAGAAAGATGAAAAATATTCGTCAAGAGCAAGTATTCTGATGGATGAATTTACTTCGGATGTTGACCACAAAGCATCGTTGGAATATGTTGACGAAATTTCAAAACTTACCAAGAAAGATATCATGGATTTCGTATCCAAATATCTTCAGAACAATAACTACGTTGCTGTTTACAAAAGAAAAGGAGAAGACAAGAGCATTGTAAAAGTTGATAAACCAACAATTACTCCGGTTTCTGTTAACAGAGAAGACCAGTCTCCTTTCCTTAAGAAGATTGACGAGATGCCTGAAAATCCTATCGCTCCGGTATGGTTGAACTATGACAAAGACATTGCCAAAAATAAATTAGCTGATGTGGATGTACTTTCTGTAAAAAACACAGACAACGCTTTGTTCAGAATGTATTACCACTTTGATTCAGGAAAATGGAACAACAAAATTCTTCCATTGGCAGCTGAATATCTTCAGTACTTAGGAACTAAAGACAAATCTTCCGAGGTAATCAGTAAAGAATTTTACAAACTTGCTTCAAGTTTCAATGTAGGAGCCGGAAATGAAGAAACGTATGTATCTCTGGAAGGCTTAAATGAAAACTTCGATAAAACAATTGCTTTATTTGAAGATCTGATTAAAAACTGTCAGGCAGACCAGGGAGCTCTGGATGCTTACAAAACAAGGCTGAAGAAGGCCAGAGCCAACGCTAAGCAAAATAAAGGAACCATTATGGCCGGATTGAGAAGCTACGCTCAATATGGTGCACAGAATCCTTTCAACAATGTACTGAGCGATGCTGAACTTGATGCTTTAAAAGCAGAAGATCTGATCAATGTTCTTCATGATCTTTTTAATTTCAAGCATAAAGTATTGTATTACGGACCAAAATCAGGAAATGAAGTGGTAGCATCTTTGAAACCTGTCCACAAACTTCCTGCAAGTTTAAAAGATCTCCCTAAGTCTAAAACTTTCGCTCAGATTCCAACTGATAAGAACAAAGTATTATTTGCTCATTATGATATGGTACAGGCTGAAGTGTTCTGGGTAAGAAATTCTGACCAGTATAATCCTTCTACGACTCCAACAGTAAGTTTATTCAACAACTATTTCGGAGGCGGCATGGGATCTATTGTTTTCCAAACGATCAGAGAATCAAAAGCACTGGCTTATTCTACGTATTCCTATTTTGCACTTCCTAGCAAGAAAACAGATAAGGATATGGTAATGGCTTATGTAGGAACACAGGCAGATAAATTCAATGAGTCTACAACGGCTATGAATGAGCTTTTGACTACCCTTCCGAAATCTGAACAGTTATTTGAAACCGCGAAAAGCGGATTGAAAAAATCTATTGCTTCTGAAAGAATCACACAGGACGGAATTATTTTCTCTTATCTGAAATCTCAAAAGCTTGGAAACAACTTTGATATGAGAAAGAATGTCTATGAACAGGCACCAAAATTGTCTTTTACAGACATCAATTCTTTCCACGACAAGGAAATGAAAAATAAGAATTACACATATTGTATTGTCGCTTCCCAAGACAAAGTGAACGAGGAAGATATGAAGAAATTAGGTGAAGTAAAAAAACTTAATTTAACTGAAATATTTGGTTATTAAAATAAACAAAAAGCCCTTATAAACAGGGCTTTTTTATTTAACAGTATACCAAAAACAATTATAGATTTTATTTATCGATTTCAGCTTGTTCGATAGATGAATCTTTTGTATATTTGCACAAGAAATTTAAATATAAAAACAGAAAAATTATGTCTTTAGTAGGAAAAAAATTCCCAAACTTAACAATTGACGCAATGTCTGAGATGGGTGACGATTTAAGAATCAACATCCTTGATGAAGCAGTAAACAACCAGCAAAAAGTTCTTTTATTCTGGTACCCTAAAGATTTCACTTTCGTATGCCCTACTGAGCTTCACGCTTTTCAGGAGGCTTTAGGTGAGTTTGAAAAAAGAAACACTAAAGTAATCGGTGCATCTTGTGATACTAACGAAGTACACTTCGCTTGGTTGAACACACCAAAAGATAACGGAGGGATTGAAGGAGTAACTTACCCGCTTTTAGCTGATACTCACAGACAATTGGCTAACACATTAGGAATTGTTGATCAGGATTTTGAATATGATGAAGATGGAAACGAAGTTTTCACAGGTTCTAACGTAACGTACAGAGCAACTTACCTTATCGACGAAACTGGAAAAATTTTCCACGAAGCGGTAAACGATATGCCTCTGGGAAGAAACGTAAAAGAATTCTTAAGATTAATTGACGCTTACACTCATGTACAAAAGCACGGTGAAGTATGTCCTGCAAACTGGGAAGAAGGAAAAGATGCTATGAAAGCAGACAGAACTTCTACTGCAGAATACTTAGCAAAAAATTAATATCTTAATTTAAATATAACAATGTAACAATCTAACAGTATAACAATTTGAAAAGTCATTTCTTGAATTGTTAGATTGGTCAATTTTTTAGATTGTTACATTGTTTATTTTTTAAAAAATAAACTTATGTACACAGAATTAACCGAAGATACATTACAGAATATAGTTAATGACAACGAAAAAGTAGTTGTTCAATATGGCGCAACATGGTGTGGAAACTGCAGAATAATGAAGCCGAAATTCAAAAAATTAGCTTCTGAAAATGATTCTATTCCATTTTTGTATGTAGATGCTGAAAAGCTTCCTGAAAGCAGAAAATTAGCAAAAGTAGATAACTTACCTACTTTCGCCATCTTTAAAAACGGAGAACTGGTTAATCAGGTTCAATCTAACCAGGCAGAAAGTTTAATTAACCTATTTAACGAATTAGCATAATGAAATTACCCGTAATCAGACAGTTTTATCAGAATCAGACTCCTGAAAACCTTGAAAAAACATTAGAAGTACTGGAAAGTTTCTGCGAGTTCAGAGGAACAAGTGAAGAAGATCTGAATGTTGCAGGAGAGTTGATTACCAACATCTGCGGAGCTTTGGAAGTTCACGCCAACGTACAGAACGGAATGAGCGAGAAAGATGCTTTGAACTCATTTGCACAAAAGGTTTTAGGATCAATCGACAAATAAGATCCTGCGATTTTTCCTAATCAATAGATGATAAAAAACACAATATACAATACCTGAGGTTTTCCTCATTACTATACTTTTTTCTATTCTTTAGAATCTTTATTTACAACTGTAAAATGTACTTCAGAAGACCTTAACCAGTCACATGACGCTGGAAGTTGCATGAAAATTTCAAAAGAATAACCAATTAAAATCCTGGTGAAAATATCACCAGGACTATAATTTTAAAAGATAAGAGACAGCTCCTATTAGTTTCTTCTGTTCATCAGAATACTTAGAATATACCAGAATAAAAGCATAATGGAAGCAAAAAGCTGTAATGCCGCTCCTACATATTGGTTCGTTCCATAAGAATCTTTCAATTTACTTGTCTGATATAAAATAGTAGCTGAAGCCAAAATTACCATTCCAACAGAGAACCACAATCCAAGGTTAAAACCGAAGATCATCCCTCCTACAATAAGTCCGATAGAAATAAATCCACCGATTACAATGATATTTCTTAAAAAAGAAAAATCTCTTTTAGAAGTGAATGCTACTGCAGAAATACCTGCAAACATTGCAATCGTTAAAGTAGCAGCCTGGAAAATTAGATTAGCTCCTCCTTCAATATTAGTCGCAATAAAAAGCAGTGGCATGAAAATAATTGCCTCTAGTAAAATGTAAAATCCTAATCCCATATATTGGGTAGATTTACTTTGTGAAAGAGACCATTTGGAGGCTAAAACAGAAGCCAGCCAGAAAACCCCGATAATTAGTAACCAGATATATTTTTGTTCGAACATCATGAAAATGACTTCTTTCGGAACAGTTTTTAATAATATGGTTTCAACTCCAATAAATGCAAGAATCGATAATGCAACATGCAGATACGTCTTCTTGTAAAAATTCGCTTTCTCCACATCCGAAGAATGAGCGACTAAAACATCTGTCATCATAGTTAATATTTTTTTATTTAATCGAAAATAAGTTTATTTTGCCGGCAATACACCCAAAATCTTTCCATCATCTTCAAATACAGCCGTTATAGCTTCTTTCGAAGAAGATTCTCCTGAATATTTATATTTAATACTTGGATGATTCAAACCATCCATCGTTTTATAATATCCTGCCTTTAAGATTTCAAGCTTTTTATTGGGATCAATGCCATCTTTAACTTTTTTAAGAACATTATCCGTCACAATTTCCTTCACTTTCTCAGAAAGCAGCCCATCAATAGTCTTTCGGTCAGATGCCTGTAAAGCATCAATAAACTTAAGAAAGTTATCATTATACAAACTGATATTTTCCTTACTGATACTAGCCTGCTGCTCTTTTTTGGGTCCGTTTTCAACCTTTGCTCCGGCGACTTTCTGTGCAAAAATCAACTGCCCGCCCACAAGAGCAAGTCCCAGCAATAATTTTTTCATAGTATTCATTTTGTTCTGGTGAAATAAGTGATGGAAGATACGAAAATCAGACCAGTTCTAAAAATTTCATTGTATCTACATTATCTGCATACGTATCAAGTCCCGGATTTTGTGCTTCACCAAAAGGAATGGCATTCATTTTCAATTCCTCTTTTGCCACTACACACTGAATATTTTCTTCATTTTCTGCAATAAAGTTTTTCACATCATCTAATGATTCATATCTGCTGAAATTGATTACAGAAAGCGGACTGAACAGCTTATCATCCTCTTTCAGCATGACAAAATTGTTATCCCAGAACTTATCCTGATTTAAAAGATAAACCGCTCTGTTATAATCATAATTGTTGGCATATTTATTATGGTTGATAATATCCTGGTATCCTAAGAAATTTTCAAACAATCTGTCTATCACAAAATCCTGCGGAATGAAAATTCTCGTCACATTTCTGCATCCTAATCCAAAATACTGGAAAATATCTTTCGCCAGAAGCTGCAGTTCCTCATCCGTTTCATCACCTTTCAAAACCGCAACAGAGGTTCTGTTTTTACGGATAATACTTAAATGATTCTTGAAATAATATTCCAGATATCTCGCTGTATTATTACTTCCCGTAGCAATAACTGCATCAAAATTCTCCAATTTTTCAACAAATTCAAAAGCTACATTTCCATTGGAAAGCTCATTCCACTTCTTTAATAAAAACGGAATCATATACTTATCCTTTGAAGATAATTTAATGACAGGGATATGATTGCTCAAGATAACAGAAAGCACGTCATGAAAACCAACCAAAGGAATATTTCCCGCCAGAATAAGTCCAACTCTTTTTGAAATTTTTGATATTGAATAATTTCCAAGCCAGTTCTTAATGTTTTCTCCAGTGAGAAGATCTGTCCATTGCTGTAAAGCAAATTTCTGATTATCAATGGTAAACCACGGATTCTCTATTTCTGATCTTTTTAACAATAATTCAATATCAGAATCATCTTCATTGTGATCTTCCGGTTTTTTCGCTAAAAACGCTTTTATATAATCACTTAATTTAATAAGTCCTAAAACTTGATTTTCGGTATTCATAATTACTTTAAAATTGGGTAAAATTTTGTAATTTTGTGCAAATTTAAAAAAAATTAGCGATGGCTATTAAAATAACTGATGAATGCATTAACTGCGGGGCTTGTGAACCAGAATGCCCAAACAATGCAATATATGAAGGAGCTGTAGATTGGAAAGCTTCTGACGGTACGGCTCTTCAAGGTACAATTACTCTGCCGTCCGGACTTACTGTAGACGCCAATTCACCACAGGAACCCGTAAGTGATGATGTATACTTCATTGTAACAGATAAATGTACAGAATGTAAAGGATTCCACGAAGAGCCTCAGTGTGCAGCGGTATGTCCTGTAGACTGCTGTGTGCCTGATGAGGATCACGTAGAATCTGAAGAAGCTCTTCTTAATAAAAAAGCATTCTTACACGGCGAATAAAAAATTCCGTCTCATTTCCGTGAGGCGGTTTTTTTGACCCAAAATCCAATAAATCAAAATAAAGCAAAGGGGATTTAAAACCCTGAAGCATCAAAAAAAATAAAATATGAACAAAAAGCACAACTTCAGCGCAGGACCATGTATTTTACCACAAGAGGTATTTGAAAAATCAGCAAAGGCTATCCTGGATTTTAACGATATCGGATTGTCTCTTCTTGAAATTTCTCACAGAAGCAAGGATTTCGTTGCGGTAATGGACGAAGCGCGTGCCATTGTAAAAAGATTGATGAATCTTGGTGATGATTATGAAGTACTTTATTTAGGGGGTGGTGCCAGCCTTCAGTTTGCAATGGTTCCTTACAACCTGATGAAAGTAGGCGGAAAAGCAGCTTACCTGGATACGGGAACATGGGCAGCCGGAGCCATCAAAGAAGCAAAAAAAGTAGGAACAGTAGATGTGGTAGGTTCTTCAAAAGAAGAAAACTATTCTTTTATTCCTAAAGACTATACGGTAGGTGCAGAATATGATTATTTCCACTGTACCTCCAACAATACCATCTACGGAACTCAAATGAAATCTTTCCCTGAAGTGGATACCCTGATGGTATGCGATATGAGTTCTGATATTTTCTCAAGACAGCTGGATTTTTCCAAGTTTGACCTGATCTACGCCGGTGCTCAAAAAAACATGGGGCCTGCAGGAGTTACTCTTGTAGTTATCAAAAAAGAAATTCTTGGTAAAACAGGAAGAGAAAATATGTTTTCTATTCTGGATTATTCCCAGCACATTGCTAAAGAATCTATGTACAATACTCCACCGGTATTCCCTGTATATGCTTCTTTACTTACCCTTCAATATCTTGAAAGAAATGGAGGAATTGCTGCTGCGGAACAAAGAAATGAAGCTAAAGCACAACTTTTATATAACGAGATTGACAGCAACCCGTTTTTCGAAACTTTCTGCGTAAAAGAAGACCGTTCACTCATGAATGTTTCTTTCAAAATTACAGACGAAAGCAGGAAAGAGGAATTTGACAACGCATGGAAAGCAGCCGGGATCAGCGGATTGAACGGACACAGAAGCCTGGGCGGATACAGAGCTAGTTTATACAATGCTTTACCTATCGAAAGCGTACAGGTTTTGGTGGATGTAATGAAGTCAATAAAATAGCTTATATTAGGCGACCGAAAAATAAAAGGATATCAGACAAAAGATGTCGGATAACAGACCTCAAAATCTAACTTCTGACATCTTCAATCTAACATCAATAAAATACTCATGAAAGTTTTAGCAAACGACGGAATTTCAAAAGCAGGAGAAAATACTCTAAAAGAGGCAGGAATTGAAATTCTCGACAATAGAGTGGCTCAGGATCACGTTATTAATTTTATCAACGATAATAATGTGGATGTTCTTCTGGTAAGAAGTGTAACGAAAGTAAGACAGGATCTGATGGATGCGTGTCCCGGCCTTAAAATTATCGGAAGAGGCGGTATCGGAATGGATAATATTGATGTAGAATATGCCAAAAGTAAAGGTATCAAAGTAATCAATACGCCTACAGCATCTTCAAAATCAGTGGCAGAACTGGTTTTTGGCCACTTTATTTCACTGGCGAGATTCCTTCACGAATCTAACAGACTGATGCCTCTGGAAGGAGAAACTCACTTCAACGCCATGAAAAAGTCATTCAGCAATGCCTATGAACTTTCAGGAAAAACATTAGGAGTTATCGGTTTTGGAAGTATTGGCCAGGAAGTTGTAAAAATAGGAATTGCTTTGGGAATGAAAGTAACCGTTCTGACCAGAAGCCCGAAAACAGAAGTTCTTACGCTGAACTTCTTCGACGGACAGTCTGTGAACTTTGAAATCACCTCCACCAATGATATGGATGCATTCCTTAAAGAGGCGGATTTCATCAGTATCAATACGCCGAAAACGAATGAGTATATTATAGATACCCCTCAGTTTGAAACAATGAAAGATGGTGTCTATATTGTAAATACTGCAAGAGGAGGTGTCATCAATGAAGTGACCCTTATCGATTATATCGAATCAGGAAAAGTAGCAGGAGCAGCATTGGATGTTTTTGAAAATGAACCGAACCCTGAACTACCGCTGCTGATGAACCCTGCATTATCACTTTCACCTCATGTAGGAGGCAATACAGTAGATGCGCAAGAGAAAATCGGTATCGAACTTGCAGAACAAATTATTAAGCTACAAAAAGAAACTATAAGATAAATATGCCTGTTTTTAAACCTTTCCGTGGAATAAGACCTCATAGAGACTTTGAGAGTACTTTCCCTACCCATCCACTGGATAATTTCACCCAGGAAGAGATCGCAGAGAAGGCTCAAGTTGAAAATACTTACATCAATATGATTAAACCTTATGTTGTAAGTAAATCCAAAGATATTGACCGAAACCTTCGAAAGATCCGTTCTACCTTTGAAGAACTTCTGGAAGAAAAGAAATTGGTCCAGGACAATTCGTCTTACTATCTTTATGAGCAGATCTACCCCAACAAACAGATGTTCAGAGGACTTCTGGGGTTGGCAAGTATTGAAGATTTCTGGAATGGAAAAATCAAAAGACATGAAAGTACCATCCCTCAGAAAAAGGAAAAACTGGCTCACTACCTTGAAAAAGTAAACCTGCAGGCAGAACCTGTACTTCTTACCTACCCTGCCAATTCAAAAATTGAATTGCTGATGAACCATGAGGAAAAAAATGTTCCTATCTTCAATCATGTGGATTCTATGGGGATCAGACATAAAATCTGGAGAATAGACAATCGTCTGAAGCTACAGCAGTTTAAAGAAGTTATTGATCAGATTGATTCATTTTATATTGCTGACGGACACCATAGAATTGGTTCTACAGCAATGAATGCCAAACATCATAAGGAGAAAAACAAAAAACATAATGGTACAGAGCTTTACAACTTTGTATATAGTTTCATTGTTTCCAACCAGTCGATAAAGATTCATGATTACAACAGAATCTTACATGATCTGAATGGTATTTCTCCGGCAGATTTCCTGAAAGAACTTGAGAAATATTTCCTGATTCACGAAAAAGGAGAAGCATCATACTACCCTTCTCAAAAATTCCATATTTCAATGTATATGGATGGGAAGTTCTATTCTCTTCACGTGAAGCACGATCTTCGTTCCAAAGAAATGTCTCTGGACAATCTGGATCACCATCTTTTAGATAAGTATATTTTCAAAAATATTCTGAAAATTGAAGATCCGGACAGCTCTGAACTCATCTCTTACGTAAAAGGAACGTCAAACATTAATGGAATCAATCTTTTAAAAGAAAAAGTAGACAATGGTGAAGGTAAGGTTGGTTTCGGAATTTATCCTGTAAGTTTTAATGATATGATTAAAATTTCAGACCTGAAATTAAGCATGCCTCCAAAATGTACATTTATTGAGCCAAAATTAATTACAGCTCTTTTAATGTACGATATGAAACCTTAATAAATTCCTATTTTTTCCCTACTTTTATCAACGGAAAAGATAAGTAAATAATAAATGAAAAAAATATTCATTATACTTCCACTCTTTTTGAGTGGATTTTTATTTTCTCAAAAAAAACCACAAAAAAACCCGGCAAAAAAAGGGACTATTGCCAGATTTAACTATCATGATGAATTCCGAAAAATTTCAGATGAAATTATGACCAACGGCACTGCTTATGATAATCTCGGGGAACTTACCAAAGGCATAGGCCCACGTTTCAGTGCAACTCCCGGATATGCAAAAGCCGTAGAATGGGCAGAAAAAAAGTTCAAAGAAATCGGGATTAATATGATCTGGAGACAGGAAGCCAAAGCACCAGTCTGGATCAGAGGAAAAGAATCTTTACAAATCAAATCCGGAAATGGAGATTGGAAAAGCATCAGAATGCTTTCTTTCGGAAATTCTGAAGGAACAGGCGGAAAAGATCTTGTGGGCGAAATCGTTTTAATCAATTCCACATCAGAGCTGAATGCCATGTCAATAGGCCAGTTAAAAGATAAAATAGTTTTTGTGAATGTTCCTATGGATCCGAAAATTATTAATACAAGTGATTCCTATTTACAGGCCGCAAAATCAAAACTAATTTCCGCTTCAGTAATTGCTAAAACAGGTGCAAAAGCATTAATCATAAGATCACTGACAACAGCCAATGATGATACTCCTCATGCCAAGATGATTTACTACGAACCTGATGATAAAGTTAAAATTCCGGCTTTATCAATTGGTGTAAGATCTGCAGATGAGTTGGAGAAGACATTAAAGAAGCAAAAAGTTACGGCTAAAATCAACATGACCGCCGAATCAAAAGGTGATACTACAAACCCCAATATCATTGCTGAAATTGGAGGTAAAAAAGATTCTAAAGTAATTGTTTTAGGTGCTCAGCTTGATTCTTGGGACGTTGGCGAAGGTGCAGTGGATGACGGAACAGGAGTTGTGCAGTGCATCGAAGTATTAAGGACACTGAAAGCGCTTGGATATGAAAACAACCACACTATCCGTGTCGTTCTGTACGCCAACAGTGAAAACGGAGGACAAGGCCGTGAGATGTATGCTGCTTATGTAAAAAAGAAAGACGAAAAACATGTATTTGCCTTAGGGACTGATGCGGGAGGATATTCTCCACGAGGTTTCTCTTTGGACATGCCACCTCAGAGAAGAAGACTGGTGTATCCCTGGAAAGAATATTTTCTTCCTTATGGGGTTTATGATTTCGACCAGACAGAAGCCATTCAGGATATTTCACCTTTAAAAAAACTGGATATTCCTTTAGCAGAAATTGTCGTGGACACACAGAGGTATTTTGATTATCACCACTCCGAACAGGATACTTTTGACAAAGTAAATAAAAGGGAGCTTCTTCTTGGAGCAGTCGCCATCACACAGATGATTTTTATGGTTGATAAAAACTGGTAACAATGAAAAAGATAGCAGGAACGGCATTATTATTTTTCGGAATGGCTGTTTTTGACCAGACTAAAGAAGATTATATCCAGTTCAGAAAAATCTCAACAGAAATCCTGAACAACGGAAAAGGTTACCATGAGCTGAAAGAGAAACATATTTTCGCCCTGAATCTGATGCCGGAGGTTTTTCTCCACGTGGAATGTATACGAAAATGAATGAACCTCAATTAAACCAGATCAAAAGATCGCTATTTTAACAGCCACCATACCGAACAGGATACTTTTGAAAAAGTGAACCGAAGAGAATTACTATTAGTTTCTGCGGTGATGACACAACTTATTTATATGATTGATAAAAATTGGTAAACAATGAAAAAGATACTAGGAACTTCATTATTGCTTTTTGGAATGGTTGCTTTTGGCCAGTCTAAAGAAGATTCTGTCCAGTTCAGAAAAATTTCTACAGAAATTCTGAACAACGGAAAAGGATATACAGAGCTGAAAGAGCTTACAAAAAATATAGGCCACCGCTTAAGCGGATCCGAGGCCTATGAAAAATCTGTTAAATGGGCAGAACAGAAACTTCGTGATGCCGGAGCTGATAAAGTATGGCTTCAGGAAGTCATGATTCCGGTATGGGAAAGAGGAAAAGAATCTCTGAACATTCAAACCTCCAGTGGAAAATGGAAAAGCCTTAAAATGCTTTCCCTTGGGAATTCTGAAGGAACCGGCGGAAAAGATGTTTCCGGAGAAATCATCATGGTGAAATCTATGGAAGAATATGACAAACTTCCTGCTGAAAAAGTGAAAGATAAAATAGTATTCTTCAACTACCCTTTCAGCCAGTCATTTGTAGAGACTTTCAAAGCCTATGGTGATGCTTCAAAATACAGAACAACAGCAGCTTCGTTAACCGCTAAAAAAGGAGGAAAATTTGCCATCGTAAGATCTTTGTCTTCTGCTTTTGATGACGTGCCTCACACCGGAGCAATGCGCTATGAAGAGAAAGTTTCCAAAATACCTGCGATAGCCATCGGAAGTACGACCGCAGATGAACTGGAGACCTTACTGAAAAGCCAGAAAGTTACGGCAAAACTTAACTCCAACTGTGGAATGAAAGGAGAAAAACTATCCCATTCTGTGATTGGGGAAATTACGGGTAAAAAGGATCAGAGTGTGATTGTTGTTGGTGGCCACCTTGATTCCTGGGATGTTGGTGAAGGTGCTCATGATGACGGAGCCGGAATTGTACAAAGCATTGAAGTTTTGAGAACCTTTAAAAAGTTAGGCATTCAGAATAACCATACCATCAGAGTGGTCTGTTTCGCCAATGAAGAAAACGGAGTAAAAGGCGGTATTCAATATGGAAAAACAGTAAAAGAGAAAAACGAAAAACATCTCTTTGCGATAGAAACAGATGCCGGAGGTTTTGCACCGAGAGGAATTGCCCTGGATATGGATGATGCGAAAAGAAATCAGATCAAAAGCTGGTCGAATTTATTCCTTCCCTACGGAGTTTACAATTTTGAAGAGCGATTTTCAGGAACAGATCTTTATCCGCTTCACGATATGGGAATTCCGGCAGCCGAGCTAATGCCGGATTCGCAGCGATATTTCGATATTCATCACACGGAAGAAGATACTTTCGAAAAGGTGAACCGAAGAGAACTTTTACTGGGAGCCACTGCTTTGACCCAGATTATTTATATGATTGATAAAAACTGGTAAAATATGAAACCGTCTGTAAAGGCGGTTTTCTTATTATAATATTATATCACTCTTTAATTCAATAGGAACGGAATTTATTTTTTAATCAATGAATTTCACATTATTCCATTAGTGAAATTTGTGGAAAAATATTGGTGGTATTTGTGGTTATTAAAATTAAACACAAATTACACCAATGATTTCACGAATAACACAAATTCAATAGGAACTGACTATAATCCTCAGCTTACACGAAGGAAGCCTGTTGATCTTTATAGAAATCTACCACCTGCTTTAACCAAAACATAGAACCAACTTGTTTAAAAAGCTGTGATCTTTCAAATAAAAAACTACTCTAAAATCTGCGTGATATTATTTCACAATCAGTAATTACCTATTAAATGATCTTTTAAATCTTCCTCATTCATTTTTTCATTATTCTACAAATATTTTAAGTTACATAAAAATATAATCTCACCGTAATATTTTCTTCACTTCAGATCATTCAAGTTTAAAAATAGAAAATTTTTCTTTGTTTAAGGAAATAATAGATGAAAACATGCTTCAATACTGACCTCATCAATCCCGTGAAACAAAGTGTTAATCGCAAAAACAGAACTTTGGCATGATATTGGCATCTGATTTTGTGAAAAAAATTTAAAAAAAACACTAAGGATGAAAAAAAAGGTTTTCTGTGGATTTTCAGTTTTTCCACCGATTCAAATTCATATCTAGTATATGATCCTTTTTTTTCTACGATGCCGTAAAAGATACGGGTCCGTGATTAGCTAACCCCCGTTAGTTTTTCACAGCAGTTTTGCACCCCGTATCTAACTGGTATCACAATAACCAAGAATCTTTATTGATTCGAAAAAACAAAAATATCCCGGACTTTGTGCCCGGTGTTATGATATAAATAAATGGCAAAGTCATCGTGAACCTTAGCCCAGTAAAGGAATTTATTCTTTTTACCGTGATGAGTGTGCCTTTATACTATAAATTAATGTATAACCCTTAAAATGTTAGTAATGATGAGAGACTTTTTTGAAATGATTTTTAAGAGAAATGAAGATGCTGCAAAATTGCATATATGGAGCCTAATGCTGGTGTTGAGTTTTGCTGCATTTTCAGTGTTGGTATACGCCTTAAAACCAAGCTTTAACAGCTTAATTATATACCTGACGGCATTTGCCGCTTATATCGGGTTTGGCCTTGTATTCATCAGTTCTTTAGCGGGAACGCGTATGAAGAAAAGATAGCAGAACATATAACTTTTCAATTTATTTTACTGAGAAAACCGTCCTTTTTTGGGGGCGGTTTTTGTTTACAGTCTTACCTCATTTAGTATTATAAATAAGAATCCAGTAATTCCTAACAAAAAAAGCTACTCCTTCCGGAGCAGCTTCCGATAACAAAGTTATCTTAACATCGTAAAAACTTATTCTTTAAACAGATCCTTTCTTATTTCTTCAAGGATTTTCCTGATTTCTGATTTCTTCTTCAACCTTTTTCAACAGGCTCTTCTCTGAAAGTTTAGCAGAGGGCTTTTATTCCAAAGGCTTCGTCTGTTTTTGCAAATTCAGGATGCATACCGTGTTCTTTACACACTTCAGATTCTATTTCGTTCTTTATTTGAGTATAGTTCAGGTCAAACATATTCTTGTATTTTGTTCTTTTAATTGCATGATAAAGATAGAAGTAATAAAGCCTTGCCGAAATCCGTATTTCTACGGTATTTACAAAACAAAAAAACTGCTTTTTCAAGCCATATAATCTCAACTATAAAGCTAATGCTTAACCCCTTTAGAATTTATCCAGAATTTTCTTCGGTAAAACGTTCAAAAGTTCTTTCTTATATTGCTTTTCAAGAATCACAAATTTCCATGCTTTTTTATCTTTTGAAACTGCACAGGCCTTCATATTAGCATTGATGAGATACGAACCTTCATTGGCCAGATATTTAACATTATTTGCACCATATTTAGCTTTTAAAGCACTGTTCATTTTCTTTTTTATTTCATCGTTTAATGAACTTACATTACATTTCAGTTTCAAAAAATAATGGGTAATAGAAAAATATTCACCGGTAATGAGTTCAGGTTTTTCAATATTTCCAAACTTCAGATCCTGTACTTCAATTTTCATGAATGGATTGTTATAGGTCATATTCAAAATCTGCGTCATTTGTTCTTTTGAAACTATAGTGAAGTACTTTGGATATATACAGCTTACTGCCTGATCTATCTGTTTAGATTGAATACCGTTTATAAAATAGGTAAGCGACTTTTTTATCGCAGCGTCATCAGGATTTGCCTTAGTCTGCGAAAAAGTCATAGACGACAGCAGAACGAACAGAAACAGAAGCGATTTGGTTTTCATTTTTTTGATTGTTACGAGTTTTAAGATTAATTTGTATCAGAAAAACAATTAGCCTTTCCAGATAGTCAATGGGTCGTAATCTGTACGCCAATCGTTACAGAATGTATTTAAGTCCAATAAAAAAAGCCATCCTTTCGGACGGCTTTTAATACTATGCTGAAGATTCAATTATTTCACTTTTACAAGCTCAACATCGAAAACTAACCAGGAGTTTGGCGGGATCACTCCTCCTGCTCCTCTTTCGCCGTAAGCCATTGCAGGCGGGATCAATAATGTAGCAGTTTCACCTTCTTTCAATAAAAGGATACCTTCATCCCATCCTTTGATTACTCTTCCCATTCCGATTGGAATTTCGATTGGCTCGTTTCTCTTGAATGAAGAATCGAATTCAGTTCCGTCTACCAATTTACCTGCATAATGTACAGATACGTTATCACCCGCTTTAGGAGCTTTTCCGTCAGCTGTTTTTGTAATTTTATAGTAAAGACCTGATTCAGTTTTTTGCATACCAGCTTTTAGGTTTTCCACCAATTTCTCCTGGTTAGCTTTGAATTCTTCTTCTCTTTTCTTCTTTTCAGCTTCTTCTTTAGCGATAAAAGCTTTATTGTTTTCTGCAATTTTAGCTTTTCCTTCATTGAAAGTTTTAGCCGCATCGTAGTGCTTGTACTCGTCACCTTTGCTGAAAACAGAAACTTTTTCTAAAACGATATCAGTTTTAGGTTTATCCTGAGCTCCTTTCTCAACGTTGGCAATCGCATCAATCACATCATTTCCTTTTACCACTTTTCCGAAGATCGTGTGTCTTCCGTCTAACCAAGGTGTAGCCACTTCAGTAATGAAGAATTGAGAACCGTTGGTATTGGGTCCAGAGTTCGCCATAGAAAGAATACCTTTTCCTGTATGCTTAAGATCGTTTTTTTCATCCTCGAATTTATACCCGGGATCTCCCATTCCAGTTCCCTGAGGATCACCTCCCTGGATCATAAAATCTTTGATTACTCTGTGGAAAATAGTTCCGTCATAGTAAGGAACTCCTTTAGCCTTGGCTTTGTTGTCGATTTTCCCTTCTGCAAGACCGATAAAGTTGGCTACAGTTACTGGTGCTTTCTTGTCCTCAAACTTTACAATTAAGTTACCTTTTGTAGTTTGAAGATTGGCATAAAGTCCGTCATTAAGACCTTCGTAAGTTTCTTTGTCTACGTTCATTTTTTTATAAATTGGGGTACAACTCATCAGCGAAATACTTGCCGCTGCCAGAATTATATTCTTGTTAAACAATTTCATATTTTTATAAAGCTTTTAATTTTATGATTAATGGAATATCGTTGTCTATTTTCTTTTCGTCTCCGTAAGTTCCGTAGGCCAAAGAAGACGGCACCAAAAGTGTTACTTCCTCTCCATCATGTATAAAACGCAAAGCGTTCTCCACTGCTCTCAGTTCATCAAAGTGCCCGAATCTGGCATCTCTTCTTTCAAAAGGCTGATCATAGATTTTAGTCTGATCAAAATCATACAGATCATAAGAATAGGAAATTGTAGTTTCATCTTTCCTTCTTTCCCTTTCATCATAACCTTCTACTGTTACCCAATAATTAAGCTGTGTTTGATAATACTTTACAGACTGGCCGCTGATCCAATCCTGAATCTGCCCACGTTCTATAATGTTAAGATTTTTCATCCTGTTCTTAGAAACATCCAGATCTTTCTGGCTCAAAACACCACCTACAGGAGGATGGGCCGTCTGTGCATTTCTGTTGCAGCTCAACAGGCTTATGGCTGATATGAAGATTATTTTTTTCATAAACTTTTGCGAAAATACACATTTCGCGAATCAATTACAAAACTTGACACACAAATATGTAAATGTTGTAATGTATTGATCTCCGCTAAAACGCTTTGTAAATTTTATGTGAATACTTCAATACGAAAAAGCCGGGAAAACCCGGCTTTCATATCGTTATATCAATAGTATTACACTGTTTCCAATACGTGATCTACCATCACTCTCCATCCGAACGGATCTTCAGACAAGTTGGTCTGCAAGTCTACCAAATCTTTCTTAAGAAGAGCCGCATAGCTTTCATCATCAGATAATCTTGGAAGTTCAAGTTTTTCTCCCTGATATCCTAATGCCTGGAACTGAGTGGTTACTACTGCTGTACCTACTCCCCATACTTCTTTAAGCTCACCTTTCTTTAAAGCTTCAATTACTGTTTTCACAGGAATTGGTTCTACTTTTACTTCGATACCTCTTTTCTTAGCTAACTGAATGAAGCTGTCTCTTGTTACTCCGTCAAGGATTTTCTCAGATGTCGGAGGGGTATAAATTGTATCGTTAATTCTTACAAACACATTCATTGTACCACTCTCTTCGAAATATTCGTGAGTAGCATCATCAGTCCAGATGATTTGCTCATACCCTTCTTCAATCGCCAACTGTGTTGGATAGAAAGAAGCCGCATAGTTACCTGCAGCTTTTGCAGAACCTACACCTCCGTTTGCCGCTCTTGAATAGTGATCAGAAATTTTCACAGATACCGGCTCAGAATAATAGCTCTTTGCAGGTGTTGCAACAATGGCAAACATATATTTATTAGATACTCTTGCTTTCAAAGCTTCCTCAGTGGCAAAAATCAAAGGTCTGATATAAAGTGACATTCCTTCCCCCTGTGGAATCCACTCTCTGTCAATATCTACCAAAGCTTTCAATCCGTCTAAAAACATTTCTTCAGTCACTTCCGGCATAGCAAGACGCTTCGCTGACTTGTTGATACGTTCAAAATTCTTTTCAGGCCTGAAAAGGAAAACCTGCCCGTCTTTGTCTTTATAGGCTTTCATACCTTCAAAACAAGCTTGTCCATAATTTACTCCCATCATGGCAGGTGTAAATGGAATCGGACCGTAAGGAACTAATTTTACATCACCCCATTTTCCGTTTTCATACTCACAAATGATCATATGATCAATGAAAGTACCACCAAATGAAAAATTGTTAGGGTCAAATGTAGAAATTCTGGAGTTTTCAGTTTTTTGAATTATCATTTTTTAAAATTTTTACGATGTTCTACAAATTTAACATAATTTTCTAAATATAAAAATTTTAGAGTAAATTTGACAAAAAAATAGCTTGAAAAGAGAAATAAAGACCACTAACGACGGTAGCAAAACATTGTTTATCAATGATTTAAATGAGAACTATCATTCTCATCACGGAGCCCTGCAGGAAGCCGAACACGTGTTTATCAAAAATGGACTTAATTTATTAAATGATTGCGAAATTAATATTTTAGAACTCGGTTTTGGAACAGGTTTGAATGTTTTGGTAACAATTAATGAATATTTAAAAACTGACAAAAATCATGTCATCAATTATTTTTCGCTGGAAAAATACCCCATAAATGAATCCGAAGTTAAGGATTTGGCTTACTTTGAACTTTTCGATAACCCAGAGTTTAAAAATATTTATCAGAAAATTCATCTGGCAGATTGGGAAAAGTCAGTAGAAATCATTAGTGGATTCAATTTAAAAAAGATAGAATGTGATTTTTTCGATCTGAAAGACATTGATCTGCCAAAAATAAACCTTGTTTACTTTGACTGTTTTGGAGCCAGAGTACAGCCAGATCTTTGGGAAAAGCCATTATTTGAAATGGTTTCTGACAAAATGGCCATTAACGGATTATTAACTACCTACTCTTCTAAAGGCAGTGTGAGAAGAATCCTTCAGGAACTGAATTTCCAGGTTGAGAAAAAGCAAGGACCTCCTGGAAAGAGAGAGATGATTAATGCTATCAAATTATAGGATGGAAGATGGAAGATGGAAGTTGGATGTTGGGTGTTTACAGCCCGCTGCTTAATTAATTTGATTTTTTATTTAAAAATAACAATATATATAAGATATGGTACTTCAACATTATTAAGAATGAATAGTGTTAAAACTTCCGGCTTCGCACTTACAGCTTTTTCTCAACAAAATTTCTTACATTAGCTATACAAATATTATACATTATATATATGATAGATAAGATCAACATTAGAGTGTATGCGTGTGCAGTAAAAGATAAACAAGTTCTGACTTTATTTGAGGAATATGCCGGCGAACCTTTAATGAAATTTCCGGGGGGTGGATTAGAATTCGGTGAAGGCGTACTGGAATGCCTGCATCGTGAGTTTGATGAAGAACTTAACGTGAAGATCAATGTTCTGGAACATCTTTATACTCAGGAAAACTTTCTTGTATCCCGTTTCAGAGAGAATGAGCAGCTTCTTACCATATATTATGTAGTAGATATTGTTAACGAGGAAGATTTCATTATTTTGGATCCCTGCATCGAAAAAACAGAATGGATTGATATAGACAGACCAGACAATCCCTTCCCTCTTCCAATAGATAAGATTGTATTCGATAAACTAAAAGAAAAATTCCTGTAAGTGTTCTTACAGGAATTTATATTATTTCTTTACTTTAAAATCATTGGCTCCTGAATAAGGCTGCAGATAACCTGAGTTCCAGTTGGATTGCAGTAATGATTCTATAAATTCATCACTTCTGTTAGTGTGAGGATTATAGCGTTCTTTCAGATCAATATCAGCCATTTTTCCTTTTACATTCCACCAGAAAGCACTCCATCCACCTCTTAATTCCTTGATAATTTCAAATACATTTTTACCGGTTGCCCTATTCATCAGCTTTGCAAAAACCTGCCCTTCGGTAGTCGTAAGATCTCTTAATTGTTTTTCATATTGGTCAGCAAGCATATTCTGTCTTTCTCTTACAAATTTTCTTTTGGCTTTACTGTCCATGTCATTCATATCTTTCTGGATATCTCTGTACTGCTGGAGTGCAGTAACAAACAAAGGATAAACTCTGTACAGCTTTTTATTCAGGAAGTAATAGTAATTCTTATCCAGCTGGTTATTAAATCGTGGTTTATTTACTAAAACCAACTCATCTAAAACGACTACAGGCTCACCATTGATTTCATACACCTTAATCTTCTGCTGTTCGTCATAATAATATTTATTACCAAACTCATCCACTTTCAGGGATTCAGGCGGGTACTGATTAAGCGGTTTTGCGACAATACCATCCTTCTGGCCAAAAACATTGACTCCAAAAAAGAGAATAAAAAGGCAGATAGTCTTACTAAAATTCATTATTTTTACACTTATAACAACGAAAATTAAACGCAAAAATCATTCCTTTTTATGAAATTTGAAAAGAAATCTTTGAAATTTTTAGAGAAATATTTAAACACTTCATCACCAACCGGTTACGAACATAAAGGACAGGAAGTCTGGATGGACTACATCAGACCTTATGTAGACAAAGTAGAAGTAGATCATTATGGAACCTGCTATGGGATCATCAATCCTGAAGCTGAATTTAAAGTAGTAATTGAAGCACATGCTGATGAAATCTCATGGTACGTCAATTATATTACGGATGACGGATTGATCTACGTGATCAGAAACGGAGGTTCTGACCAGACGATTGCTCCTTCAAAAGTTGTTCATATTCACGGTGAAAACGGAATTGTAAAAGGAGTATTCGGATGGCCGGCTATTCACACAAGGACCAATCAAAATGAACCTACTCCAAAAATCGAAAATATCTTTATAGACTGTGGCGCTACTTCTAAAAAGGAAGTAGAAGAAATGGGAATCTTTGTAGGATGTATGATCACTTACCCGGATGAATTCTTTGAAATGAATGACAGATATTTTGTCTGCAGAGCTCTGGACAACAGAATCGGTGGTTTCATGATTGCTGAAGTTGCCAGACTTTTAAAGGAAAATAAGAAATCTATCCCATTCGGACTTTATATTACAAACTCTGTGCAGGAAGAAGTAGGTTTATACGGCGCGGATATGATTGCTGACACCATCAAACCGAATATTGCTATCGTAACTGACGTTACCCATGATACTACCACTCCGATGATTGAAAAGAAAAAAGAAGGAGATCAGAAATGTGGTGCCGGACCGGTCGTATTTTTTGCACCAAGTGTTCATCATACCATCAGAGAGTTAATTACTGATACTGCGAAGACCAAGAAAATACCTTTCCAAAGAGCTGCCGCCAGCCGAGCTACCGGAACTGACACAGATGCTTTTGCCCATTCTAACGGCGGAGTACCAAGTGCTTTAATTTCCTTACCTTTGCGTTATATGCATACTACAGTAGAAATGGTATCTAAAGAAGATGTAGGTAATGTGATTAAACTTATCTATGAAACGGTACTTAAGATCAAGCCGGAAATGAAACTGAAGTATCATTAATAAAAATGAAAAACATCTTTTATCATCTAATCCGAAAACCAACTTTTATATCAGTTTTAACTGCTGTCTTTTTTAGCTATATCATCTTTTTAGCTGTATATAAAATATTTTATCCTCCCAAAATAGGGTCTGCATATAACATGATCCTTGAGATGTTGTTAATTGTCAGTTTTGTACCTTTAGGATTATTTATAATTGACAGATTATTAGTTATTAAAATTAATCATATCAGATTAACAATCGTAGAAGCTATTATATTCGGATGTATTTCCCTGTATTATTTTTTGGTTGTTAATCCATTTTAAAGAAAGAAATCTAAGTAAAAGTATAAAAAGTAAAAATGAAAACGAAGCTTATTGCTCCATCCCTTTTATCGGCAGACTTTGGGAATCTGCAAAGAGACATTGAAATGCTGAACAATTCTCAGGCTGACTGGTTTCACATTGATGTAATGGACGGAAGATTTGTGCCTAACATTTCTTTTGGGTTTCCGGTAATGAAAACCGTTCAGCAGCATGCTAAAAAATTTGTAGATGTTCACCTGATGATCGTAGAACCTGAAAAGTATGTTGATGAATTCATCAATCATGGTGCTGATCTTGTTTCTGTACATTATGAGGCATGTACTCACCTTCACAGAACCATCCACCACATTCAGAGTAAGGGAGCAAAAGCAGGTGTTGTTTTAAATCCTTCTACTCCTGTATTAATGCTTGAAGACATTATTGCTGATGTTGATCTTGTATTATTAATGAGTGTAAATCCTGGTTTTGGAGGTCAGAAATTTATTGAGAATACTTATAAAAAGATAGCAGAAACCAAAGATCTGATCTTAAGCAACAACTCTACAGCACTTATCGAGGTAGACGGAGGAGTAAATCTTGACAATGCTTCCAAATTATTTGAAGCCGGAGCTGATGTTCTTGTTGCAGGAAATGCTGTTTTCTCAGCTGAAAGTCCGGAAAGAACAATTGAACTTTTAAAGATATAAAAGAATCAAAATAATAAACAAAAGGCAGCCATTGGCTGCCTTTTCTCTTGTCTGGAAATTTAAGTCGTCTTGGTTATAATCTTTTTTCAACTTATTTGAAAATGTTTAAAACTATCTTGCTAACAACACAAAGATCCGAATAAAACCATACGTACACATCCGTATAAACACTTAATTTAGCAGTAAGTATTTTCACTTAATTCCATTATATTTTTCAAAATTCTTTGTTCCAGATACAGGCACAGACCACAAAAATGATAGAAATAACTGAAAAGACTGTTCTGATATTATTCAGAAAATTCCATTTGTTTTCAAAGCTCTCCCGCATCTGACTGAAAATCATCCTGTCAGAGCAGTGAGAACAGCAGCAGTAATGATCAATACCAATATTGTCATTTTCATATCATTTGATTTTTTTCGCCAGAGAATGAAATTAATAGGGATTCCATTTTTTAATGATATTCTGGGCAGTAAGAATCATTTCAGAGTCCCAGTTTTCAGTTTTAAAATAATAAAAATCCAGGTCTTTAATGGTTTCAACATCTGCATTATCATAAAGAAGTTGGGTAAGCCTTGATTGTTCTTCATATAAAACCGGGTCTTCCAAAGGTTTCTCCGAAAGTTCCACTTTCATCTTGCTCCAGTTACTTTTTTCTTTCCCATTCAACTCTGAAGTTTCAATAATGGTCTTAACTTTACTAAAATCATCCAGGAAGTGATCTCTTTCTTCGTCTGTCTTTAAAGTGTGGCCGAGTCTTTCAATGATTATATATTCAAGATTTTCGCATTGTGTAAGTACAGATGGCAGTACAGAAAGAATATCCCGAGGAATAACATCATCATGAGTATCTCTTCTCACCTGTTTTTTTCCATATACACTATCCTGCCAGCTTCCTCCCGAAAGATGAATTTCCTTAACTTTATCCAGCGGGTACAAATCAATGATCTCCTGCATCTCTAATTCAAAATTACAGGATTGACAGTAAATATTATGAAGGTCAAGAATTAGAAAACCGTTTGTATCTTCCGTGAGCTTGTCAAGAAAAACACCTTGTTCTTTCACATCATCAATGGAAAATGAAAATGCCAGATTTTCTATCCCCACGGGAATATTTACGGCTTCCTGCAGCCTGTATAATCTGTCTTTTCCTATTTGTAAAGTTTTGGGGTGTAAAGATACCGGCAACGGTACTCCCTGATGAAAATTTTCGGTATTCATAAAACCAAAATGTTCCGTGATATGATTGTATTTCCGCAGATTAACTTCTTCTTTTAGTTTTTTCAGCCATTCTTCCTGTCTTTCCGTCCACCTGGCATCAAATAAAGAGTAGTAAACCCCATGTCCTATCAAGCGGTTATTTTCAGCGTAAAAATTCAACAGATCCCTAAGCCAATCCGGTTCATTGGCATGATAAAGGGTGTCAAAAGACCACTCCATCACGTCGATGGAATTGTTCTGCAACAATGGCAAAACAGCAGAAACAAAATCCGCTTCTGCCATCATTGATACTCCTAACATTGGTTTTTTCATCTTCTACCCCATTCCGCAAGCCGGGCAGCCATGTCCACGGAGCACAAGTGTATCTTTTTTAACAACCGGCTTGGGTGTTCCTGGTTTTTTCTTTTCAACCGTATCTGTAGAAGTGGCTTTCTTTGCTTTTTTAACGGACTTTTTTGTTTTACCTTCCGGTTTAGTAGTCTGCGCAGATACACTCACCGCTAATAAACTTGCCATTAATATTGCTGGAATTTTCATAATTTCTTTTCAAATCAATTTTACAATAAACGTTCCATTTATAAAAATACAATAATAAGAAACGTTTTGATAACAATTATCAGAAACTATTTTATACTATAATAATTTCTTTATCTATATTTAATGCTAAAATAAATCTGGATATGAAAAGTAGTCTGATTAAAGCTGTTTTCCTTGGGTTGATGTTATCTGCACACAGTATCGACGCACAGGTTCAGGCAGTGGACAACAGCAAAAAAATGGAATGGTTCAACAATGCAAAACTGGGTATTTTTATTCATTGGGGAATCTACTCTGTCAATGGAATATCCGAATCATGGTCCTTCTTCAATAATTATATTAATCACGAGAATTACATGAAACAGCTGAATGGTTTTTCAGCTTCAAAATACCAACCCGAACAATGGGTAAATCTTATTAAGGAATCCGGAGCAAAATATGCTGTCATTACAACAAAACATCATGACGGAGTTTCACTGTGGAACTCCAGAGCAGAAAAAGCGACAAGCATCCCTCAAAACGCTCTGGCAAAAAAGGATGTTTTAACCCCATTTGTTTCAGCTCTGAAAAAATCAGGATTAAAAACAGGACTTTATTTCTCGTTACCGGATTGGACTCATCCGTATTATGATATCAATACCCGGACAAAAAAACGTTACGAATTTAAAAGTGATCCGGCACGCTGGCAGAATTTTATAAGCTATTATCAGGATCAGCTTAATGAGCTTTCTAGACAATATTCTCCGGATCTTCTTTGGTTCGATGGAGACTGGGAACATACTTCCGAAGAATGGAAAGCTTCTCAAACCCTGGATTTACTCAAGAAATACAATTCCAATATCATCATTAATTCGAGGCTTAACAATCACGGAGATTACGATACTCCTGAACAGGGTATTCCTGTTGTCCCACCACAAAATCCATACTGGGAGCTTTGTTACACTATGAATGATTCCTGGGGATATCAGCCTTTTGATAAAAATTATAAGACACCCAACATGATTGTAAGAACACTTGCAGATGTGATCAGCATGGGAGGGAATCTTCTGCTTGATATAGGACCCAGGTCGGACGGAACCATTCCGGAAGAGCAAATTGAAATTCTTAAAAATCTGGGGCGATGGACTTCCAAAAATCAGCATGCCATTTATGAAACCACCCGAGGTATTCCTTTTGACAATTATAAAGGAAAATCTTCTTTATCAATCTCCAAAAAATCTTTATTCCTTTATCTGGAAGAAGCCAAAAACTTTACAAAAATCTATGGAGTGACAACAAAACCTATTTCCGCAAAAATCCTGGGAGATCCATCTGCTGTTATCACAATGGCTTATAATGCTGAAAAAACACTGACACTAAATTTCTCCAATGTAAAATTTGACAAAGATGTCACCGTGGCAGAAATTACTTTTGACACACCTCCTGCATTTCTGAAAGATTTTAAGAAAGAAGATCATCCTCTTTCCGAAATACTGGAAAACAAAAATACCCGGGAAGCAACCTATGATATCGCCAATGCTCTGAACTATGATCAAAATTTACTGACACAAAAAGGTCTTACCTATGATGGTCTCGACATGAAAATTAAAAAAACGCCTAAAACAAATCCAGAAACCACAGAATGGATAAGCAAACATGCTGAAGCTTTATTTGAGACAGGAAAAGGACTTCCTGCTGGTCATTACTCAGGAATGAGCGCTCTGTCAAAAGACAAACAGACTCTTTATCTTTTTGTGGAAGGAGTGCCTACCGGCCCTATTGCTCTGAAAGGAATAAAAAATGAGATTGCCAGAATAAGAGTGGTTGGTGAAGGCACTATGCTGCCTCATACCATCTACAATAAACTGTACTGGAGCGACAGACCGGGAATTATTTATATTGATGTTCCAAAGGAAAAACTTGATAAACAAATGACTGTCATTGCTGTTTTACTGAATAAACCTATGGAACTCTACAGAGAAAATGTGGGAGCTATTGAAAACAACCTTTAATAAATGAAACACCCATTCATATCAAAACAAAATCCGGAGAAATCTCCGGATTTTTTATTTTGTAAGATGATTTTCTTAGAAAATCTCTCTTCCTGAAAAATGAAACTGAGCTTCGATTAATGCATTCTCATCAGAATCTGAACCATGAACCGCATTTTCTCCGATGCTTCTTGCAAACATTTTTCTGATAGTACCTTCTGCAGCTTCTGCAGGGTTAGTAGCACCGATTAATGTTCTGAAGTCTTCAACTGCATTGTCTTTTTCTAAAACTGCTGCAACGATAGGACCAGAGCTCATGAATTCTACTAATTCTCCATAAAATGGTCTTTCAGCGTGTACTTCATAGAATTTTTTTGCATCAGCAACTGTAAGCTGAGTTAATTTTAAAGCTTTGATTTTAAAACCTCCTTCAGCAATCTTACCCAATATAGCACCGATATGTCCGTCTGCAACAGCATCAGGCTTAATCATAGTGAATGTAATGTTAGACATAAATGTATATTTTTTTAATGGCGCAAAATTACAAAAAATATCTTTTATTTTTATTTTAATTTTTTTTTAACATAAAAATAACTTTTATTAAGAAATTGTAACACAAACTTTGGCACAGTAATTGTTTATTATTTTTCGATTCTCATGTTTAATTTGAGTTTTCATGGTTATTAGTTTTTACCCAGCTTCGGCTGGGTTTTTTATTTTCAAAAAATAGTAGTTTTTTTTATTAATTATTTAATTTTATATCTAAAATCGGATTATATTTAATGATTTTCTACATTTTATTTCAATTAGCAAAATAATTTCATTTTTTGAAAATACAATTTCAGAATTGGCAAAAATATGACAAAAGTGGAGTTATCTGCCAAAATTGTAAACCTGAAAAGTAGAGTTATTTAAAAACGAATATTTTTTGGTCTTAAATAAAAAAATATTCGCAGTAAATAATATCCTTTAAAAGCAAGAAGTTTTGAAATCTTAACAAGGGTTTATTTCAGTAAAATAATTTTTAAAACAAAAAAAGAGACCATCCAATGAGAGTCTCTGTATATTTTATTTATAACGAATACATCAAAATCATTTCTGCAGCCAGAGGAAGTTCGTCATTTATCTAATTAGTCTGTAACGTTTAAAATAAAAGATTTTATTGATTATTTTTGAGAAGCTTCTTCTGCCTCATCCATCAGTTTAATATAAGTAGCGTAGCGGGAATGCTGAATCTCCCCTGTCTCGAGAGCATCAATAACGGCACATTTCGGTTCATTGATGTGAAGACAATTGTGAAACTTGCACTCTTCTCTCTTCTTGAAAATCTCGGGAAAGTAATGCTGTACTTCTTCTTTTTCAATATCAATCATTGCAAATTCACGAACGCCGGGAGTATCGATAACGTTTCCGCCAAAATACCAAAAGTGCATCTGTGCAAAAGTTGTTGTGTGCTTTCCTTTCAGGTGAGTGTCTGAAATTTCAGATGTTTTTAAGTTTAATCCCGGCTGTAAAGCATTCACCAATGTAGATTTTCCACAACCTGAGTGACCGAAGAATACAGAGGTTTTATCTTTAAGAATCTCCTGAAGCTGATCCAGATTCAATTTTGAATAGGACGAAATTTCCAAAGTATTATATCCAATTTCCTGGTATAGGAATTCAATGTCCTTTACAATTTCAATTTCTTCTTCGTGTAAAACATCGATCTTATTAAAAAGAATGAGTGGAGTAATATTATAAGCTTCACAACATGCCAGAAACCTGTCCAGAAATCCTAATGATGTTTCAGGATGTTTCAGGGTAAAGATAAAGCAAGCCAAATCAATATTGGACGCAATAATATGGGCTTCTTTTGAAAGGTTTACTGATTTTCTGATCAGATAATTGGAGCGCGGTTCAATTTTTGTGATCCATGCGATATCATCCTGTTCCAGTTGAAACTCAACAAAATCTCCTACAGCAAGTGGATTGGTAAGCCTGGTTTTTATCAATTTGAATTTTCCCCGGATTCTGGCCTCGAAAATTTTATTAGTTTCCAATTCCAAAACCTGGTACCAACTGCCTGTAGATTTAATGATTTTTCCTTTCATAGATAATGCTGGTGCAAATATACGCAATTAGGGCTTAGCATTCAGGAAATAGGTTTAAAAACACATGTTTCAATTGCCCTAAATACCAATGCATAAGCCCTAAGTTGTATTTTTTCTAAAATTTTGGTTTTAATTTTCAGGAATTAAAGCAAAATCCCAATCTTTAAAACGCGCTCCAATTTATCTTTTGTCGATCATAATATTATTCTGAACTTCAATAGACTCTTCGTGAATAGCTTTGAATACTTTTTCAATGAATTCCTGAGACATTCCTGTTTCTTTTGCTTTTTGAGTAGCGTATTCTGTGATTACTTTCCAACGTTCAGGCTGGAAGATCGCAATGTCATTTTCTTTTTTAAGCTTACCGATCTTTTCAGAAATTTTCATTCTTTGAGAAAGAAGTTCAATTAACTGGAAATCAAGATCAGAGATCAAAGTTCTGTGTCTTCCCATCTCTCCTTCAAAACCTGCAAGATTAGAGCTTCTCACTTTCAGATTTCCGATAAGCTCTGCAAGAACTTCAGGAGTAATCTGCTGGGAAGCATCGCTCCACGCTTCATCAGGATTACAGTGTGATTCAATGATTGCTCCCTGGTATCCTACGTTAAGTGCTTCCTGGGTGATATCCGCAAGACCTGTTCTGTTTCCGCAGATGTGAGAAGGGTCGATTAACATTGGAATGTTGGGAAACTGGCTCTTGAAATCAAGGGCAATCTGCCAGTTCGGGTTATTTCTGTATTTTGTTTTCTGGTATGTTGAAAATCCTCTGTGGATTACGCCCAGGTTTTTTATATCCTGTCCTAAAAGTCTCTCCAAAGCTCCGATCCATAATGCTAGATCCGGATTCACAGGGTTTTTCACAAACACAGGCTTATCTGTTCCTCTTAAAGCCATTGCTATTTCCTGTACTGTAAAAGGGTTCACTGTAGAACGTGCTCCAATCCAAAGAACATCTACATCTGCTTCCAGAGCTGCAAACACATGGTGTGCGTTGGCTACTTCAGTTGCTGTTTTAAAACCATACTCTTCTTTTACTTTTTTCAGCCAGTTTAAACCAATCACTCCTACTCCTTCAAAACCGTTTGGTTTGGTACGGGGCTTCCAGATTCCTGCACGGAAAACCGATACATTAGCATTGGATTCCTTAATTCTCCTGGCCGTTTCAAGCATTTGAGCTTCACTTTCCGCACTACATGGTCCTGCAATCATTAGAGGCTGTGTAAGCCCATCGATCCACTCATTTTTTAAATCATTTAAATTCATTATTCTAAATTTTTGTTGTTTTTTTATATTATTTATTCATTGACAGCAATAGCCCTTTGGATTATAAAATTTAATTTATAATTCTTTTCAAAAAATGCCGTTCAAAACTGTTTAAAGGAATCAGGAAAATAATAGGGCTCTACTTCTCCTGTATTTTTTGGAAAGAAATTCAGTTAACAGTACCAATAAAATCGGTAATACGTTCTGAAATTTCTATAATAAGAAGCAGAAAAACTAAAATAACCGCTAAAAAAGTAATTAGCGGGTGCAAAAAAAGACTGATATGTGTTAATCAATTTTTCCATTCTATTCTGGAAATGTCTTGTTTCAGCGTTTCTGGTTGTAATTTGTTTTTGTCAAAAACTTATTTCTGACAGAAATATTTGACAAATATATAAAAATTATGTCAAATCAAACTTCATTAAATCATCAAGATCTTTCAAAAGCGGATTTTTTTCTATAAATTTTTCAAATAGTTTTCTCTTCGTCACTACCTCAATCTTCAGATTATCAACGTCTCTGAAGTATTCTACTTCAATAATATGATTCTGAATTTTTCTTTTAAAATGATTAAAAAATTCTCCACTTATTTTATCAAATTCTACTTTTGCAGAATCTGAAGGGAATAAAACTTTGATTTTATGCTCTCCTGCTTTTTCCAGCTTGAAGGTTTTTACTGCATTGAAAACAAAGTTATTTTTTACCTGGAGCTGCTTAAGCATAATTTTCCATTCCATCTGCAGATCAGTATCTGTAAAATGGTTTTGGGGAAGGTTTTCAGTTTTCACCACAACATTCTCTGCTGTTTCAACTTTATCCTCCTTATTCAGGAAAGAACTGATGCTAAAACCAGAAGAAATTCCTTGTCTTGATAATGGTTTGGTTGTTTTTGTTACTGAAACTGCCTGAACTTCCTGAGAAGCTGCAGATTGTTGTTCTGCTTTAACGTCTTTCTTCTCCGGAGTTTTTTCCGGCATCTTCACCTCCTGTTTCTCACTGAAAAACGGAGCCAGTATCAGGAATTTTTTTTTTTAGTATCGCCTAAATTAGCTGTCAGTGAAGCCAGCTGCATTAATGCAATTTCAACCGTAAGTCTAGGGTTTTTGGAATTTTTATAATTAATATCTGCATGATTGCAGATTTCAATACCATCAATAAGCTGCTGGGCGGCCCATTTCTGTCCCTGCTCTACAAATCTGGCCTTGGTTTTCTCTCCTACTTCTATGAGTTCCATTGTGGAAGCATTCTGTGCCATCATCAGATCTCTGAAATGATTTCCTAATCCGGCAATAAAAATATGAGGATCAAAACCTTTTTTTACAATTTCATTAAATGCGAAAAGCACTTCAGGAATTTTATTTTCCCTGGCGAGATCCACGATATTGAGATATTGATCATAATCCAGAATATTCAATACCTCGGCGGCTTTGGCCAGTGTAATATTTTTCTGGGAGAAAGTAGAAAGTCTGTCGAAGATGGAAAGTGCATCTCTTAATGCGCCGTCGGCTTTCTGAGCAATCAGATACAATGCATCATCTTCATACCGGATATTTTCTTTTTGGGCTATGTTTCTCAGATGATTCTGAATGTCTTCAATGACAATTCTTTTGAAGTCATAGATCTGACAGCGGGATAAAATTGTTGGTATAATTTTATGTTTTTCCGTAGTCGCCAAAATAAAAATGGCATGAGCAGGCGGCTCTTCCAGCGTTTTAAGGAAAGCATTGAAAGCGGCAGAAGACAGCATATGAACCTCATCTATGATATATACTTTGTATTTACCCACCTGAGGTGCAAAACGTACCTGATCTATAAGTTCTCTGATATCATCCACAGAGTTATTGGATGCTGCATCCAGCTCATAGATATTATAAGCAAAGCCATCTTCTGAAACCGAGCCATCTTTCTCATTGATCTTTCTTGCCAGAATTCTGGCGCAAGTAGTTTTACCCACACCACGAGGACCGCAAAAAAGCAATGCCTGAGCTAATTGGCTTTCTTCAATTGCATGTTCTAAAGTATCCGTAATATGGGATTGCCCTACAACCGTATCAAACTCCTGAGGACGATATTTTCTTGCAGATACTATAAAATTTTCCATTGGCCAAAAGTAAGAAATATAGTTTTAATTTGAAAATTAAAAGTTTTCAAATATCAACAAAAACGTATTTTTGCTCAAATCGGAAAACTTTTAATTTCTACTTTTTTTTGCTGTATGCAAAGTCGATCAACTCAACAATAGCGCCTTCAATCTCTTTTCTTCCTTCTTCGGTCTTCAGGTCAATACCGCAGAACTTATTGGCGTTGTATCCTGTATAAAGATTAAGATAGTAAGCACCGGAAACTATTAAAGCCATAATTGCTCTATGCCTTGTTGCTACCCCTTCTCCGAAATAAGGATCTGAGATGTTTCCAAATAAGACTTCTCCTACTTCTTCACGCTGCTCAACCAGTTTCTTAAGAATAGGCTTACTTTCTGAAAGCTCCCAAAGGATAATTTTCTGAAGTTCTTTATTTTTCTTCAGGTTTTCGAACTGATTTAACACTACCATTTTGGTAAGTTCGTGTCCACCGTCAGAGAAATCCATATCAACATCCTGGTTGACCTGGCTCCAGTAATCCTGAGATTTGATATACTCATCGATCAGCTTATCAGTACTTCCAAAGTACTCATAGATTAATTTTTTATCAAATCCGGCTACTGCGGCAATTTTACTTACTTTCAGTCCGGAGTATCCTTTTACTCTTAAAATTTTACCAACTGCAGCAAGCAGTTTCTGTTTTGTTTTTTCTTTGTCCCTAATGGGGCCCTGCACTACTTTTCTAGGCATAATTATTATTTTTTCGCAATATGCAATTTTTTATTTATATCATCAAACGCATTAAGCGTTTTGTCGAGATGTTCTTTTTCGTGTCTTGCCGTTACACTCATCCTGATACGCGCATCTTTTCTTGGTACAGCCGGATAAAGAATCGGATTGGTATAGATTCCTTTTTCTATTAGTAGTTTTCCGGCTTCTCCTGTTACATAGGGATCTCCAATTTTTACGGGGATAATGGCAGAGCAGGTAACACCGGTATCTAATCCTAAATCGTCAAGTCCTTTTTTGAAATAATTGATGTTATCCCAGAGTTTTTCTCTCCAGATAGGTTCTTCGTCAATTAAATCAATGGCTTTAACAATTCCTGAGGATGATGGTGGAGCTGTAGCTGAGAAGATCTGCTGTCGTGAATGGAATCTGATGAATGCAGCTATTTTTTTATCTGCAATGACATATCCTCCAAGGTTTCCGAATGTTTTGCTGAATGTACCTGTGATGATGTCTACTTTATCCAATAACCCAGCCTGTTCCAAAGTACCTCTTCCGGTTTCTCCAAGGATGCCAACCCCATGTACGTCGTCTACCATCAGAAAGGCATTATACTTTTTCACAAGGTCATAGATCTCATTAATACGGGAGGTATCACCATCCTGGGAATACACACCATCCACAATAACGAGTTTCGTACGGTACAGATTTTCAGATACCTTCAAAATGTGTTCCAAAGATTCCAAATTATTGTGCGGAAATGTTTTTTTATTAGTAAAAGCACATCCTTCGTGCACGCTGGCATGTACTGCCATATCTAAAATAGCCAGATCTTCCTTTTGCATTAAACATTGTAAACTCGCACTATTAGCAGTATAACCTGTTGTAAATACTACGGCTTCATCTTCTGTTCTTTTAAAGAAACTTGAAATTTTCTTTTCTAACGCATTGTGGTAATCAAAATACCCGCCGATAAGAGGAGTTGCCCCAGTACCGGTACCATATTTTTCTATTCCCTCAATGGCAGCTTGTTTTACTTTCGGGTGCTGTGTAAATCCCAAATAATCACTTGATACAAAACTAACAAATTCTCTGTTATGGTTTGCAATATTTACATTCAGTATTGCATTGGTTCCTGAAGTATTCTTCAGTCGGTAATTCATGTGTCCATTAGACTTTACATAGTCTAAATATTCATAAAAAATTTCAGCCCTTTGAGCCATATTATTGTCTGGTATATTCTCAAAGTCTTTGATAGTTGCTGTTGTGAAATTGATGCTCATCCTTAATCTTGTTTGTTGTGGTTTTAAAAAACAAATATATAACTATTTAAAGGGGTTAAGCTCCCTTACTAAGATTAAATATTATTAAAGACACAATAATTTATTCTTATACTCTGGAAACCAAACTCAATTGTATATACATGTTTCTTTTTAACATTTATCTTTTTGAATTAATTAGTTTTTTCTTACCTAAATTTAATAAAAAAAGTAAACAATAAAGAAATATTAATAAATAAATAATAAAAAAAGACAGTTATTTTTCACAACCGTCTCATTTATAAAAGATTATTTTCCGGTAATTTTAACATTATAATTCACTAAATTGCCTTTTACAGCAGGAATTCAGCACGATTAAATCCCTACCCAGAGACGAAAAGGGCATCGAAACTCCTGTGGCAGGAATTTTAAAGAATAAAAACAGTCAGTTCAGACGGTATGGGAATCTCTGAATTTTCCAGGAGTGCAACCAGTCATTTTTTTGAAAAATTTTGAAAAATTGGATGGATCGTAAGTAAAAATACGGGCAATTTCTGCTACAGATTTATCCGTAACAATAAGCATATGTTTGGCTTCCCCGATAATTTTCTCATCATAAAAAAAACAGGGATGCTTTCCGGTTTCTTTTTTAATGGTATCGGTAAGATGTTTGTGAGAGACAGCAAGTTTTCCGGCAATTTCATTCAGTTCCAGAAATTCAGGGGCTGTTCCCGAAATAACCTCATGGATATGTTGGTCTAAAAAGGTAAAATACTGATGGGTAATTTCTTCACTTCTTTTCATCATGTATGGTTCTTGCTAATGTGTATTCAAGATATAAAATTAAATATAAGTTACAAAATATTATGGTAAACTTTTCGGATGTTTGAAGCTAAATATTTAAAAAAAACTATCTTTAAAAGCCTGGGTAGAATTTTTCACTTTCAACTTTTCCAGGATATTCTGACGGTGCCTGTTTACGGTATTGATGCTTATAGAAAGAATACCTGCAATTTCTTTACTGGCATATCCCTCTCCTAAAAATTTTAAAACTTCCAGTTCTCCTGGGCTTAAAATATTCTTATAATCAAGTTTATTTTTCACCACCACTTTCCCTTTTATTATATTAACAATCATGAAATCGGGAACATTAGATGAAGTCAGAGCCATATGATAAAGACAGAGAGCAAACCTCAATCGTCCGTTATCAGGTGAATAAATATAAAACATACGGTGTTTTACCCATCTGTATGTATGATTTTTATCTTTCATTCTGATTTTTGAAACGACACTATATCCCGTACGTTCCTGCGTTTCCACTGTATCTTTTTTTGATTAAAAAGATATCCTGAGTGTTTAATAACAAAAAAGAGACTGTTTACTTTTGTACAGTCTCTTTTGTTTTTGAGATAAAAACCGTTTGTGTTCTTAGAATCATTATTTTGACAATAAATCTTCTTAATTGCTGCGAGAATATTTTTGCAAAAATATGAATATCCATAAGCCCTGACAAAGCTATCATGTAGAATAAACCGTCTTTTTTTTGTCGAATTTTTACTACAAAATCATTTAAACAAAACTTCAACTGTTAATCAAAAATTGATAAAATTATTCAAACACAACAATAATTTTTGTTCATAAAATTCTAAAAAAAGCCACAAATCCAGTACAATACTAAGATCTTTAGACGAAAATTTACAATGAATACGGCATAAATTTATCACATATTATTGAAATACGACAAGATTGAAAAAAATTTTGAATCTCTTATTGTCTGCAATACATGATAAAACTTACAGAAAACAGGACACTCAATACCAATTTATCTCCATAATTTCACTATTTTTACACGATCAAAAAATATAAAACACAAAAGACCAGAAAACTTCAATGATAAAAATTTATTCTCAATCGTTCCTACCCTTAAAAAAAACATTGACTTGTACAAATACTATTATTAACCGTCTTCTGCATTAGCAGCAGATATAGATCAGTTTTGCACATATATGAGAGTTTGGGTATTTATTTTTGCTTGTATTTATCTAAATATTTCCGGGCAGCACTACACCTCTATGTGGTACAACATAGACAACGGACTGCCGCAAAGCAGTGCAAAGGCCATTGTAAAAGACAAATATGGCTTCATTTGGATTTCTACTGAAAACGGACTCGTACGGTATGACGGAAGTTCATTTATTACCTTTAATAACTTCAAGGTAAATAATCTACATTTTGGTGAATTTATAGGAGATCCGTGCCTTGACAGCATAACAGTTCTTAATAATTTCCAGAAAAATAAAATTATTATTAAAAACAGGTTTCCCAAACTGGCAGATCTTACTGCCGGTGATAAAATGACCTACTGCAGCGGTAATGATATTCTCCACCGCATTGCCAATAATATCATTACCTCGGATTTCTATAATGACATCCAATATTTTATTCAGCTCAAAAATTCTGTTTATCATTTTACAGAAAAGAATGCCATCATCTATAAGGAAGGAAAAAAGGAAATAAAAATTGTCCTTCCTTTTACCAATGAAGATCTGAATTATATTTTTGTACTGAATAATCACCTGTTCATCAATGATCTGAAAAAAAGAAAAACCTACTCCATCTACAAGGGACGTCTTTCTGTTTCTGATCAACCTACACTTTTTAATCACCCAGACACTAAAATATATTGGCAACAGATTACCAATCAGACATTTATTATCAACCATGATAATATTTACCTTTTGGAAGGAGATGAAAAGGATCTCCGTTTGAAATTTCTTGTCAATTTTGAAGAAATCGGCAATCACTCTTATTGCTCTATGTATTATGATGAGAGTTTCAATAAATTGTATCTGGGAACTCTCAATAACGGACTGAACGTACTTCAGCTTTCCAATTTCAATGTTTCAAGGAAAAATGCTGATTTCTCAAGTAATGTATATTTTGCATCTCTCCCTTTCAGTCAAAATACAATTATTGCTGAGGATGGTACAGAATTCGGAAGAAATGGGATTGTAAACAACCATTTTTTCGGAAACAATGACAACTATGTGATGATGTATGATAATTCCGGAAACATTCTGATCAGGAAACGAAACCGTATTATCAGGTTTTATAAAAATTCTGGATATAAAAAGAAGGATTCATCTTTTGTAAAAAAAGGACTCGAAACGTTTATGAAAAGCGGAAACCTTTATGGAACAACCTTTACAGATCTTTCAGGAACAAAGCTTCATCTTTACAGAAAAGATATATTTAGCCAACCGGATTTCACCTATACTTTTAAAAGTTTTATCAATACTTTTTATCAATACAATGAGAATGAAATTCTGACAGGAAACAGTGACGGACTTTATTCCATAGCATTGGGAAGCAATACTATAACTCCCTTAATTAAAAACATCAATGTCAAAAGTATTATCAGAACAAAGGATAATCTGATATGGATTACTACCAACAAAGACGGATTTTATCTTTTCAGGAATCACCAACTTATCAAGATGCCCAACGACATCAATGATTATCTCCAGTCGGCTCATTATATTCTTGAAGACCAAAAGGGATATTATTGGATTTCTTCAAATAATGGGATGTTTAAGGTCTCTAAAAAACAATTGCTACAGTATGCAGAAAACAAAAAAACTGCGGTTTTTTATTATCGCTTCACTAAAAAAGACGGCTTCCTGACCAATGAATTTAATGGAAGTTCAGAACCCAATGCCTACGCTCTTGAGAATGGGGATTTTGTATTTCCTTCAATGGACGGTTTTGTGTTTTTTAACCCGGAAAGTATTCAGACTTATTATCCGAGAAGAAATAAGATTTACATTGAACGGGTAAAAATAGGAAATTCTGAGCCTCAGTATTTTCACCAGATTCTTAATTTGAAAAATAATTACAAAACTGCAGATATCTTTATTGATATTCCTTATTTTTCCAATCCTGAAAATCTTTATATTGAAGCAAAGATATCAGGAAAAGAAAATACTGAATGGGAAAAGATTGCAACAGGAAAAGAATTAAAATACACGATCAGCAACCTTTCTCCCGGTGATTATACTCTGAGTGTAAGGGTATTGATTTCTGCAGATGGAAGATATGAAGAAAAGACTGTACGCTTCAAAATTCAGCCACTTTTCTATCAGACCTTGTTATTCAGAGTATCTGCTTCCATTGTTATACTTATTTTGATTATCATCATCGTTCAGTTAACCACCAACTTTCTAAGAATAAAAAATAAAGCTTTAAAACAGATTGTTCATAATAAAAATTCTGAACTGAGAGAAACCTCTCTTCACCTGGAGGTTGTTAAAAACAACCTGCAAAAAGAAACCGAATATCAGAAAAAACTGGTGGAAACCATCAGCCACGATATCACCACTCCGATCAGATTTATTGCTATGCTTTCTCAGAAACTTCATGAATCTGATGATGTGGAGCTTCAGAAAAAATACTTTGACAGTATTTATAAATCTTCCGAACAGCTGTATCAGTTTACCCTGAATTTGAAAGAATATACTGAACTTTATAAAGCTGAAAATATTTTTGAAGAAAATGAATATCCAATCAACAGAATTCTGGAAATCAAGAATAAATTATTCTGTGAAATTGCAAAAGAAAAAGGGACTGTCATTACCAATCTTACCAAAGGAATCGTATATTCTAAAGTAAATGAAAGTATTTTAACAGCCATTATTCATAATATTCTTGATAATGCTGTAAAAAATACCTTTGAAGGAAATATAACCCTTATGGTTACAGAAAATTTACAAAAAACCACAATAATAATTACTGATACAGGAACAGGGATGTCTGAAGAGCAGATTTCTGTTTACATGAACCTGTTCAGAAATCCTACATTGGAAACACCTAGTTTTAAAGGAAAAGGATTGGGTCTGCATATGGTTATCCATCTGGTAAAAAAGATCAATGCTGAAATGAACTTCAGACAAAACCAACCTAAAGGAACAATTGTGGAAATAACACTCAATAAAAACTAATCTTTATGAATGAAAGAATTCTAATCGCTGATGATCATTATGTGGTAAGGGCGGGAACCTCTTTGGTTCTTGAAACAGCTTATCCGTTACTGAATATAGATTTTGCGGAAAATTATGAACAGGTGAAAAAGAAGCTGGAAGATCAACGGTATGACCTTATTATTTTAGATATTGATATGCCGGGAACTCAGTATAAGAAGATGGTTCCGGAGCTTAAAGATATACAGAATGACCTTAAAATTCTTATATTCTCAGGATATGACAAAGATGTTGCGATTCAATATATCAGAGAAGGTGCTGAAGGCTATCTGAATAAACAAAGTAGTGAAGAAGAAATTAAGAACGCTGTGAAAACAGTAATTGAGAAGGGATATTTCTACCCTGCAGAACTGATTGGCCTTATTATTCAAAACAAAAGAGATAATCCCGTAGAAAAGTTATCATCCAGAGAATACGAAATTTTCAAACTTCTGGCAGACGGGAACGGCAATCTGGAAATTGCCAACAGGCTTAATATTCAGATGTCTACGGTAAGCACTTATAAAAAAAGAATTTTTCAAAAGCTTAATGTCGGAAATATTGCAGAGCTGATTAAAGTCTATGAAATGATGCATTAAGAAAATGGGGCTGAATTTCTTATCATTCCAGCCCCGGAAAAAACACAAATCTCATTAGATTTTTAAACAGCTAACCCATTGATTTTGTATAGCTTTATATAATCACTGTATTTTTAGAATCTTCGGACAACCTATTAGTACAGCCTCTGTACAGAGAGAAACAGCTCCCTTGTGTTATCAGAAGTATTGGAATCTGTGGTGGTAGCATCGCTGCTTCCCGCTGCAGATTTATTATCCACACGAAATGCATAATACACTCTGTACCATCTTGGTTCCGGCTCTTGTATTGTAATATCAAATGTTACGGTCTCATTATGAGTCTGAGTAAGATAAACTCCATCATCAAACTGCCTGTAAGCTCCCGGTGATAATTTAATATTTCCGTTGTCAGAATCACCGGTATGGGTAGACATTTCCGAAACCCAGATTTTCACATCTGAAGTTCCTACATTATAAAGTCTGGGATTAAAAGTGGTAGCCGCTCCTGTTCCTGCTGAACTGCTGTTAAATTGGGCATCAAGTCTCAGGAAACCTCCCAGAACAGGAAGATCAGTAAGATAGGTACTGGCTAATGTGCTGGCTCCGGAAGGGCCTGCAGGAATACTTCCATGATAGTAGATCAGGTCTCCAATGGTAATGTCGTCATCTTTTCCTCCAAAAGCAAACTTCCAGGTAGTCCCGTTGAACATATAATAGCCGGCTTTATCTACTTTTGCTGTTTTTACAGAAGGGGCAGTTACAGCCTGCGTTACATAGACCAACGCTCCGGTCTGATCTGCCAGATACACATTATCTTTAGCTCTTAACTGATCTCCTGTCATTCTTGGAGCAATCACTCCGTCTGCCGCAGTAGCAACATCTGGTTTCCCCTCTACATGTAGCGTTACTTTAGGAGAGCCTGTATTAATCCCTACCTGGGAAAATACAGCTGCTGAAAAACACATCATTATGCTGGCAAAAGGTAATTTTATTTTTTTCATTTTAGTATATTTGTTTAAAAATTATTTGATTTATTTAAGAATTGAATAAATCATGCAGACCAATTAATCTATCATCAATCAGCCTATGGCTAGCTGGTGCAAAGTTATCTACATTAATAAATCAAATTCACGAATAATCAATGAAAAACCGGAAACAGTTTTACAAAACGCAAACAACTAATAACCAACATATTAAATCAGTCATATTTTGATATTTGACTTTTATAAAACATATTGAAATGATTTAAATTACCTACCGCCACAAATGATTACCGAAAAAGACATAAAAATTGAACAGTACAAAAGACAGCTGGTGTATTATTATAATATTCTGATGTCTGTGATTCTTGCCCTATTTGGATTGATATTTACCTTTATCATTCCGGATAAAATAATGGCATGGTATCTTTTTGGAGGACTTTTTTTACTGGTTTATACTTATCTGATTGTTCGTAAAACCTATTCGGTTAATGTAATGGTGCATTCTTACATTATTATTGCAACACTTTATAATTTTTACATCATGCTGGCTTTCTGGAACAATTCTATAGCAAGTTTTGTATGGCTTATTCCCATTCCTCTGGCAGCCTATGTCTTTTTTTCAAGAAAGTATGTATTTATTTACAGTATGTTTGTTTTGCTGAATATTATTATAGGATATCTTATTTCCAAAACCTTCAGTTTTAAATTTCCGATACACCGGCCTGAAGATGTGAGAATTACCGACACCATCCTTATGATTTCCAATGTAGCCGTAATATCACTTCTGCTCTATTTTAAGGATAAAATAAAACGAGTTGAAATTTACCATGAAATTGAAGAAAAGAATGCTAGTGCTGTAATTCAACCGGTTTCTGTGGCAGAGAAAGCTCCTTTTGCAGATGAACTGTTTGAAAAAATTGAATCTGTGATGAGAGAAAAACAGCTTTATAAAGACGTTAATTTTAATATTTCCAAGCTTTCCGCGGAAATAGAAATCAACAGTAGTTATATCTCAAAATCAATTCGTGCTAAAGGATATCCCAACTTCAATAATTATCTGAATATGCACAGGATTGAATGTGTAAAAAGACTTCTCAAGGAAAATGATCTTGAAAAAGTAACCCTCATGTATATTTATACTGATGCAGGATTCTCCAATCAGTCTACCTTCAACCGGGTATTCAAGCAGATGGAAAATATTACTCCTTCAGAATACATCAGCAGTTTGCAGCTTTAATGATTTATTTCACCAATCAATATCATTGCGATAATGATTTTTAAATTCGGAAAATAATCAGGAAATTTACAGAACTTATTTTTCTGTCAAACCACTGCATTTTAATTGCAAAAAATCATGAATTCATCTGAAAAAGCTCTTAAGGGAAGCTCACGCTTCCAATCTATAAAACTTTGTATTTTTTTTTCAGGACTCTCGGTTTTCGCACAGCTTTATCTTTTCCAGCCGATGCTGCCTATGGCTGCAGAACAGTTTGGGGTATCTGTAGGTGATACTTCCCTGCTGGTATCATCATCTACAATAGGTATGGCATTGGGATTACTGTTTTTTGCTTTTAAAGCCGACAGTTATTCCAGAAAAAACCTCATGGTTTTCTCGTTAATTTCATCTGCAACCTTAACTATTGTTTCTACCTGGATTCCAGACTTGAGCCTCCTTATTGCTATCGGAGTACTGAAAGGCTTTGTTGTTTCCGGGGTTTCTGCAGTTGCTCTCGCTTATCTTACAGAAGAAGTGGATGCGTTGGTAGTACCAGCCGCCATCAGCATGTATCTCAGTGGCAATACAATTGGAGGAATGAGCGGAAGGATAATGGCTACCTTGTTTGCAGGGGAATTCGGTTGGCGGAATGCTGTTCTTCTGATTGGCATAGAAAGTTTTATTCTCGGTGTTGTATTCTGGAAACTGTTTCCGGAGTCAAAATTTTTCAATCCACAGAAAACGGATTATTATCTTAAGGTAAAACAGATGAAGTTTTTCCTTACCAATCCTTATATTCTTCGCTTATATTGTACCGCAGCATTACTGATGGGAGTTTTTGTAAGCGCTTATAATTACCTTACATTCAGACTGGAAGCAAGCCCTTTTTCATTAAGCCACTTTATCATTGCTTTTATCTTTCTGATGTATATTTTTGGAGTTTTCGGAACGATGATTGTAGGCCGTCTTTCAAGAAAATTTCCTATGAATAGCATTCTGAAGGCTTCTATTCTGTCCATGCTTACCGGAACCTCCCTACTATTATCTGAAAATATTTATATCCTTATTTTCGGACTTGGGCTTTTTACCCTTTCATTTTTCGCTGCACATACCATGGCCAGCCAGATGACAGCTTTGTATGCCAAACGTGGGAAATCTTCAGCCACATCTATCTACTGGCTGTTTTATTATTTTGGCTCAAGCATTCTGGGAAGTGGTACCGGTTATCTGCTTCATGCCTATTCATGGACCGTTTTCATAGCAGTTCTTATGATATCTGTTATAACCGCCCTTCTTCTGACCACTTTTAATACAGCTCCAAAAGCAGGAATAAAAAACTAGTACCACATACATACCACACTCTATATTTCATATTCATGTGATAATTCGCTAATAAACGTACTATTTTAACGTATTATTAAATTTTCATATCGAAAATTTAACCTAATCTTTTCCAAAACACGGCATAACAATACAATGTCGGGCATACTATTTGCTATTTTACCGGAGACCATATCACCATTTAAAGTCAAAATATTATGAACGTAGCAGATCTAAAAATCAAGAACTTGGTTGAGTATAAAAATCAGATTTATACCATTACTGAGATCTTTCAAAATGTCGAACAGGCTTATTTTGTTAAAATTGAAAATGATATTCAAAGTATTTCAGTACCGGCAGCAGCAATAAAACCGATTAAAATAACGGAAGAATGGCTTGAAAAGCTCGGATTTTCAAGGACAGACAGTTCAGACCAGAGTATACGGTATGAAAGACCGGAAGCTTTTATAAAATATGATATAGACTTAAGTTCAAGAAAAATAATGGAAGGACTTAAAATATATGGAAATGCTATAAAATGTAAATACATTCATGAATTTCAGAATATTTTCTCAAGTTTATTCGGAAAAGAAACAGCTTTGCATTATGGTTATTTGAAAACAGAATCGTAGTTAAATAGTCCTTAGCTGTTGAAGACCACAATTTATATTGTAAATTGTGGTCTTCTTATATACAATCGATTCATACAATCCCTTAATTTAATATTTACGTAAATTTGTACCTGCCGCTATACGTACAAAATCTAATGATAAATAGAGATCCAATCCTTTTACAGCTGATAGAACATTTTAAAGAAATAGTTACCTTAGAAGATAAAGATATTGACTGTATTACTTCCAAATTGGAAATCATACAGCTTAAAAAGAAAGATTTTCTGCTTCGTGAGGGGCAGGTTTCCAGGCATATGAGATTCATTGCAAAGGGAAGCCTGTCTGCTTATCATATTGATGAAAAGGGAAAAGAAAATACCACTCAGCTGGGTATTGAAAACTGGTGGGTAAATGATCTTTACAGCTATCTTAGCGGGCTGCCTTCAAGAATGTTTATTCAGGCTAATGAGGATAGCATCATCATACAGATCAGTAAAAATAATCTGGAACTATTATATAAAGAAGTTGCTGCTGTTTCAGAATTCTGGCGTCTGAAAATGCAGTCTGCGTATGTTACTTTACAGGAAAGAACCTTTGAACATTCCCGTGTTGATGCCTACACCAAATACAGAACATTTGTCACTACTTACCGTAATATCGAGCAGCGTTTTCCTCAATACATGATCGCTTCCTACCTTGGAATAACTGTAGAATATCTGAGCTATCTGAGAAAAAAACACTTGTCTGACGTTTCTTAAGATTTCTTAAGTTTATTCCGTTCCGGCCTGAATAATTTTGCTCACAGAATTTTAATGAGTGAAATATGAAGGCTAAATTTATCGCCATAACAGCTCTTGCATCAGCATTCCTGAATCTGAATGCACAGAAGATTTCCTATACTCCTGATCTGGTTTTGGGAAACCGTTCCTATACTTATATGCACAATGTCAATTATCAGCTGAATGAGCGGTTGAAATTAAACAATCTTACCCTGTTTGATACAGAATATACCAAGGATAAAGAAAACATATTCTTCATCAGAAATACCCTTTCGTATCATCTTACCAAAAGGCTGAGTGCCAATGCGGCATTTGGAATGAAAAATCCCGGAGCATTTTTCAGTGCTTATCTACAGTACAAAATTATCCGTCCTTCCTATTATCTGTCCTACTCTATAGGAACCACTTATCAGAAAGGATTTTCTCTGGAACAGTCTGTATCTTTTGAGTACACACCTCATCTGACAGAAAATTTCAAGGGATATTTCAGTATTCTGGCTATTGGAAACCTAGATAACAGCGGATATCCCAGAGGCCTTCAGTTTATAAGACTGGGAGTAAAACAGGATAAAATGATGTACGGACTTGCTTCCAACTTTGATCAGTTTAATAACGGAAAAAAGACCCTGAAAAATATCGGGGCATTTGTAAAATATAACTTTTAAAAATGAAGACGTTCCAACTTTTTTTAACTATTAAGATGTTAAGATTATGAAGACAGTTTGCTTAAATTTTAAGTCAGAATGGTTCTTAACTATACTTTAATTATTCAAAATAACAGATCGTGTTATGATTTTCATAGCACGATCTGAATTATTGAATCTAATTATTTTAAATTTTTCTAGACCGCATATTCTACTGAGGCTTCTTTAGCGGCGGCAACCATTGCTATTAAAGCTTTTTCAGTTTCGTCCCAGTGTCTGGTCTTCAGTCCGCAGTCCGGATTTACCCAAAGCTGATTGGCAGGAATTACATTCTGAGCTTTTCTCAGCAGTTCAATCATTTCTTCTTTCGATGGTACTCTTGGTGAATGGATGTCATATACTCCCGGACCAATTTCATTCGGATATTTAAAGTCTGCAAAAGCGTTCAGCAGTTCCATCTGAGAGCGGGAACACTCTATCGTAATCACGTCGGCATCCATATCGGCAATATTTTCAATAATATCATTGAATTCTGAATAGCACATATGCGTATGGATCTGGGTAGCATCTTCCACTCCGCTTGCTGAAATTCTGAAAGCTTCTACAGCCCATTTCAGATAGTCCTGCCAGTCGGTTTTTCTTAATGGAAGACCTTCTCTTATGGCAGGCTCATCAATCTGAATAATTCTGATTCCTGCTTTTTCCAGATCTACCACCTCGTCACGAATAGCCAAAGCAATCTGCTTACATGTTTCTGAGCGGGGCTGGTCATCACGGACAAAAGACCACTGCAAAATGGTAACCGGGCCTGTCAACATTCCTTTCACCCATTTTTCAGTCTGGGATTGGGCATATTGGGACCAATAAACCGTCATCGGAGCCGGGCGGGAAACGTCACCGAAGATCACCGGAGGTTTTACACAGCGGCTTCCGTAGCTTTGTACCCATCCGTTTTTGGTGAATACAAATCCTTCCAACTGTTCTCCGAAGTATTCTACCATGTCGTTACGCTCAAATTCTCCGTGAACCAGTACATCGATACCAATTTCTTCCTGCCAGCAGATTGTTCTCTGAGTTTCCTCTTTCAGTAAAGTATCATACTGTTCTGCGGTCAGTTCCCCTTTTTTGAATTTCGCTCTCCAGCTTCTTACCTCTGTGGTTTGCGGGAATGACCCTATTGTAGTGGTTGGGAATAAAGGAAGCTGCAATACTTCCTGCTGCTTTTTTTTACGGATTTTGAAAGGGTTTATTCTCTGAGCATCTTTTTCAGAAACAGCATTTGCTCTTTGCTTTACCTGGTGATTATGAATAAGAGAAGAAGTTCTTCTGCTTTCAATTGCTTTTTTATTTTCTTCAAATGCTTTAAGAATCTGTTCATTTTCTGTTCCGGAAGCAAGTTCTTTAAGTGTTACGACTTCTTTTACTTTTTGTTTAGCAAAAGCCAGCCAGCTTTTAATTTCCGGGTTAAGATGGGTTTCAAAATCCAGATCACAAGGTGAATGAAGCAATGAACATGATGGAGCGATCAAAATCCTTTCAGATCCTAATTTTTCAACAGCTTTTGTAATGAAAGACAGCGACTTTTCATAATCATTTTTCCAGATATTCCGGCCATCAATTACCCCTAATGAAAGGCTTAAATTTTCCGGAATACTATTCAGAATATCATCCAGTTGTTCAGGATTTCTCACCAGATCAACATGCAATGTATTCACAGGAAGTGAAACGGCAAGTGATGCATTATCTTTTAATCCGTCGAAATAAGTGGCTACAATAAATTTCAGTTTTGGGAATCGTTTTCTGATTTCGGCATACACAAAAAGGTAAGTTTCTTTGGCTTTTTCTGTTAAATCCAAGGCTAAAAAAGGTTCATCAAACTGAATCCATTCCGCACCCTGATCCTGAAGTTTGGTTAAAATCTCCGTATAGACCGGAAGAAGATTTTTCGCCAGATCCAGTTTATCAAATCCTTCTTCTTTTTCTTTTCCCAATAACAGATAAGAAACCAGTCCGATAATCACCGGTTTTGCATTGATTCCCGCTTGTTTTGCTCCTGCAAATTCATTGAAAATTTTATCTGAATTCAGCTTAAACTGTTGGTTATTATAAAATTCCGGAACGATATAGTGATAATTGGTATCGAACCACTTGGTCATTTCCATTGCGGTGATGTCCAGTCCGTCTTTCTGATATCCTCTTGCCATGGCAAAATAAAGATCAAGCTCAGTATTGTTTTTTTTAAGCACTACTTCATGATACCGTGTTGGAATTGCTCCTACTACAAGGCTCATATCCAATACCTGATCATAGTATGAAAAATCATTACACGGGATAAGGTCTATTCCGGCTTCTTTCTGGATATTCCAGTTTTGGGTACAGATAGTTCTTCCGGTGTTCAGAAGCTCTTCCAGAAGGATTTTACCTGACCAATACTGCTCGCAGGCTTTTTTGAGTTCTCTTTTGCTACCAATACGCGGATAGCCAAGGATGTGAGTTTGCATTTTTTTAAACTTTTTAATTAAACTTATTGTGAAAGTCCTTTAAAATGCTTCGTTATGTTTTTGCGGAGGAAATTTCAGGAAATAATGATATAGCAGGCAATGCATTTCCAATTGAGATAAAATACATATCTGATATATCATCTGTATGACCCAAAAGCTTCAGCCCGCGAAAGCATTGTCAATTCAGTAAAGGCAGGTCTCCTGACTTGTAACAGTTTCCGTCATCCTTCCCGTTTTTGGCAGTGGATATGCAAGGACAGAAACTTTTGGCATGTTACTTACAGTTGCGCGACAGCTCGTGATTTGCACACGATTCCCTATTAATCTACCTTAAGTAAAACCTTTCCTGTTTGATGAAGTATCTGCAAAGAACTGTACTTTTACCTCTAACAAAGATTATCAGTAAAAGTTTTTAATTTTGTGTAAAATTAGGAATACCGAATAAAAATACAATTAACAATAAATAATTAAGCAAATTAAACTTTTAAAAATAAAATTAAAAGCATATAATTCTGTAGATTTGACTGTTTTAATCATTTAAAAGAATAATATTCTGTGGAACAACTCGATAATAAGGATTTACAGCTGCTCAGGCTGCTCCAGAAAAATGCAAAATTGACCGTTAAGGAACTTGCAAAAGAAGTGAACCTTTCTACCTCTCCGGTTTTTGAAAGGGTAAAAAGGCTTGAACAGGAAGGTTTTGTCAAAAGGTATGCAGCCATTCTCGATGCTGAAAAACTGAACCGCGGATTTACGGTTTTCTGCCAGATCAAGCTCAAAATTCACGACCGGTCTGTAGGCTATGATTTTGTAAAAGAAATTTTAGAAATTGAAGAAGTTGCCGAATGTTACAATATTTCCGGAGATTTTGATTTCCTTCTGAAAGTTCAGGTAAGAGATATGAAACATTATCAGGATTTTGTATTTAACAAGCTGGGATCTGTAGATTCTATAGGCAGCACTCACAGTACTTTTGTGATGGCTGAGGTAAAAAACAACTATGGATTAACAATATAATTAAATTTATATTAGGGCTTCATTATAAGAATAAAACACCGCCAGATAATGACAGGTCTTATATTGTTTTGAAGCCTCCCTTAGGTTAATTAGCTGCCGGATCAATCATTTCTTCTGTAAGTCCTAATGATTTTAAAAGGTTTTTGCTGTCGAAAAATAATGTTGCATAATGTTTTCCTTTTTTAAAAACCAGTTTTGATCCATCTGGAAATTCACTGTCTGCTGCTAATTTCTGTGTTTTGGCATTGTACTTACTGAACTTCGTTTTACTGTCCTGTAATGTACTTTTATTCAGAACAAGACCAAAAGGAAGTCCCTCAACAATTACAGGTTTATTATCTGAAGCAACAAAAAACATCTCATTCACAGTATTATCTTTTCCCAAGCTGCAATAAAGTTCCAGCCCTGTTTTAATGGGCCATTTGGCATATTTTTCTTCATTGGCATCTTCATAAAAGATGGCTTTTACGTTCAACGCTTTTGAGATTTTATCAGGAGCTTGCGGGAATATAAATTCTGAATTTCTATCCAATAAAGAACCCAAAGCGGCTGTTTTTTGTGAAAATACAGTCACACTTACTACCAGAAAAAGTATGGTTGCAATAAAATTGAATGGTTTTGTCTGCATGAGAATATTATAAAATTTTAAGGATTTGATGGTTAAAGGTATTAAAATTTTGGATACAGCCTCATTTTAAGCAATTCTTACACATTGTATTTCTGTTTTTTACTATTTTCTTTCCTGCAAATTGAATACGGTGCCGGCAGGATCGGTAATCCAGTGCATATTTTCAGGAAGTTCTTCAATTTCGTCACAGGTTTCCATACCGTTTGACAGCAGATATTGTGTAGCGGCTTCTACATCGGGTACGGTGAGCTGAAGCCATGTTTCAGAATGAGTGTAATTGTCTACACAATCCAGCCATATCATATTATGTCCAAATTTCACTTCATGTGTTCTGGAAACAGTGGGATTTTGTATTGGTTTTTCCTCAACCTCCAATTTTAAAATATCCCGGTAAAAAGCAACTGTTTTTTCGTATTTATTTTTGGGAATTTTTATAGCAATATTAATTCCTGCTTCAAATTTTGTATTCATTTTGTAGATTTTGAACGTTATAAATAGATTTCAACCCTCTAATGGCCTTAATTATTTCAAAAAGCCATTCAGATAGTTTAGAATCATTGCCGTCTGCATCATCAGACTTACATGGGTTTGCCCCGGAGCAATAGCCAACTGAGATTTTGGCATTGCACCCATGTCTGCAAAAACGTCACCTCCCAATAATTTATAGGTTTTTGTAAGTTCTGTTTTATCCAGTCCATCATTATCACCGGCTATAATTAAAACCGGTACCGGAATTTTAGAAATATTATCATCACCAAGGTCGAAAGGCTGTCCGGCAGAAGCCATCATCTGCTCCAGAAATTTCGGCCATTTTGTTTTATCAGGTGCTACAGCATTGTAGGCGGTATGCATAGGGCTGTTTGTAAAGAGTTCAGGCTTCATTCCTTCCAGGGCTTTATTCACTTCAGGCAGCCAGCCTTGGGTTTTATAGGTTGATGAGATAATAACCAGTTTGCTAAGTTTTTCCGGACTTTGTATAGCCATCTGATAGGCCACTTCTCCTCCAAAACTGTAGCCTGCAACATCTGCTTTATCAATTTTCAGATAGTCCATTACCTTTGTTACATCACTGGACAAAGTAGCATGTGATAATTTCCTTTCGGAAAAAGGAGTATGTCCATGTCCCTGTAATTCAAGTGCAATTACTTTTCTGTTTTTAGACAATTCCGGGATCAGCTCCCCCCAATTCATATCGATTGTCATAAAGGCACCATGTAGCAAAACAAGAGGTTTTCCTTCGCCATAGACTTCGTAGTAGACTTTGATGCCATTAACAGATGCATAACCGCTTTCAGCAGGTTTTATTTTTTGTCCATATACCTGAGAGTTGGCAAGAATAATAATGAAGAACAATACTGCTGAGAATCTAAATAAACTTTTCATCATATAAGATTTAGAGGATTAATATTAAGTCAAAGTTACCAATCCGATCGGAAAACGGACTTGTCACAGGACAAGATTTTATGAAAATGAGAGAACTCTTTGGGAAGCCGTTTCAAAGCTTACGCAAAAAAATAATTTTACTTAGTTTTATGAAATAAACATAAAAAATACTGCAATTGAAAAAAATAAAATAAATATTTTTTTAATAATTCTAAAATAGTTGATAAAATTTCATTAATTTCGAATTAAGCTAAACGTAAAAATTATTATGAAAAATTTAAAGAAAATCGAAAGACAGGAACTGAAAACAATTAAGGGGGGAATTGACTGCAGAGGCGGTCAGCTATGTTTAATTGGTGGTAAGTGGCAATGTATGCCTTACGACGGATGTGGTGGCGGAAACCAGCCTTAATTTTAAGTTTAACGCAATTACTTGACTATGAAAAATTCTAAAAAAATTTCAAGAGACCAATTGAAAAGTATTAATGGCGGAGCAGCAACCTGCTCTGAAGCGTGTTGCCCACCCCCGGAAATCAAAAGATGCCCTTGGGTGTATTGTGTAGCGCCATGTGAGATTTTAAGCTAAGAGAAGAATCTATTCTCATACTAAGTCCTGTAATTTTGCGAATTGCAGGGCTTTTTATTGCTAGTTACTAATGTAAAAAAACCCTTAAATCAATTGATTTAAGGGTTTTCTTAGCGGAGAGTGAGGGATTCGAACCCCCGGACCTGTTACAGTCAACAGTTTTCAAGACTGCCGCAATCGACCACTCTGCCAACTCTCCTTTAACTCCGGTAATACCGTTGTTTTCAGTGGTGCAAATATAGAAAGTTTTTTATTACTGACAAAATATTTCTTCAATAAAATTCGGATTTCCGGAGTTTTAAAGAGACAGTTCTGTTCCCAGCAAAAGAAAATATGAATATTAAGAACTCAACATCAAACATTTAGATACACACATGAAACATTTCTACTTCACTAATTTTTTTCAAATAATTTTATAAGATTCAGACAGATATATAATTCTGCTCTGTGATGGATTTCATATTTTATTATGGCTAAAGTCTCATCTGATCATCAATGGTTTCAGTAAATATGGTTATTTCTCTTATTTCCCCATAATAATCAAGGAATGACCGGACAATTTTTATTTCCATATCTCCCGTTTTAGCTTCTTCTGTAAAGTGAATGTAAGAAATCTAATGATATCTGGTTTAATGTTAAAAAAATCCCCAATATGTGAGTCCATAATTTGGAAGCTTAGTAAATAAGCAATATTTTAGTTAAAAAATAACCATGATGAAAATAGGAATATGTTTGTGTATTATTATGTCAGCATTTAACAATATCACGGCTCAATCTGCAAAAATTGATACTGAAAAGCTTCTTGAATATTATGAAACACAACGTTATGCTGATGCTGCCCAATATCTTCAGACCATATATTCCGGAGATACACAGGATATAAAGGCTCTTTCACAAATAGCTTATTGTCATATGATGGCCGGAAAACTTCCGGAAGCTGAGAAAAGATATCTGAAAATAAACACCCTTCAACCCAATAATCTCCCTACTTTATTCAGTTTGGCCAGTATTAATTCCAGACGGGGAAATGCTTCTAATGCCAGGAATTATCTTCAGCAGATCATTCAAATTGACAGTCTTAATTTCAATGCTTATAAACAGCTTGCTATCTATGCAGAAACGCCTGAATCTAAACTTAATTATCTCAAAAAAGCCAATGACCTTAATTCTACCGACCCTGATGTGGCTTATGATCTTTCCATTACCTACAGCGGTCTCAAACAATATCTGCCTGCTTATGATGTATTGAAAACAGCCATTGCTGCCGATACTGAAAATTTCACTTTACAGCAGGCTCTGCTACCCGTTGCCAATCAGTTAACCAAGTATCCGGAAGTAATTGAAATCGGTGAAAAGCTCCTGAAAAATCATGCTGATGTTAATGTAATGAACGATATGGGACAGGCTTATTTTTATGTAAAAGATTATCAGAAATGCATTATGCTTTACAAAATGCTGGAAGATATGGGAGTACAAAATGATGGCACATTATATTTTATGGCACTGAGCTATCGTGAACTGAAAGATTATAACAATGCTGCAATCTATGCGCAAAAGACTATTGATGAAGCTATTTCAGACCATACCAATCTTTACTATGCTGCGCTGGCAGGCATTTATGAAGCTAAAAACCAGTATAATGAGGCTTTAACCGCTTATAAAAAGGGATTGACTTTTGGGATCAGCAATATTATTTATTACCGTTTAGGACTTCTGTATGATCTCAACCTGAAACAGCCTAAGAATGCAGCAATATACTATCAGATGTACCTAAAAAATAATCCTGACCAGGAAAAGGAAAAAGACCAGATTGCCTATGCAAAAGGAAGAATGCTTGTCCTAAAATAATACAAAAAATAATGCAGAATTTTGTGACGGGAAGTCATTTTATATCTATGATGTTTATGATGTGTGTCTGGAAGAGGCCGGATTGCTCATCATGGTATTGAAAATATAATATCACCGAGCATTATAGATTTTATCCCGGCACTTATTATGTTTATTATTAAAAGTAAGTATACAAAAGCTAAATTATCATATAACAATATAATAGCCTCAGAAAAACGAAAACCCTTGCCGTTTGGTAAGGGTATATCATTGTTATGTCATTGCAAAGCTTTCTATATTACTCCTGCATAATCTTTTGAACTTCATTAAACTCTTTTTCAATCACATCATCTGGCTTATAAGTGAATAAAGAAACGATCACATTGGTTAATAAAGAAAGTGTAAACCCGGGAATGATTTCGTACCAGTCTTTCAGTGGATGCTGAAGATAGACCCAGGCTAATACAGTAATTCCTCCTACCATCATTCCGGCAAAACCTCCCTGCCATGTTGCCTTTTTCCATAAAAGAGACAGCAGGATCAATGGTCCGAATGCAGAACCAAAGCCAGCCCATGCATTTCCAACAAGATTAAGAATACTATCCTTAGGGTTGAGGGATAAAAGTACCGCAATGACCGCTACAAGTAAAACAGAAAGTCTGCTCGCCATTAATAATTGCTTAGAAGTTGCTTTTTTATTCAGAAAAGCTTTATAAATATCTTCTGTTAATGAGCTTGAAGTTACCAATAACTGAGAAGAAATAGTACTCATTACCGCTGCCAGAATTGCTGTAAGTAAAAACCCCGCAATAAACGGATGGAATAATATACGGGAGAAATAAATGAAAATAGTTTCTGCTTCCGTCTTTGATCCGTCAAATTTCAACATCATATTCATGTCAAACTTTTGCAGATAAGCGATTCCTACCAATCCTATGGCCAAGGCTCCGGCAACAGTAAAGATCATCCATGTAATTCCTATACGTCTTGCTTTGATCAGATCTTTTGGTTTATCAATGGCCATAAAGCGTACCAGAATATGGGGCTGCCCACAGTATCCTAATCCCCATGCCAATAAAGAAACAATACTTACGGTTGTTGTTCCTCTGAACAAATCCAGATATTTTGGATTTTTTGCTTCAATCAGAGAGAATGTCTCTCCCACGCTTCCGATCTGGGTAATCGCTACAATCGGAACAATCACCAATGCCAGTACCATGATGGTGCCTTGTACAAAATCAGTAAGACTTACTGCCAGAAATCCGCCTAGAAATGTATACAGTACTACGACCAGACTTGTCAGGAGTAAGCCTGCCGTATAATCCATTCCGAAAGCGGATTCGAATAGTTTTCCTCCGGATACCATTCCTGCAGAAGTGTACAGGGTAAAAAATACCAGAATGAAAACAGACGACGTGATCTTCAGAAGCTGATTTTTATTTTTAAATCTGTTTTCAAAAAATACAGGTAACGTAATGGCATTCTGTGCCACCTCCGTATAAATTCTGAGTCTTGGTGCTACAATAATATAATTGAGATAAGCACCAATGGTTAGCCCTATCGCAATCCAGGAGCTTGAAATTCCGGACAGATACATCGCTCCCGGAACTCCCATCAAAAGCCAGCCGCTCATATCAGCCGCTCCCGCAGACAATGCTGTTACGGCAGCTCCCATTTTTCGGCCGCCAATTAGAAATTCTTCTGAATTACTTGTTGATTTTCTATAAGAATATATGCCTATACCTATCATTAGTAACAGATACAACCCCACAGAAATCCCTTCATATACTTGCATATCATTATTTTTACGAAGCCGAATATACTTTTTTTTTGAAAAATAGCGAATTTCCTTCTATCACTAAAATCTCATGAAAAGCCTAAAAAAGTCAGAAAACCAATAAAACTTTAAGACATTAAAAACAATAAAACCAAAGATAAACGAAATTCATTCTCAAATCCCAATTATTAAATATCCGCTTACGAAAAAACTACTTATTGCCGGTTTTAAACCTGATAAGAAACTTCTCATCTTTCAGGAGATACCCTTCTTTAGACCTGAAACTTTTATTGGTGAGTATAAATTTATATTCTTTGCCGGGCTTTACATCTACTCCCAAGACCAACGTTTTATCATTATTTTCCATTCCTTTCACTTTGGTCATCGGCATATATTCTTTTCCTTTATCAGAAAGATTGAAAGAATAATATCCGGGAACCATTTCCTGTGAAAAAGTAATTCTGAGCTCTTTGATGTCAGCACTCACGTCTACGGAACCATTGGCCGGCTCTGTTTTCACTACATACGGTAATTGATTTTGATATTCTTTAGCAAGTGTATTGGCTTTTTCTCTGAAAAATCTTGATTTGTCGAGAAAGTCTTCAACCGCTTTATTATCACCATAGTTCAGTTCAATAATATCTTTGATAGCCTGTTTTTTATTTTTTGTATTCTGGTAATACATTTTACTGATTTCATACCCCACATAATATCCTAAATCGGCTCCTTCTCCTTTTTGTCTTCCATTATAAAACCAGTTGGCAAGATTGCCGGTAAACATTTCTTTTTTAAACCGGGCTTTAATTTCAGCTGCATGAGCCATTCCGTAAGAAATATATTTCCTTTGCGGAGATTCCTTCATCACAAGTTCGGCAATCAGATCACATGATCCTTCCTTGATAGCCTGGTTTAAAACCCTGTTTTGATTTCCGTTCTGCTGGGTATGGATGTATTCATGAATATTCAGGGAAACGATATTATCCAGAGACTGATGGGCAAATATACCCTTCAGCCATTCATCTTTAAACTCCGAGACCTCTGTAGCCCCAATTCCGGTGGCAAGTTCAGCACCTACCAATACCATATTTCCGCTCACGGCTCCACCAGAGTTAAGTGCACCAATAGTAAAATACATTTCAGCATCTTTAAGTTCAGGATACAACTCCTTCAGTCTGGTAACACTGGCTTCCAACTCTTTGGTCTTGGTTTTTATCGTTAAGGTATTCGGTCTTACTGAATTCCAGAATTTTGGATACTTTTCTATGACTTTTACATACACACTATCATTATAATCTCTGGCATTCATAAAAGCTTTTAACCCTTTTGTTGCTTTATCAGTATACAATCTTTTCATAAGATCCAGCTTTCCGGAGTAATCATTTGTTTTTTGGATGCTGTCATAAGCCACCCAAAAGTTATCAATATCTGAAGTAAAAATCCTGGTTGATTTTTGTGAAAAAGCAGTTGCAAATACGAGTGAAAAAATAATGGTAGTAAAACGTTTCATGGTTATTTTAATACAGCAATTATACATACAATTATTGTATTTTACAAATATCTTTTACCTTATAAACACTATAGATTTTAAAAGAACTGAAGATAAAATCATATCATAATAACTCAAAAAAAACGGAGCTAAAATTGGTGCCTTATTATTTATTTATATTAATTCCAAATAATTTTAATTCTTTCCATTTTTTTGTCGCAAATATTTAATACTTTAGCTTAATAATTTGAACGAATGGGAATAATCCTTAAACCAATTGATATTGTAGATGACATTTCACAAGAAGATTTCCGTGAAAAATATCTAAAGCCATGTAAGCCAGTGGTAATCAGAAATATGGCAAGAAAGTGGCCCGCCTATCAAAAATGGACGATGGATTACATGAAAGAAGTAGTAGGCGACGTTGAAGTTCCCCTTTATGACAGTGCCAAAGCAGATCCTGCCGCCCCTATCAATACTCCGACTACGAAAATGCCCTTCCGTGATTATGTTGATCTTATTCAGAGAGAGCCTACTGATCTGAGAATTTTCTTCTTTGATCCTATAAAATTTGCCCCCAAACTCTTGGACGACTATGTTCCGCCAAAAAACCTTATGGGTGGATTTTTAGATAAATATCCAAGTATGTTTTTCGGAGGTAAAGGTTCTGTAACTTTCCTTCATTACGATATCGACATGCCGCATATTTTCCACACTCACTTCAATGGAAGAAAACATGTCCTTCTGTTTGAATACAAATGGAAAACACGTCTGTATAAGCTTCCTTATGCCACCTATGCACTGGAAGATTATGATATTTCCAATCCTGATTTTGAGAAATTCCCGGCATTGGATGGTATAGAAGGAATTGAGTGTTTCCTGGAGCATGGAGATACTTTATTCATGCCTACAGGTTGGTGGCACTGGATGAAATATCTGGATGGATCTTTCTCTATTTCACTGCGTGCATGGGATAAAAGCTGGGCTGTAAAGGCACATTCTCTTTGGAATCTTGCCGTTCAGCGTAATTTTGATAATTTTATGAAAGGCCGATACAAAAAAAGGTATATGGACTGGAAAGAAAGAAAAGCCGTAGAAAAGGCCCATATTGCTTTAAAAAAAGGGCTTCCGAAATAGTGATACGCTTTTTTAGATAATAAATGAGTGGATGATTTAACATGAGTCATCCACTTTTTTATTATGTTTTAAGATGTAATACAAAAATTAGTTAAATTGCAAAAACGTTCCCTTAATATCCTTCTATATGTTTGAAAAGTTGATTGATAGTTTTGAAAAGCTGTGCCTGCAGATTATTATTGAAATATTGCTGGTTCCCGTAACCATCTTCAAATTGTTTCACGATCCCCGTCGCTGCTATGATTTGTCTGTTCACGAGATGGAAAAAGAAGAGACTGAACGCTTTCACGACTTCCTCTCTCCTATCAAACTTTCTGTTTATACCTCTGTGATTGTTTCGGTACTTTTAATGGATTATGGTGGTCAGCACAATATTATTTCCAAAATCAAAGGGCTAAGCATGGTAGAAAAAGCGCTCTTTATATTTTTGATGAATAATATTACTGCGGTAGTATTTACTGTTATTATATTATGGTATAAAAAAGAAAAAGTGAATACAGTCACCTTCCGGACGTTATTATTTTCTTTTATTTATACAACGGTGTATACATCTACCCCTCTTTTTATATTAATCAGCTCGGCTATGTTTCTGGGACAAACTATGAATGTAGATGCTTATGTTGACAACCTGGGTAAGATAAAAAACCATGGAACAAGAGATTATATATTTTTTACGGCTTTTCTGGTTTTTATCATCATTGCAATTATCGGGATTTTCAAGCTTTTCAAAGCTTTACACTATATCCTCAAGAATAATTTCAGCTACCACCCTTATATTCTATGGTTTTTTACAGTACTTTTCTTCGTCGTTCAGCTTTATTATACCATGGTATTTATTTAAAATTAATGTATTTTCAAACATACCAGTCTGTTTATTTCTACATTTGTAAAAAGTTTATAACATGCCCAAACCTCGCGAAAGAATAGTAAGCAATGCTATGGTGTTCTTCCATAGACAAGGTTACAACAATACGGGGATTAATCAAATTATTGACAAAGCTAATGTATCCAAGGCCAGTTTCTACCAGTATTTTAAATCTAAAAATGAACAGCCAGCTTTACAGATCGAATGAATTGATAAAAAATGTAAAATAATTGTACAGGATTTACTGAACGCCTCCCATTAATCCTTCATATATGCACATTCCGGATCTTCACTTTTTCTTGAAAACTGACCTTCATTTATTGGTTGAGGTTACTTATCCTGCTAAAACAATCCTGCTTGAAGAAGGAAAAGTTTCAGAAAAAATGTTCCTAGTAAAAAACGGAGCGTTAAGAGTATTTTTCTATCAGGACGGAAAAGAACTTACCTTGGATTTTATAACAGAAAACCAGGCTGTTTCATCTTTTGACAGCTTCCTGAATGGCATTCCATCTGATTTTGTAATTGAAACTCTGGAATCAACTACCGTTTACGAATTACACACTGAAAACTTTCACAGGCTCATGGAAAATCAGGAATTCCAGCATACTTTTCAGCCGCTTTTTTACCAACGTTTCAGTGAAATCAATAAACGGCTGATCTCTTTTATCAGAGATTCTCCCCAGAAAAGGTATCAACAGCTTCTCAAAAACAGACCGGAGCTTCTTCTGCGCTTTCCACAACATTATATTGCCTCTTATCTTGGCATTACAAGTGTTTCATTAAGCAGAATACGCAACCGCAGATAATTTCTTTACAATTGTTATCGTTCAGTCATTCATCTGTAAGGTAATTTTGCTTCAAAATAATAAAGTTATGAAACATTTTATCCGGCAGGTATTTAAAGAAGTATTAGAAAACCCTGTATTTGATGAATTATTAATTGAAAAATATTTTTCAAAGGAATACATTCAGTTTGTAAACCATTCTCAACTGAACTATGAAGAATTTGTTCTGCACATCAAAAAACTCAAAGAAAAAGTAACTGAACAAAAACTTGAGATCATTAACTATGCGGAAAACGGTACTGTCATATTTACCAACCACATCGCAAAATCAAAACTAAAAGACGGAAGTAAGGTGGTACATAAAGTATTGGCGGAATTTACCATCCAAAGTCATCAGATTATACGATGTGATGAATTGACTTTACTTGTAGAAGGAAATCATACTGAAAAGGATTTAGGATCCGAAAAATAAATGACAGCTCTACTACCCTTCAGTATTGCGTTTCTATATTAACAATTCTTAAGAAAACCTTAATTTTCTCTTCAACACATTCACCAAACAGAGGTCTAATTTTGTGGGATTTTTATGTAAAATATTAAAAGTAAAGAAAATTTTTACATCTGCTTTATTTTGTGCCTCTGTTTTTTATATGCCCAAACCGGTTCTTTGTCCGGAAATATCAATGACGACTCAAAAATTGCTCTGCCAAGCGCCAGGATTTCCAACGAATAAAACCAGTATCATCACTCAGAATCCTATCGTTTCAAAAGGATAAAGAACAAAAAGGCTCAAAAAATTGGTACTGACATGTTCTTGATGTTTTCCATGCAAAACTTTGTAGATAAAAGGTAAATGTGCTGCAAAATGAAAGAAAAACATCAGAAGATGCATTAAGAAAAGTAGCACAGCAACTTCCATAATTATTCCCATGAAGGACTCTGTCTGACCCAGCACTATCCATCCGTTTTTCCATAAAAAGCTCCGAGTAACATGACAAAGCTATTGTATAATATGGTAAGCAGCCTAAGATAAAAATCGGATCTTGTAACAGGATGTTTTTTTTCCTGTAACTGACATTTCCGGCAGGTCTTTTCGATAAAAACATACAAACCTATGGAAAACAGGTAAAGGAGAATATTAGCCATCAGACTGAATATGATCCATTCCCGCCATGAAAACTGCCAAAATATCTGTAAATAAACGGAAAGTTCTGCCTGGATAAAATTCATAAGTCCTTCATCCTTCTGTTTGATGTTATAAAGGTATGAATTTCACCGTAAAATCATCCGATAAAGTACATTCCTGATCTTATTTCTGTCTTGCTTTTCTTCTGAGCTCCCGCAGTCTTGACGTGAGTTTTTTTCTCAAATCGTTATGATAGGCGCGGTAATTTTTAATACTGTTTTCCAGATTTTTTTTGTTAAGCAGATATTCCTCATACAGATGACCCAGCTCTGAAATCTGTGTAATCACCTCCGAAGGCTGGCTTTCAGGGTCTTCTGCTGCTTCTATCAGCAGACGGTAATATTCAATACGGCTGGTCAGGTTCATGTGAAGTTTTGGTTCTATTCCATGCATGATTTTATGATTTTATTGTGTTTCTGAATAGGTAAAAGGGTAAAAAAAATTTATACTTTTACTATTCGATATATTATTTTACTTTTGAGTTTGGTTAAAATTTTCTTTTTCTGCCCTTTCTATCCGCATTACTGCTGCATCATAACCGGAGGCACATCACTCTGAAATAAAATTTTGATATTTCCATTCTTTTCGTGAGCTGGCAATTTGAAATATCCTCCGTTCAGAGCAGAAGAGATAAGGGTTTCATTGGGATCTCCCAAAGGTAATAATGGCAGACCGGCAAATTCATTGATACTGATCTGCGGGGAAATTCCACTGCTGTATTCTCCTTCTCCGCTGGCATTAAATACTTTATAAATCACCGGATGAATCTGCCAGGAAATTTTTCTGGGTTTACGCCTGTCTTCCACTACAAATCCTGCCATATCTTTCCCCAGTGTAGTATCTCCTATTTGAATTACCTGCATGTATGGTTTCAGATTGTTCACCACAATTTCGGCTGCAGAGGCTGTACTGTTTGATGTGAGGATGAATACTTTCTGTAATCCTAATGCATTGGCGCGTAAGGTTGCAAAGTCCAAAGCTTTGGGATCATAAGTAATCTGTTGGGCAAATGTTCTTTTTACTTCGCCTCCGTTTTTATTTCCTTTAAAAATGATGAATGGTGAGCCGGAGGATAATCCTGAAGGAATAAGTGAGCAGAGTGCTGCGGCAGAGGATACTGAACCTCCGTAATTGTACCGGAGATCCAGAATTAATTCCTTCACTCCGGCGGCTTTCAATTCCCCAAACTTTTGGTACAAAGTCTGCGTCATTCCGTCCGGAAAATCATAGATGTACAGATAGCCCACTTTTTTACCGTTTTTTTCAAAAATTTTAGATAAAACAGATTGTTCAAAAGAGAAACCATAGTAAACAGTGATGGTTTTTTCCTCCGCAATGCCTCCGTTTTGCCACTTTCCAACGGTAAGTTCTACAGCGGTCTGATCTTTAATGGATGAAGCCATTGCTTCAGCATTCGCGGCAGTCATTGCTTTTCCATTCACTTTGGTAATGATCATTCCTCTTTCCAGCCCGGAATTAAAAGCCGGAGAATTTTGAAGCACCAGCTTAATTACAGTAACCACTTCATTATTGGCAAGCTGAACAACCGTGTAATCAAAACCGTACATATTCCTTATAGATCGTGGATAGGAAGAAGAATCTTCAGTATTTACCATGAAAGAAAACCGATCCTCGGAAGACAGCAGAGTTTTGAAAAAATCTTTTACGGGAAGCTTATAATCCGGCTTTGCTGGCATCTGATCTGCCCAGTAATAGTATCTTTTCATACTGTCCTGAACCCATAGATTCACAGATTCTGTACTTCCCTCAGGAAAAACAGGTACGCTTTCTTCATTAGTATTCGTACACGAAATGAGAAAGACAGCAATAGCAATACATTGAAGTTTTAAAAAATTTTTCATACGTAATTACAGATATTCTACTACATCGATATCTCCTTTTACCACCCATTCTCCATTTTCCATTTTTTCCTGAAGAACAATCATATTGGCACCTGTGTGTTGTTTTATTTTCACCTGAATCATTTTAGATCCTGCGTAAGGCTCTGTAGTTCCCGGCTTGTATAACTCAAGGTATACAGGAGCTGTTGAACTGAAAAAACTATAGATTTTCACTGCAGTAAAATTGTCTTTCCCAATGCTGTCAAACTCAGCAAGCACTACTCCGTTTTCTCTTTTCAGAACGCCTTTTACATCTTTAAGTGAGGTTCCGGAAAATTCGCCAAGATTGGGAAAAATAAATTCAAAACCTACTTTCCCGAAGTTCACCTGCGGTTTTACAGCATAGGTCTGCAGATAAATTCCCGGAAGATTAAAAAAGTAGAGGTCTTTATAATCATTTATATTGTCATATGTAATATTGTATTTTGCAATTTCAGTACCTGTTTCATTGTTATAGACAGATAGTTTATTGGTTTCTCCCTGATCCAGAACAAACTGAAGCTGGGTTTCAATTTTGTTGGTATAAGAAGTTTTACCATCTATAGATACAGGTTGTCCGTTGAACCTCAGCTGAAGAACATCAGGTTTGGAAAATCCTTTGATATTAACCTCTCCGGGTTTCTGTACTTTATCATACAACTCCATTGTATTGTTGTCTGTACATGAAAAAAGTACGGTGAAAAATAGTAGCAATGCGAAGATTTTATTCATCTTTCTTTAATTATTTCATTGTAAAACTTAAAAATATTGCCCAACCCGTGAGCCGGGCAATATATAATTATAAAAAAACTAGTTGGATATGTTCTGGATAGTATTTTTTCAACTCCTATCCATTATTGTATTTTAAATTTCTGGTGTTTCTAGAATCAGTTTCTAAGGCCAGAAAAATTACTTTTTAATAAACTTCAGTCTTTCCGTAGTCTTTCCGTCTGTAATTTCTGCAATATAATGCCCTGCAGTAAGCCCTGCCACATGGATAACCCCGGAATACTTAGTGGTAAGTACTTTCTGCCCTGCTGCATTATAAATATTCACTGCAGTTGTATTTTCTTTCAATGCCGGATTAAGCTGCAGCTGTAAAGATTCTTTTACCGGGTTTTCTGCTATTTGTGTTACAATTTTGTTTCTTTTTACATCCTTAGTTCCCAAAAATGAAGTAGCATAAATTCCTATTTCATCAATATTAATGTTCTGAACGTTATTTCCGCTTGTTTTTCTGTTTGACCACATTCCGATATAGATCTTTTTCCCGGCAAAAGCAGAAAGATCTACAAGGGACTGTACAAACTGGGTAAGATCCGCCGGAAAAGGATTGGCTGAATCACCTACCTGTATTTTGTAAATACTCTGAACGTCATTTCCATCTGCATCTACTGTCATCGCCTGGAAATCCGTTAGCGTAGGAACTTCTTTCTGCGGTGTGCTTACATAGATAAAAAGCTCTCTGGCAACAATAGTATGAGTAGATCTCTGTCTTCCGATATTTGCCGCCAGGGTAATAGTCCCGGTAGTGTTGGTAAGATCAATCTGAGGGGAAATAATCCAGTCATTTTCTGTAGTAAATCCGTTAGCATTTCCAGTTGGAACCGAATTGATAGAATGGCGGAGAACTCCGGCAGTTCCATAGGCCAGGGTAGTTCCGTTATGATAGATATTCTGTCCCTGTACCCATCCGTTGCCATTGTTGTTCAGGTCATGAAAGGTCCATCCCTGCAGATCGGCAGGAGTATCAAAAGAATTACCCCATACCAGAGACTGTGCTGCAGCCAGTTGGGATAAAAACAGAACAGATGATAAAATTATTTTTTTCATAATGCTGATGATTAAAATTTTTGAGATAAAAGCAAGGAATCAGCGTTTGCTGTTCCCTGCTTTTTAAAAGTTTTTATTATTCTACAATGGAGAAATTGTATTTTGTCCAAAGTCCCTGGAAGTTTCCACAGTTTCTTGGAGATACATTCCAACCACCTTCGTTGAAGAAAGGCTGGCTCATCCCCCAAAGAGATGCAGGAGTACCAGTCGCCAGATTAGCTGCAGGGATTCCTGCTGTACCTGTACCTGTAACTGAAGTAGCAAATCCGTGGATCTGGATGGTGCTGTATGCTGAAGCTGAAGAAAGTTCAGAACCTGTACCTTCTACTTTGATTCCCACAGGATAACCTGTTACCACAGCGTTATTTAATGTTAATCTTCCGTGTCTTCTGATATGGATACCGTTTTCATATAAAACGCCTTTAGAAGAATTCTTAGCACCGATAATAGTAAGGTTGTTGATCACCGGATGAGTCAGCAATGTTGTAGAAGAACCGTCTGCATTATTATCAAGCTCGATACCGTTAGAATCCGGGCTTGCTCCGCTAAGACTGTGTGTAGAGTTGTAATCTGCCAAAGCTAATGCACAAGTAATCGTTCCTGTATATCCGTTATCGAAGTCGAAGTTATCATCATCAGCTGCAAAAGAAACCAGGTTTGAAGCGTTTACCGTTCCTCCGAAGAATTCAAAAGAGTCATCTTTTCCGAAAGATACCTGAATATGATCCAGAGTAGTTCCGTTTCCTACTCCTCCTAACGTAAGACCGTTGATTTCGTTACCTGAATTCGGAGCTAAAAGATCATATCCTGCAAACTCGATACGTACATATTTCAATGTTCCCCCGTTATGAGAAGCATTGGTACCTCCGTAATAGAAATCAGGACCGGATAACCCTTCAACTGTTTTTGTAAAAGGAGTGTTTGTAGGCGCATCACCTAATATAACAACCCCTCCGAAATCACCAGGAGCAGCAGTTGTATCTTCGTTTCCGTCTAACAATTTGTAGCTGGTGAAAATGATCGGCTGAGCTTCTGTACCTACTGCGTTGATTTTTCCTGTTTTAGCAATAACCAAAACTCCTGTAGCTGTATTGTTTGCGCTTGGCTTGGCTTTAATGAATGTACCCGGCTGAATTGTTAATGTAGCACCATTTTTTACGGTTACAATTCCATCTAATTCAACTACTCCGCTCCATGTAGTATTTGAAGTAATAGCACCACTTACGGTAGTTACCGGAAGAGCAGAAGCTGTAAGGTACTCAGCAGAAGTAGATTTCATTTCGAATGGAGAAGATGCATCTGCCAGTTGATCGTTTTGACAAGCTGTAAGAGATAATGCTGCCACTGCAATTAGAGTTAGTCTTTTCATTGTTATAATTTTTAATAAATCCGGTTGTGTTGTTTTATACCAGATCAGTTTTTTATTCAGGAATATCTTCCTCTCTATTCCTTCGATTTGTTTTTTGGTGTTCATCCCATCGCTGCAGGAGGAACTGCATTGCGGGAGTTCCCATGGAAACCGTTAAAGCGTGGGAAAAGCTGTTAACGTCCGGTTTTTTCAGAACTTTACTGCTGTGCGCATCATCAGTATTCTTAGTTTTTGACCAGGTTACCGAAACCTGTACGCTGCTATCATGAAGATATCTTTCTGTATTGGTATTTGATCTATTGCTTTCTAAAACATATAGTTTACACTCAGGCTGAACATTCTGCCACTGTAGGCCCTGAACATAATCTTATCAATATTCTTGTCATACCTGTCGGTTGCACCCGGTAAAAGTCCCCATGCTTCCCGTTCCGTTCCGATAGCACTCCCAAGTCCCAGTGGTATCACATAGGAATTGTAATTATTATAGTATTCCTTCACCCTGTTGAATAAGTTTCTTGCATTGAGTTTTAATTCAAGGTTTTTATTGCGTAAAAATTTATACGAGATCTGTGCATCTGCTACGGCGTAAGGGCGCTGTATTTCTTCTCCTTTGTAAGCATATCCAACGGTAATGTACTGGTCACCCTTTGCATTGTATAAAAAGCTCAGTCCCAAGCGATCGCCATCATACGTCAATCCAAGATTATAAGCATAAGGAGTCTGCCCGAACAAAGGACGTTTTACTTCATAGGTTTCATCATTGTCACCTGTTTTGTACAGGTCTTTAAAAGCTACTACCTTCGTGTGATTATAGGTAAAGTTTCCGCTTATGAAAAGTTTTTCCAGAAAAGTTCCTCCCGCAATAAATCCTAAGTTCTTTCTGACTTCTGCCTCAACTCCTGCCAATTTTGCATTTTTTGAATTACCGTTATAGAGATATAGATTCCCTTCACTGGAGATATGCCCTTCACGTTCTATAGGCCTGTCTATATTTTTATAATACAATCCTGCTGAAAATATTTCTCCAAGGCCGGGAAACCATTCAAATTTGAAATCATAATTATTAATAACAGAAGAGGTCATTTCTGTATTATAAATCAAACCATTGGCAACCGGATCAAAATAAGGAAGTCCTGTTCGTTCATTAAACTGCGGACGGATGACAGATTTATTATAGGCAAGTCTGAAATTGATTTTATTCGTAGGGCTGTAAGTAAAATTCGCAGAAGGCATCCATTGCCACGGTTTATCCTCAATGGCCGCCCTTTCAACATTCTTTGTATCACTTGAGTCCAGTTGTTGGGAAATAAGATCATACTTAAAATATTCTGCACGAACTCCCCATACCAATCTTAATTTCTTCCAACGGTTATCAAACATCACATAAAGAGCGTGTTGTTTCACTTCTCCTTCATATTTATCGTTTTTATACAATGCTTTGGTTTCCCACCCTATACCTCCCGGTGCATAGTGAGATCCATTGAACCAATCTGAAAGAGTTCCATACATCGTCAGGTGATTTTTTTCACTATTCGGAACATTTCTGTTCTCATCCACTCGCAGAAAGAATTTTTGTTGTTGGTTGGTATTATTCTTCAATGTACCTGCGTATCCTGTCTTCACCGTATTTTTTAAGTTTCCGAAATCCAGATCCCACTTCACTGAAGCTCCGTAATTGTAATCTGTTTCTTTATTGGCGATATATCCTCTGTAAAAATTTCCTCCGGTATTATAGATTTTATGATAGGTCAGAATTTCACTTCCAATAAAATCATAAAGAGTCAAGTATTGTGTATAATCTTTCGTATCAGAGGTTATCCCGGTTCTTGCTGCAAACCAGCTGACTTCTGTATTGCCTATTTTGTGGTTCCCTTCCAGTTTATTCTGCAAAAGGGTTTGAAAAATCGGGTAATTGGTGTTATCAGTATATGGTCTGTCTAAGTTTTTGATCTGAGCAGGATCATTATTGGGGATGATTCCGTTATAAAAATAATTGTAGGCTAATTCTGCATTGGAAGCCATGGCACTTCCGGTAGTATATTCATTCCAGCCGGTAACTCTTGTCAGGGTATTATCAAAAATATGGGTGTAGGAATTACGGAATGAAATTCTGTTCTTGCCCAGCTGCAGTCCAAAATTTAGCATTCCTGCCAACGTAGAGTTATAATTGTAGGAAGCCCCCTGATTTTTAAAATTATAAAATGGTATAGGAGCTACTCCTTTTGTTTCCCAGTCAGCAATATAAGGTCCGGTGGTATCCAGCCAGTTTCCCCTTCCTGTGTGGTCAATGTCCAGTTTGTTTTGCTCATTTCTGATGACAAATGCTCCGGCAAAACCCCATTTATTATTGTTTTTAAGCGCATACGTTCTTCCTAATGCCAGCTGTATATTAGATCCCATGTCACCTTTTGTTTTATAGGTGCTGAAATTATCATGGGTAAACTGTCTGGACTGTTCAAAAAATCTTGGGTCTGTCCAGTTCATCGGTTCTAATCCTTTGGGAAAATCCCTTGTTCCGTCATCATACCCGAAATAGTCATACTTTCCGCGCTGACGGGTCAGAAATTCTTTGAAGGCCGACTGATCATTATATGAAGTTCCCAATGTTACGGTTGTAAAGTTTTCGTTGGGAATATCCTTGGTTCTTACTTCTACATAACCTCCTGCAAAACTGGCATTCATATCCGGGGTTGCAGATTTGCTTACCACCACACTTTCTACCATGGCAGTAGGAATGATATCAAATGAAAAGTTCTGGTTATAAGCTTCTGTACTTGGCAGGTTGATTCCGTCCATTGCAGCAGTGTTCCAGCGTTCTCCCATAGATCGTACTACTACATATTTATTATCAATGGTGGTAATTCCCGTCACCCTTTTCAAAGTTCCTCCCACATCGCTGTCTGGTGTTTTGGAAATCTGTTCTGCCGAAATACCATCACTCATCTGGGCTGCTTTCTTCTGCTGGGCAAGAAGTCCCGCCTGAGTATCTGCTTTACGGGCTGCTGTAATCACAACTTCTTTGATATCTGTAATTTTATCAGAAGCTTTGTTTAAAGCAAATGAAACCAAGATTGTTTCTTTATTGCTAACAGAAAGCTTTTCAACCCTCAGCGTATTATATTTAGGAGCTTTTATGATCAGATTATGAGATCCCGAAGGAAGCTCTATGGTAAAATCTCCGTTATTGTCAGTCACAACCGTCCTTTGAGCTGCAATAACTTCTGCTCCTGTAATGGGATTTCCCACCTCATCCACTATTTTACCGGAAATTCGTCCGTTTCCCAATACGGAAATAGTAGAACTTTCATATTTTACCGAAATAAGGTCACCATGCAGCCGGTACACAACAGGAAGTCCTTTGGTAATATCTTTAAGACAGTTATTGACGGAAGTATTTTCACATTTTATCCCTCTTATCTTCAGCTCTTTAATATCTACTTTGGAATAAGCCAGTCTCATCCCTGTTTTTCCGGCAAACTCTTCTAAAACTTCAATCAGCGGTCTGTTGGCAGGTACAGAAAATGTTACTTTCTGAACCAGCTCCTGAGCTTCTGCGGCTACAGTAAAAAATAAGGCTGCTATGGTAATCCCACATTTCAAACTTTTCATACTTAATAGTGTTCTCTTGATTATGATTATTTTTTTTTGAATAATGATTTATTTCTTAAGGATATAGGTATTTTCTTTTTTATGTACTTCTAATCCCAGGATGAAGGCTAATGACTCAATATTCTCACCCACAGTACCACCAGTGAAATCTGCAGTGATCTTCTTATCTTCAGCTTCCTTAGGATACTGAACCTTTGTATCATAATTGCTTTCCAGGACGGCTGCTACTTCTTTTAAAGGAACATCGTTAAAGCTCAAATACAATATTGCAGGAGCTTTGTTTACTGGGCTTTTCACAGGTTTCAATGAAATAATTGCTGTAGTATGAGCAATTCCGAAATTGGTCCATTTCTGATTAGGCTTAAGGAAAGAAACCGGAACACCCGGGGAAGAAACAGCCACCTTCCCTTCATAAAGATCAACCGCTTTTTTCTTGCCTGACTGTGAAATTTTAAATACTGTTCCCAATACTTTAGTACTGAAACCATCCGCACGAACGATGAAAGGATGCGTTTTAGATTTTGCCACAGAGAATATAGCATCTCCTTTTAAATCCACCACTCTTGTAGAAGCAGGAAAAGATTTTTCTACAGTCAGTTCAGCGCCAGGCAAAAGAGTAACTACAGATCCGTCTTCAAGATGAACAATTCGGCTGCCGGATCCTGCAAGATAAACATCCGGCTTAATGAACATGGTGTAGGTAAAAACTCCGCCCAATGATAAAAGCAGGATAATAACCGCAGCTATTTTATACAGATGTGTGGTAAAGCTTTTTGCAGATCGGATAGAAATAATATCTGTTTGAGGAAAGTAATACTCCAGTCCGGACAATACTCTTTCTTTGGATTCTTTAAGATGAACAATATCCAGATCTTTTTCTGCAAGATTTTTCCATTGCTTTAAAAGTTCGTTTTCTTTTTCAGAAATTGAGTCTTCCGTAACTTCCCGTTCCCAAAGTCTGAAAACAAAGGCTTCAATATTTTTATAGGTTAAACGTTTTTTCATAAGGTCTTGTCATGTATTCACTGATACTTCTATCTATAAGACCGTGAAAATGAAAAACTTCCCCGGGGCATCCTTAACGTTATATTCACATTACAACCAAATTGTTAATAATTTTCATCAATTTTCACATTTACCCAACATTAGCACCCTATTTAAGTGCTGTTTTTCAGAAATATTTAATCTTATCACACCCAAAGTTCACAAAAAGTTAATTTTACTTTAGGTAATTTTGTATCACAATATGAACCCAACAGATTATACATTATTAAAGAAAATAAAATCAGGCGACCGTCCTGCATTTATGCTGCTGTATGACCGGTATTGGAATAGTCTGTATCGTTTTGTTTTTATACGGACACGGGATAAGGAAGCCTCTGAAGAAATTCTTCAGAACTTATGGATGAAGATTCTTGAGAATACGGATGCCATACAGACCGATGATACAGAAAGTGCCAAAGGCTACCTTCTACGCCATCTTCATTATCGGATTATTAATTTTTATAACAGCTATAAAAAAGCGCCTCCAACTCTGAGTATTGACGAGTTTGATATTCCTAATGAAATAGAAATTGCAGATTCAGAGTATTTTGAAATCCTTGAGGAAAATGAGATCAGTGCTTTATTAACCATGATTGATGAAGTAGTTTCCCAGCTTTCCTCAACGGAACAGCAGGTCTATGATATGAGAATCCGGAAAAACATGTCAGTTAATGAAACAGCAGAAGCTCTGGGCATCAGTAACAAGACAGTGAGTAATAAATTAAGCAAAGCTTTGGGAGAAATCCGTGAACAGCTGAATCCTGAGTATCAGTCTTCTAAAAAAATGGCATCCATACTCTTGCTGATGGAAATCATGATAACATATTGATTTCCAGTTTTATATCAATCAACATTTTTGAGTTTTCTGATATACTCTGAAGGAGTCGTCATGGTTTTCTTTTTAAATGCACTGATAAAAGTTGTTGTACTTTTATAACCCGCTTCTTTCGACATTGTCTGTATGGTATATTTACGGAGAACCGAATTATTCTGAAGTTCACTCACAATATAATCTATTCTCAGATCATTTACGTATTCAGAAAAGCTCATTCCTTTATGCTGATTAATAATCTGTGACAAATAAGCAGTGTTGGTATTGAGCTGCTTGGCAAGATTTGAAAGCTTAAAATTATTGGATAGAAATTTTTTTCCCGACTCAAGATCTTCAAGCTTTTTTAATATCTGATTTACCAGCTCATTATCTATGATAAGCGGTATACCTTCTGTGAAGGGAATTGCATCATGCTCTCTCTCCTGATACGCAGTTCCGGAATATGTATTGCTTTTTCTTTTATAATGATAAATAAACAACACAATAGTAAGTGTTGAAATAAATATAATGACAGTAATCAGTATAAAACTTTTCTTTTCATTTTCTTCAATCATCTTTTTTGAGGATAATATTATTTCCTGCTGTTCATATTTTCCTAAAAAGTAATTTCCAACATGTTTTTGCTGATTTATTCTATCAATCTCAGACAAGCTTATTTTGGCATATTTATATGCATTTTTATTATCTCCGATGTTCTCATAATTAAGACTTAGCAAATGAAGTATTTTAAGCTTATTTTCATAGCTGCATTCCGAATTTTTCTCATTATCTATTTTATTGATATAATAAAAAGCAGAATCCGTCTTTTTAAGATAGGTGCAGGTTTCAGCCTTTCCAACCCATACACATTCTCTGGATAAATTCTTATTCATAAGTTCAGGATTTTTCTCACACCTAGTGAAAAGTGTACCTGCATCATGATACTTCTTTTGCAGTAAAGCAGTATTGGCCTGTCTGTAAAGATGCAGCGCTTTGGAATAGTTTGAAAAATAGGGTGAATCCTTCATTATATTAAACGCCATATTATAGCTGTATCTGGAAGAATCAAGATATTTTTTTTCTCCTGTGCTTTTATACCATTTTATAAAAGCATCTCCTTTAGTATTATAAGTTGCCGCAGTTTCTTTATCATGCAAAAATTTACTGAACAGAAGATGATTGTAATCTTCTTTTATATCTTTCAAACGGCTGTTCAAGATTTCGATTCCCTTTTTATAATTTCCCAGCTCTATATGAGCCACTCCAAAAAGAAGTTTTTGCTTTTTCCTGTAAACAGATTCCATTTCAGATGAAAAGAAAGATAGATATTTGAGTCCCTGCGAAACATTTCCAAGTCTTTTTTCTATATAGAAAAGTCTTGTTACAGCAATATGATTCAATGGTGAATAATATGATTTAAGCTCTTTCTTATTATCGTGTATTTCTTTAATGATACGAAGCAAAGCTTCTCCGGATTGAGGATATTTTCCTTTTTTGTATAAAACTGTTACAGAATCAAGCTTAATCAGCAGGTGATAATGAAGCGGATATCTGGAAAGCCTTTTGAATTGGGTATTCTCATCAGTCAGCTTATAATGTGCCAGATCCCATTGGTCTTTTTGTATCAGGCTGTCTATTTCCCTTGAACTTCTATCCGAAATCTGGCAGTATACTTTTATAGACAAGAGGAAAAATAAAATAAATACTTTTTTTAATACGATCATTGTGTGTTTTATTTTTACAAATCTATGCAGAATTCAAAAAAATAATCAAAATTGAGACTTATAATAAATAAACAGCAATAAAACAAAAGTATATGTTATAACAAATCATCAATTTTATTTCCAAATACTTACCTAATTCATCATTATAAAGTTAAGATATTTTAAAAATATCCCCTGCTTTTTATATGGAACCCCATAGAGAAAAAAAAGAACACAACAATCTATATATCAACTAATTAAATTATTTTTAATTTATAAATCCAAATATCATTTTTATAAATTTGGTCAACTATTTATTTCACTTCCCGATGAATCTATATATGTTTGATAAAAAATCATCAGCAATGAAAAAAATTATCTCTTTATTTGGATTCATACTGGCAATGCATATTTATGCTCAAAGCCCGTTATCCAAATTTTCAGTCACAGTTGCCGGCAGTAATACGGTTAATTTTCTGGATGAAAGTACCGGATCACCAGCCGCTTTTTCGTGGGAGTTCACCGGAGGCAATCCTTCAGTTTCATCCGTTCCAAATCCCAGCGTTACATATAACACGCCCGGGATTTATAAAGCTAAGCTCACTGTAAGTAATGCATCAGGAACTTCAGCTTCTGTAAGAACCATCAAGATTACATCCGGAAGCATAGTAGATCTGGGATCGGGAAGAAATGATGACGGAACCATGATGTCTGATGCCGGCATCCCAGATCCGGATTGGACATACACAGATCCTAACGGAGCTGTAAGTGTACCTGTAACACGTTATACAGCTACTGCAGCAGGATGGTCTTCAGCTTCAACAATAGGGACTGGGGCAGGAATTACAAGATGGATAACAGGTAATAATGTGATTACAGGCTATCATTTTTATGTAAGCAAAGAATTTGAAATCCCTGTAGGAGTTACAACAGCAGTCTTAAATCTGAGATCATTATCTTTTGTCAGAAACTGGACCTACCTTGTTAAAAAAAACACAGACGGCAGTGAAACGGAAACTCTCATTACAGCTACGGCATGGATGAGCGATGGAGCTAGAGGATGGCTAAACAGCCGTAGCCCGGAAGTTCTGAACTATCCATTAACTCCCGGAAAATATTATATCCGGGTGAAAGCCTATACTAATACTGCAGGACAAAGGCAGGCAATAGACGTAAATGCCAGTGTAAATTTTGGAAACTCTGTTTCCATATCTCCTGCCGTAGAGTTTTCTGCAGTTCCTACCTCTTCATATATAGGCAGCAATATACAATTTACCAATCTGTCTCAAGGAAGTCCTTTATCTGTACAGTGGAAATTTGATGACGGAGCAGGATTGATCCATTCAACAGAAAACAATCCGGGAATAACCTTCACTACAGCAGGAAATCACTATGCAGAATTAGAGGCAGATTATGCGGATAATCTTACCTCATCCCTGAAAATTGACAACTATATTCAAATAGCACAGGTAGATACACCCACTTTATCTGTAACACAGCCTACATGCAGTATCCTGTCTGGTTCTATTACTGTAACTTCTCCACTTGATGGAGTAACATATAGTTTTGATAACGGAGTCACATTCCAGGCTTCCAATACCATCTCAGGCTTACCGCAAGGCACCTATAAGGTAAGGATTAAAAATTCTTCAGGAGCTGTTTCGGAAGCTGTTTCCGCTATTATAGAATCTGCTCCATTAATACCTGCTGCTTTTTCAGCTGCTATTACAAATCCTACATGTACTGTAAATACAGGGAGTATTACAGTAAACACTACGGATACTAACCTTCTATACAGTTTTGACGGAGGTGCTACCTACCAGCAGAGTAATACTAAAACCGGATTACAGCCGGGAATCTATCAGATTGTCGTAAAAAACACTAATGGATGCACTTCAAATACAAATGCTATTATTAATGCTGCAGACTGCAGAGACTGGACTAAAGCTCCCAACAGCTATATTTTTGACTCCGGACAGAATAATAATGGCTTATATATCCCTGTAAAAAAAGCATATGCGATGTGGAGTGACGTCAATGGTTTGCTTAATGATCCTTCAACGCTAAACGGATCTTTGCAGGCCGAAGTATATTGGGAAGATGTTCCGGGGTTAATTCGTTCTTCCAATTATATTCTGCCGGTTGAAGGCTCAGGAGATGCTGCAAAAATAAAAGTGGAAGTAGATAAATCAAAAGGAAAAGGAAATGCTGTTATTGCTTTAAAGATAAACAATAAGGTTGTCTGGAGCTGGCATGTCTGGGTTACTGATGATCCTACTAACGGAACTACCTATGGATTTGTTTCTGACAATAATACAACTGCGGGCAGTCCTAATGCCAAATTTACAGTGAATGGCGTAACCCAATCTTTTGTTCCCAAATGGATGGACAGAAATATGGGAGCTACCAATAGAGACTTTATAGGATATGACTGGAATAAATCGGGAGGTCTGGTATATCAATGGGGAAGAAAAGACCCGTTTCCTCCTTTAGAATATAAAGATGGATCAATGTATGAGATCAACGGAACCTCAGGAGTGAAAAAGCATCTGTACGACTATGCTGATGCAGGCACGGCAGATGATATTAAATCCGTACAAAGACCTTTTGATGACATAAATAATAATGTAAAGTACTCCATTAATAATCCTCTGGATCTTATTTATAACAATAAAGCAGGAGGCAGCGCATGGTTCCAGAAAACATTAGATACAGATAACGCCTCAAGAAAAAAAGCAAATTTATGGGGAGATAATTCTGAAAATGCAATGGGAACATCCGGATCAACAGTGAATACCTTCAAGCCTAAGGCACCATACGATCCTTGTCCTAACGGATGGAGAATTCCTTCTCATATCAACAATACTGCAGGAACAACAAATCATTTTTCACCATGGGGAAGAAACAGATACCGGTTTACAGGAGCCAGTAGTGATGTACAGTCAGGATTCAATCTAATAAAGCCAACTACTGTACATCCTCATCTAAACGGAATAAAAATATATGGTGGTCTGGGAATGGATTTTACCAATACCGTTACCGCTTACAGCATGGGTGATTTTTCCAGAAATATGGGAATATATCCTGGAAATGGTAAATATGTAGTTGGAAGTACCGGAGGAACTTATCATCAGGATCCGCATGAGATTGTGGCACATTCTTCAACAATGCTTAATCTCAGCACTGTACAGACTTATTTCTTTTATGCCTTTGCTGATCCGGGAAGGATTGACGTAAGTCCTGATTCAGTAACATTCCCCGGAATGAAAGGAAAATATTATCTTAATCCATTCGAAACGACCAGTACAATGGGAACCGGAGCCTGCAGATGTATGGAAGACAAATACGCTTCAGGTTATGACTTTCCTACTGAGTTTTTTGTAAATCCTTCCATAGTAAATTATACAGAAGGTCTTAATACCCCTAACTCTTATGTAGTGACCAAAGCCGCAACTGAACAAGAAATTCAGGTTCCTGTAAGTAAAGCATTTTCAGTATATAATCAGTATCTTTCTGATCATGGGATGAGAGACTTTGGTAATCTGAAGGTGAATGTTTACTGGACCGACAATACCGCTCTGGTTTCCAATATTAAAATCGTAAACCCTCCTGCAGATGTTAATGCTATAAAAAATGCATATATCTCTGTAAAAATACCGGCCAATCAGTCAGGTAATGCATTAGTGTCTTTACATAACGGTAATGTTGAAAATCCTGTTTACTGGAGCTGGCATATATGGGTGAGCAATACAGATATAGGAGAAATAGCTTATCAGACAGAAGATGTGCTTTTACCATCTAATGCAAATTATGTAAACTTTACCAATTCTGGCTCCCAGCCAATGAAGAGTACGTTTATGGATAGAAACTTAGGAGCAACAGATGTCTTTCCCGTTGTAATTAATCCTTCAGCTCCTACAGGGAATGAACTTTTAATGATTGGCAACTCTGCAGGAATGCAATACCAATGGGGAAGGAAAGATCCTATACCTACTTTCATAAAACCGGGAGTAAATGTATCAGGCGGCTACACCAATACCGGAACATACAGTATATGGAAATCTTCAGGACCTGATACCAATGGAAATATTATTCCATCATCTTATACCGAGATTACAGGCACTTCTTATACGAGTACCTACACGAAACGCCGGGATATTGATTATGGCACAACAGGAAGTACAAAAGCAGAAAAAATCACAAACACCCTGAAATATTCTTCAGAAAACCCACTTGCATTTATGATTCCTGGTCAGAAATATACCAATAGGTCATCATTTAATGCTGCCTATGGACAGGATTGGCTTTATTCTATTCCTAACCAGATGATGGAAAGATGGGGACATGCTACCAGCAAATCTCCTTTCGATCCATGTCCCGGTGGATGGAGAGTTCCTGATATTTCAAACGGCGTTACAGACACTAACGGGAAAGGAGATAAAGGCAGTTCTCCCTGGTTCAATGGATTCTATGCTCCTAATGCAACTGTAGACAAATATAGGATTTTCAGTATGGGAGTATTGCAGAATGTAGGCTATGATATCAAAGAACCTACAGACATCTATAACGGAGGTATTCCTTATTATACCGGTAAAACAGTAAAAAATGCTAACACAGTATGGGGATATCAGCTGGGATCCGACAATACGAATAATCCTAACTCTAAGTACAAGATCGGGAATTATCCTGTAACGGGATACAGAGGTTTCTACAGTAATGAAGCCATATCTTCTGCTATGAGACTTGGAATCTCAGGAGTATGGACAGCTGCTTTACGATCAGCAAATTCATACGGAGCAGCATTCCATTTAGGATTTGATACTCAAAATATTACTACCTCCAAACTTATCTCTTTAAGTGATGCTTATACCGGACATCCTATGAATGCAATGAATGTAAGATGTGTGAAAGAGGAACCAAGATTCGGTCAGGTTTTAGAAATGGCATCGAATATGGGTATGACCAATAAAATCCTGAAAGCAGCGAAAAATAAAATGTCATCTGCTGCTGCCGAAGAAAGAAATTCAGATGTTAAAGTATATCCTAATCCTTTTAATGCGTCCTTTACAGTGAAAGGAGATAATCTGGAATCCTATGAATTGTACGATATGTCCGGAAAACTGATTAAGAGTGGGAATCTTTCTCAAAGCACCATTCAGTCAAACAATCTTAGCCAGGGAGAATATATTTTAAAAATAATAACCATTCAGCATACTATAATTACAAAAAAATTAATAAAGAAATAGAAAATCTGCTTTATTAATTTACTTATCGATGAAGAGAGTGTCCTCAAAATCAGATACACCCTCTGAGAATCAAATATCAATATACTCCTGCTGTATAGGGGTACGAATAAAATCAGCAAATAAAGTGGTTGTCCAAACTTTCAGGACAGCCTCTTTATTTTTATACGAAACCCCAATCATTATAAACAAATTGATTTTCAAATCTTTATGGATTGATACATGCGAACTACTGACTGATTTTATAGACACAGCGCTGCCCTCCCGAAATAATATGGTCTATTCTTTCCACTTTATACTCTTTTCCTATCAGCGATTGGAAATTGGACAATTCTGCACGGCAGAAACCCTGACATTCTTTTGCTGCAGCGCATATCGGGCAATGATTCTCAATCAGATAATAGTCATCACCTTCTTTTTTCCATTCTGCCATATAGCCTTCTTCACTACGCACTTCTGAAAGAGATTCAAGGCGCTGTTCCAGTGATTTTGCCTTTGAAAGTACTTTTTCATAACGTTCATGAGTATTCTTCTCACGGTCACTGATTAATAGATCCAATGCATTTTCACCCAAAAGATTTTTTACTGATTTCAAAATCTGAACTGTTACATCTGCATGGGTATCAGGAAACTGAGCCAATCCTTTTTCTGTAAGAGTATAGTAAGTAGATGGACGACCAACGCCTTCGCTTTTTACCGAAGACCGGATCAATCCTTCCTGAGCAAGATTCAGCAAATGCTTCCTTGCCCCTTCCTTGGTAATCGACAATTCTTCAGCAATAAGAAGCGATGTAGCCTCACCCCTCATCTTTAAAAACATCAGAATACGATCCGCAGCCGGCTTCTTCATTTGACAATATTTAGGTTGTTTTATTTTTCAACAACAAATATAGTCATTTTCTATAACCTCAAAAATTAAAGCTTAAAACAAAGATTTACAATCTTTTATTCATTTCAAATGCAAAATAAATAAAACAACTAAAAAGTTGTTTTATTAAAATATATTTTTACCTTTGTACCACATTAATCAAAAAAATAAATACAATGACTCCATTTTCGTTACCCCAGTTACCTTATGCTTATGATGCTTTGGTACCTTTTATAGATAAACAAACGATGACCATTCACCATCAAAAACATCACCAGGCTTATGTAGACAACCTGAATGCTGCACTGGCACAAACCAATGAAGCCAATCCTGATCTGGATTCTCTACTGCAGAGAATAAGCGAGTATAGTCCTGCTGTAAGGAATAATGGCGGAGGTCATTATAATCATTCTTTATTCTGGGAAATTCTTTCACCACAACCTAAGCTGAATCCTGCGGGCATACTTGATGAAGCTATTGTTTCAACTTTTGGTAGTCTTGAAAATCTTAAGGCAGAAATGAAGAAAACAGGTTTATCACAGTTCGGTTCCGGATGGGTGTGGTTATTTGTAAAATTCAACGGATCACTGGCCATCAGTTCTACTCCTAACCAGGATAATCCGATGATGGATATTCTTTCGATGAACAGAGGTTTCCCTATTCTTGGGATAGACATTTGGGAACATGCCTATTATCTGAATTATCAGAATAAACGTGCAGATTATCTGGATGCTTTCTGGTCTGTACTTGATTGGTCGGCTGTTGAAAGAAAATATGAAGAAGCTTTGTCGAAAGTAAGATAAGTAACACTGAAAGTAAACCAACTATGACTGAGGAAAATTTTATCAATAAAGCAAAGGCTTCAGGCATTATTGCTCTTGACCTTTCAGATTACAAACCGACTACGGAAATTGTAGAACTGGATATCAAAGATCACCTTTTCATGGGAATGATTGTTAAGGAAAAAGAATTTAAAGAATCAATTGCTGCGGTAGACTTTTCTGTTTATGACGAAAAAGCAGTAGCAATCATCTGTTCTACGGATGCTGTCATTCCTCCCTGGGCCTATATGCTGATCATGGAAAAATTGTCTCCCTATGCTTCTTATGTTGATCTAAACAATGCAGAAACTGTTCTCCTGGATCTCTGGAAACGACGTTTCATCTATGCAGACCTGAAACAGTATAGAAATCAGAAAGTGGTTGTACGGGCAAGTACCTCTCATGATCCTTCTCTATATTTATTAGCAGCGGGATTATTGAAACCTCTGGTTAAAACACTGATGTATGGTGAGATTGGCTTACCCAAAGTAATTTTTAAACAATAAAAAATGAAAGCTATTATACTCAACGGATCGCTGGAAAGAAGAACTGTATCTACTTCCGGACTGATTTCAGACTATTTTTCAGAACGTATAAAAATGCTGGGAATTCAGACTGATATTTTTACCCTTGCTGATTCCGGCATTCCTTTATTCGATGTTACACTCACCAAAACTCCTTTGGCAGTAGAGCGTATGATACAGATGTTCACAGATGCTGATCTGCATATCTGGCTGGCTCCTCTTTACCATGGAAGCATTCCGGGAGTGATGAAAAACTGTCTGGACTGGCTTGAAGTAACCGCCAACAGGTACGAGCCTTATCTCACGGATAAAACCGTAGGACTGGTGTGCTGGGCAGACGGGCTGCAGGCCATGCAGGGAATCAACACTATGGATTCTATAGCCAAATCACTGCGTGCCTGGCCACTGCCATTCAGCGTTCCGATTGTCAGATCATCATTATTTGCAGCTGACCCATCCACTCAAATTTCAGAACTCTATTCCGGGAAGTTTGATAAGCTTATCAGCATTGCAACTTCTAAAAAAATTGCCATTATCAACTAAATTACTGCATATTAAAGATTTAAAATAAAAACAGCACACTTTATGCTGTCTATTTCCAAAGAACAGTGTTAAACTGCTGTCATTAAGTTTAGCGGGGATTTCCCAATCGTTCAAGGTTGAAGAAATCTCTTTTTTAAACCCTTTAAATTCAAACCATATGGCTATAAAAATAACAGATGCCTGTATCAACTGTGGAGCCTGCGAACCTGAATGCCCCAACTCAGCCATTTACGAAGGTGCTATCGACTGGCGCTGGAAAGACAAAACAAAACTTTCAGGACATATAACATTTCCTGATGGTACTGAAGGTGATGCCGATGCCTACCATCCGGCTGTCTCAGATGAAGTGTATTATATTGTATCCGGAAAATGTACAGAGTGTAAAGGTTTTCATGAAGAACCTCAATGTAAAGCTGTTTGTCCTGTAGACTGCTGTGTGGATGATCCGGATCATCGGGAAACTGAAGAAGTACTATTGGATAGACAAAAATTCATGCACAGTGCTTAATAAACTTCTATCTTTTATATTTAATTTCAATGGAGGGCGGGCTAAAGCGCGCCCTATTATATTTAGATTCTTTTTCGGTTCAGCTAAAATTTATTTCTCTTTAATTTCAGTACAGACTTCTTGTGTAAAAGGGTTTCTACTCCAGGAATACCGTATGAGAAAGAGAACTGCCGCTACCAAACAGGAATCCCAGGAAAATGGAGAACGGATGCATTCGGAAAAATCAATAATGACAATGCTTTAATTTTTTAACAGTCACCTGAATTCATAAGTAAGAACAAAAGGCTGCCCCATGATGAGACAGCCTTTTTCAGTTCAATAAATCTTTTTTCTCCCCGCTTTTTTAGATCCTGATGTGCGGAGTTTCATTTGTGTTATTTCTTGATCAATTTAGTATTATAAGTATTCTTATCATCTTTTATAGTGATCACATACATTCCTTTTATCAGAGAAGCAACGTTGATCTTTCCTTCAATTTTACCTTGCTGAACTAATCTTCCGTCTGCACTGTAGATTTTGTAATCTGCTTTACCTTTAAGGTTCTTCACTTCTATAAATGTATCCGCAGGGTTAGGATAAATAGATACTTCGGATGATTTTGTGTCAACTATATCTTTAACAGCAAGGTTAGCATTTTCCGAAATTCTAACAGAAAAATCTCTGAAAGACCCTACAGAAACAATTCCTCCACCATTTACAGGTACCGTAGGGCTTCCACAAGGTCCGCTGGCTGCATTAAAGAAAGTACTTGCGACTCTCATTCTCAGCAATTTTTCACCAGAGTATGCCGTATCAGGTACTGTAAATGTTACATTTCCATCACGAAGATAAGCCTGTGCTGCAGCAACATAGGCAGGAAGTGCTCCGTCAGTTGCTACTTTTTCAGAGCTTTCAAATACTCCGTTCCTGTTGTAATCTATCCAGATTTCAAGCCAGTCATTATAATTTCCTCCAGCAAGGTTTCTAAAGCTTGCGGTATACTGAGTTCCTTTTGTTAAATTAACAACTTTGGTTGCATCTTCACTAAAGTCAAGATATGTTTTGTAAACATCCAATCCGGTAAATACATAAGCCAGGTTAGATAATGTCAATCTTACAAGACCGCTATTAAAGCTTCCGCCATTTCCTCCTGTAGTCATTAAACAATAATCTGTACCAGTTCTCAGCCCTTTTGTTTTAAAAGTATAATTAGTTGAGAATGCACCAGGAACAGTGTTCACAACAGCAGCTACCTGTACTTCATAATTGGTTTCATCTTCGAGGTTTGACAGCAATACAGAGTTGACAGCGCTTGTTGTATTCGACCAGCTTGCGGTTCCTACTTTTCTGTAATTGACAGAGTAAGTAGCTCCCGGTACTTTATTCCATGATATTCTCGCCGTTGTTTTTAAAACTTCTGTGTCTATTACAGAAACTCCTGTTGGAGCAGCTGTAGTAGAAGTAGGAGCTGCCCCTACAGTTACAGCAGGAGATACAGCATAGAAAATATTACCTATGGCTGATATTCTTAATTTAACAGCACCTGTTAGATTAGCCGGCATTTGTACAGTATAGCTTCCCGTATTAGGTGTAGAGGCTACCAGATCTGTCCATGTAGTTCCATTATTGGTTGTATAATCTATTTTTACAGCCGCTACATTATAAGGAGCGTTATTGGTGTTTGCAGCATCCCATGTAATGGTGTTGGATGCATCATTATATAAAACAGATGTTGTTGTAAGTCCGCTGAACTTGAAAGGTCCGTCATTACCTACCGTTACAACTGTCTCAGCAGTAGAAGTCATGGGTCTTGATGCATTCTGATCTCTTACGGTTACTGCATAGTTCAGTGTTCTTGGGATATAGGAAACGGTTTCCCATACTTGTTTGTCTGTCAGCACACCATTCATTACGGTTTCCAGTTTAGGAAAATATCTTCTGCTGTTAGCTGTTCCCGGTAAAGATCTTGCGATAGCACCTTCTGCATTATATCCCCATCCGCTATCTCCGGAAATGGTATTTCTGTCTCCTACACTGTTGTATTGTTCCCATGTATAAGTAAAAGGGTCACTTTCTGCATCAGCTGCTACAGCATCAAGATAATAGGCAGTTCCTTTAGGTATAGAATAATTAGCCAGTGGGGTAATCACCGGTGCGGTATTGTTGATGATATCAACAGCAACACCACATCCTACTTTAGCTTCAAGGTTATTTAATACCTGAGAAATAGATTTATAATGGAAATATCCATCCATATTGGCCTGAATATTATCCTGAGTAATTCCCGGATATCCCATGATCGTTGTTCCTCCCCAAGGCTCAACATTGGCACCTGAAGCTTCAGTTCTCATAGAGAAGGTATGGTTGGCTCCCAGCTGGTGTCCCATTTCATGAGCGGCCATTAAATCAAATACTTCTCCTACAGGGTCAGGGCTCATTGAAAAAGCGGCACCTTTTCCTAAAGAAGTATTAGTGGCAGGATTTGTACAAACAATTCCTATTCCTCCGGCATTTCCATTTCTGCTTTGTCCTGCGTTGCAATGAAATACGTGTCCAATATCATAATTGGCATTTCCAACATCATTTGTCAGCTTTTGTTGCAGCTGTAAATTTAATGACGGATTACCCGCCGCCTGAGGTATGTAAAAATCGTTAGCAGGATCTGTATAAATAATTCCAGGAAGATCCAACACATTAAAATGAGCTCCAAAATCTCTCTCAAAAACCCCATTGATCCTTGTCATTGTGTTATTGATAGCAGCGACAGCTCCGGCAACTGTACCCCCGTGAAATTGTGTATATTCACCGGTAACAGCCATAGCCATTCTGAAAGTTCTGTATTTGGTATTGGTAGGTCTGTTGGTAATGCCTACATTAGAAAGCATTTTTTTCCCGTTTTCCTCCAATTTACCAATCTCTTTAAGATCATGCTCCGTATCACATTCAAACCCATGCATGTCTCCTTTCTCCTTTGTTTTATAAAAAACACCATAAGTTTGTTTATCAGCACTTATTGGCTCTATAAACTGGAATATACCGTCTTTAATGATCATAGACTGCATATCTGTAGGGGATGTACTGAATCTTAAATACTTAGAAGCATCATCCACACCAATCCCGACATATGAGCCTAGCTGATATCTGTCTGCAAGTGATTGATCCATTACAGGATTGCTATAGACCGCAAATTTTTCAATCTTGCCTTCTGCTGTTGGTAAAGAAATAATAACAGGACGTGCATTTTTTCCAGTCTCTTCAGCATTTTTCAGCATTTCTCTCAGAGATTTCAAATCCACTCTGTAAGAATGCTGCACTTCTACTCCATCTCTTATCTGTGAAGTTTTCTGAGAGACAGACTCCCATCTCTGGGCATTGAAAACCGTAAAACAAGACGCTAATGCGCAAACAAATAAAATTCTTTTTTTCATAGATTTATTTAAAGTTATTTTGAGAATATAATTTAAAATATTATACAAAAATCTGTTTTAACTTTTGTTTTTTAGAGATCTTAATGACAAATACATTATTATCATAAATTCAACAAAACAAAAAATATTATAAAACATTCACAATAAAACGCAGTACAAAACTTATATATTTTTAATAAAAAACAAAAAAAGAATATACTACACAGATACACTTTTATTCTAAACAACTAAATATCAACAATTTACATTTTGCTTCTTTTGTATTCATTAATCAGCAAAAATTTTAATGATAAAATACTTTAGATATTCTGATCAATATATCCCCGGAAAAACAAATTGAAAATCAGAAAGAAAGTAATACTTATATGTTACTTAAGTACATGAAAAAAGATAAATTATAAATATATGGACTTACAAAATAAAGCAATTTCGAATCGTTATGTCTTTTTTTTTCATAAATAAACTTCAAAAACGCCAAATAGAAACAACTGACTACATATCAATAACTTAAAAAAGCAAACACATGGTGTAGTACCCGTGTAGTAGAGTATTTTTTTCTGTTTACGTTAAAAATTTTCATATTTGAGTACTGAGACCACAAAAAAAACCGAGTGGTGAAAAGAGAATATTTTCGAGTACTGTCTGACCTGATAAATCAGACAGTTTTTTTTTGATTATTTTAAGGTATCAAAAAAATGATAAATATCTGTTTCTCCGGGAATATTCAATTTTTTTCTGATCCTGTATTTTTTCTGCTGAATACTCCTGTGCTGAACCATAGTATAGCTTGCTATTTCTTTAGAAGTAAAATGGAGTTTAAGCATCGCACAAAAAATCAGTTCAGAATTTTCAAGACCTGGATTAATCGTCAAAAGCTGGGCTATAAAGTCAGGATAGGTTTCTTTAAAACGGTTCAAAAATTCAGGATCATTCTTTTTGCCGAGTTCTATGATTTCTTCCTGCTTGTTGTCATTCATACTTATTTTCAGATTTTCAGCTTCTACAGCAAGAATTTTTTTCCGTTTTTTCAAGCCAAGAATAATTCTCCAGGCATATAATCCCAGCAGGCAAAGACCCATAAATGAAAGGGAAACAATCCAGTATATTTTATTTTTATGATGATGGGCATCCTGCTGAGTTACTGTAATAAAAGACTCCATATCCTGATTGATGGTAGCCAGTAAGGATGTATTTGTTCTATAAAAAGCATCTGAATATGCTTTCAAATAAAAATAAGCCTTCTCTTTATCTCCGGTACGTTCATATAAAAATCTGAGATCATTATAAATATACTTGGCATAATACGCATAAATACGCTTCGTTTTCTCATTGATTTTCAAAGCTTTATTAAGAGCTATTTCTGCCTTATCATACTGTTTATAATTAAGGAAATATTCTCCCATAATAGTATTGGCATAGAGTGCTATTCCATCTTCTTTGCCACTGATATTAGCTTTGTTGTAAGCCATCGTTATGTACTTATATGCAGAATCTTTATTTTTATACATATAGACATAATCGCTTATCGCACAATCTGCAAGTCCGGTATTATTTAATTTTTTTGCTTTATGGAAATAGTCGAGTGCTTTTTCATATTCTTTTTTTTGGCTGAGATAAATACCCTGTCTCAGATAAATACTGAAAAGGATATCGTTTTTAAGTCCTGAATTGTTGCTTTTCTTTATATAATTCATTGCTTCATTATTATATTGAAAAGCTTTATCAAGCCTTCGAAGATCCGCATTAAAGCGGCCGTAAACGTTATAAAACCTTGCTTTATGCAGATTGTCTTCCGAATTATCCAGAATCTCTTTTGCGTTATCAAAAAGAATCTGCGACTTCTGAAAATTTTCCAGTGATATATTGAGTTCTGCCAGATTAATATAACACAATGCCTTTCCATCTTCATAATTCATCTTATCGGCTTGTTTATAATATCTTTTATTAAGATTAATCAACGAGTCATACTCTCCGCCAAGTCTGAACTTTTCATTCTGTTTCAGTAAAGCAGTATCAAATTTTTTTTCATCCTCTTTCTGTGTTTGAGAATGGCACGAAACTAAAAGAAAAAGTACAACAGAAAGAAAAATACGTATCATATGTTTCTCTAATTAAGCTAAATTCCTATATACATCTATGGTTACACAATGATCTTCTTACTATAACAATTTTGTATCTTTTAAAAATCCTCACTGGTTATTTCTGATAAGATCAACAAAAAATCTCTTCATAAAACAAGATCCTGCTGTTTTTATTGTGATCTGTTTAATTATTCTTCCAGGTTTTCAAAAAAGTCATAAATATCTGTTTCTCCGGGAATATTCAACCTTTTTCTGATCCTGTATTTTTTCTGTTGCACAGATTTGTGTTGTACAAAAGTATAATCCGCAATCTCTTTGGATGAAAAGCGTAATTTCAGCATTGCACAGAAAGCCAGCTCTGAATTCTCAAGATCCGGATTGATCTCCAGAAGCGACTTAATAAATTCAGGATAGAATTCTTTGAATTTCAACAAAAAAGAAGAGTCATTCTTTTTAGCAAGCTCAATCACTTCATTCCGCTGCTTTGTCCGGACATGGTTTTTCAATGTATCGGTTTGCTCTTTTAAAGTATTTTTCTTTTTTTGTAACCTATTTATTATCTTCCGGACATATACTCCTGAAACCGTAAGTACAGTGATAGACAATGCAATAAATAACGGAAGATCATTTTTATGCCAGTCCGATTCCTGTTTCATTTCCGAAATAAAATCTTCGGTAGCTTTATTCATAACGGCAAATCGTTCTGCATCAAACCTTCCTTCCTCTTCCATATATTTCTTCAGATAAAAATAGGCCTTGCCTCCGTCATTTTTTTTCTTGTATAATTCCGCAAGTGCTTTGTAAACTTCTTTTATATGTGAAGAATAGGTTCGTCTTGTTTTAATATTGATTTCCAGCGCTTTTTTAAGTGCTATTTCAGCTTGTTGACTATTGTCAATTTCATTATAGTAATATCCCATTGTATAATATACCCAAAGAGATTCCACATCTGTTGTTTTCTGGTTGATCATTTTTTCATCTGCTCTGGCAATATATATTCCGGCAGAATCAGGTTTATGGGTAAATAAATAGTATTGGGCTACCATACAATTGGTATATGCCGAATTTTCCAGCACATTTGCTTTTGTAAAGCATTTTAAAGAAGTTCCGAACCATCCTTTCCATGCATAGTAAATTCCTTTGTTGACATACAGTCTTGGCAGAAGTTTTTGGGTGAGTTCCGTTTTTTTTGCCTGCTTTAAATAGTAAAACGCTTTTTTATTGCATTCTATAGCCTTATCATTTATTTCAAGATGAGAATAATACAGACTGTAATCATCATAGAAGACTGCTTTATGATAAGCATTTTCAGAATTGATCAGATCTTTTTCTGCTTTATTGAAAAAAACACGGGCTTTTTCATAATTTCCGGCAGAAACATTTACCCCTGCCATATTCAGATAGCAGAGTCCTTTTCCCTCTTTATATTTTATTTTTGCTGCTTTCTTCAGATATTCCTTATTAAGCTTAACAAAAGCCTCATATTCACCGGAAAGCTGAAGCTCAGAACTTTGAGTCAGCAGAGATAGATCAAAATTTTCCTGGTCCGTATGATGAGATTCATTATGGCATGAAAACATAACCAGAAGCAGAAGCATGCAGGTTGTAAAGGCTGTTATATTTTTTATAGCCTTTGAGTGTATCGTTTTATTTTTAATAATGATTAAATTAATTTTTCCCATCAGCCCCACTTTTCCCTATGTATCTACATATCTACCTATTCACTTATTCAAAAAATAAGTTGATAATTTTCTACCGTTATTTAAATATTATTCCCCAATTAGTGTTATAAATATACATAAATTATCATGTTCATTGTGAAATAAACAAATTATTTCGCAAAAATGTAACATTCAAATAAATAATGTAATATTTCCCCCTTTACACAAAGATTTATAAATCCGGCAGACTGCTTTTATAGGCTTTCTGATCAAAAAATATATGTTGTGTTTACAATAAGACTATCTGAATTGAAATTTGTTACAAACGGATTAAATCGATTTAAAATTTTAATGAATTATTTAAACTTCCGTGGAGGCAGACAATTTAATGATATTGATTTTTTTTTAAGTCGCATCCGGAAATGATAAATATTATCATTTATACAGAAAGACAGGATTTCAGGAGATCTAAGCATCTGTAGTAAGTTTGAGACTACAGGGCATTTCAAGAATTATACATTTCCCATTCATTTATTCTGGACTACAGACGATACCATTTCAGGCCAGAAAAAAACTGAAACTTATTGGCAGCACATCAGCAGTTAAGAAGAGATTACTTTCACCAAACTGATCCCTTCAGAATTAGGATTAAAAAAACTGAGCATTTCGGCTTTTTCAAAAAAATATAAAAGACAGTCTTTGGGAGAATGTGGTGGACAAATTAAACAGTTTTCTTTAAGTACTCAATTATGAATATTTTTTAGAATTGACAATTTATATTTCAGATATTCTGATCTAATTAATTCGCTAAAAAATAAATTTAAAGCAAATAAAAACGGACAGACCATTAAAAAATGATTTGTCCGTTTATGTAATCGTAGAAATACAGTTTTCAAACACGTTTATAGCAGATCTGATGGAAATCGCTCAACTTACTTATAATCAAATATTTATCCGATATACATAGGTAGGATTACACGTTTTAATCCAAAGATCCAGAGTTTTCTAAAAAAGTTTAGACATTTTTATTACTACTTGAATCTGAGATTCAGAGAAATAATATCTGAACTCATTCCTACAGATTTTGTATAATGCCCATACCTGATTTCCAACATATTCAGACGCTCTATTCCAAACAATCCATTTTTAGGATTAAACCGTATTCCTGCTCCGTAAAAATTACTTTTAAAAGTAGAAAGGTCATAATTGCTCGTATAATAATCATCAAAAGCTGTATGCTGTTCATAAGGCGCAAAATATTTTGTCCCTTTCTGTGAATAATACCTATAGAACGGACTTACTGAAACAAAAGGAGATATTTTTACCGGAGTCTCAATATTGAATGTATTTGACCTGATGCCCCAGCTGTCTGTATAATACCGGTAATAGGTTCTGAGGATAAAGCGGTCTCCCAGAAAATAATTGGCACGCACTCCCAGTGGAAGTTTAAATCTCTTATCCGGAAGTGTTTCCTGATGTACAGAGCCATCTGTGAAATAGACCCTGTGAAAAGGCAGACTTAAAAAACCGGTCTGCTGTACAGCATCCGTCAGAAATTCAACCTGAAAATTCTGGTTGATGATCTGAGAATAGGCTAAAGACAATGCAAAAGTATTTCTTCCGCTCGTTCCATAGTTTTCATGCTCTCTGCCTGTTGAATTTCCTGTACGAAGTTCTATAGGAGTTACCAGCTTTACCTGATCAAGATAGGTCTGAAACTTGGCGGTAAACTCCCCCATCCTGTTGGCTGTTTTCTGGGCAAAACCAATATTGGCCCCGTAAGACTGATAATCAAATTCTGTAGAAAATGAGAGTCCTCCGAAGATGGTACTTCCTTTACTTTCATTCTCCCGGCTCCACTGAAACGAAGGATATATTCTTGTATCCGCATGAGAAGCCGAAGAATTGGCTTTAAGATCAATCATATCGGAAGAAGCTGACGTATAATGATCTACTCCAACACTAAGATTGAATTTATTTTTTCTCTGCTTATTGTCATATTTTACCATCGTAACGTCAATTGTATTGGAAAAATCACTAAGCTTTTCCGATCCTACACCTCCTGTCACAGCAGAGTTGTTGCCGTCCTGATGGTAATAGCTGGATACCAGATTGGCTTCATCAAAACTTAATTTTTTTGAAAGTGCTGTATTGGTATTTTCCTGAGCTTTAGAGGTCATGAATCCAAAAAGGATCCAAACACTCATTACAATTTTTTTCATGTGAGATTCTTCTAAATTTTATAAACTGTAACAACTCATTAATTACATCCACATCCACCTCCCACTTTTCCGGAATTAGCTCCTGAAGAACCTTCCCGGTAAGATTGGAAACTAAGTTCTGTTTTCTCTATAGTCCTGTTGCCCAATGCCATTTCAGCATCATTCAGCTTTCCTTTTTCATATTCTTTCAAAGCAGTACAGGAATTAATCAGGCTTATGATAGCAACAGCTACCAGACCTTTTTTTATTTTTTTTATATTGTTTTTCATTGTAAATTAATGTTTTGAGACGAATAGACAGTATTGTCATCATCTATAATGATACATTCCAGCTGGTGGATCTGATTCACCAGATCCAATGCTGCTTTAATTCCCATAATACCGACAGGAGTTGCTATGGCATCTGCTATTTCTGCATTAGGACAGAAAATAGTGACGCTTTTAATTCCTGAAACTGGCATTCCGGTTTTGGGATTGATGGTATGAGAATACTTTTTGCCGTCAATCATGACAAATTTTTCATAATTACCGGATGTTGCCACAGCCATATCTGTAATATTCATGTAAGAAAAAGGTTGTCCGGAATGATCCGGGTCTGCAATTCCTATCGTCCATGGCTTTCCGTTACTCTGCACTCCCCATGCGGTAAGATCACCGGAAGCATTGACAATTCCTGATTCCACACCTCTTTTTTGAAGCATTCTTTTCGCCATCTCAGCGGCATACCCTTTTCCAATGCCACCAAAACCTATCCTCATCCCCTGCTCCTTAAGAAAAACACTCTGATCCCTGGAGTTGAGAATAATATTCTCATAATTTACCAGTTTCAAATGCTCCTTAATAGTCTTCGGATCAGGAAGCTGCTTCATATTACGGTCAAAATTCCAGAAACCTTTATCTATTCCTCCGTATGAAATATCAAAATATCCGTCAGTAATGCGGCTGATGCGAACACTTCTTTCAATCAGATCAAAAACCTCCCTGTCAACCTTTACAGGTTCTAATCCTGCATTATTGTTGATCAGGCTGGTCTGGCTGTTCTCACTGAAAGTAGTCAGCAGGTTTTCAATTCTTTGAATTTCTGCTACCGCCGCATCTATATGCAAATAAGCATTTTTTTCACTTTCGTCTACTACAGTAATTTCAAAAGCATTTCCCATCAGCCTTTGAGGCTTTCTGAATTCTCTAAGCATCTTTTTCTTATTTTCTTTGCTGTTGTATATCCCTTATTTCTTTACTAAAAGCCAATGCGCTTTCAGCAGGCAGCCCTTCCCAGCTTTTCAGCACTTTCCCATCCTGATCCAGCAGAAGAGTATAAGGAAAAAGTCCTTTTGGGTTATATTGATCGGCAAGCCCTGCATTTTCCTTTTTCATATCGGCAGAAAGCTGATTTTTTTTATTTCTAGGAAAGTCGGCATTGACATAGACGATAATATTTTCCGTTTCCAGCTTTTTAAATTCATCGGTTTCGATGATATTCTTATGGAGCTTTATACAAGGTATACACCAGTCGGAACCGGAAAAATTAAGTAAAATAAGTTCTTTATTTTCCAAGGCCTGTTTTTTTGCATTATCTAAACGGTTCTGAGCCTTAATGCTAACGGCAGTTATAACCATGAATATGGCTAAAAATATTGTTTTCATTATTTAAAATGGATAACGATTGTTATAGTAAGTTGAATAATGTACACCTAACATGGCATACAGTACATAACGGCTGACAACAGATGAAAGCCGGTTTTGAAAAAATATCAGGAAAATAAATACCTTGGTGGTTCCCAGGCTGTCCTTAGAAACCCCTTATAACAGAAGTTGTTATTTTTTGATGGTATTTTCCTCGACTTTACTTGTTTAAATTGATCATTCTTAAGTTCAAAATGAAATATGTTCCCAATGATAAAGACCAATGCAAGTGGTGGTGTATGAATAATAAAGGGTAATTTCTGATCTTTACCATAATCACCATCTTTAACGGGATGATCATAGTGTGTTCTCAGAAATGCTGTAAGCGTCATATCCGGGTTCAATTCTTTATGCTCGATGTAATGCTCAATCAGTTCCGGGATTTTCAAAAGCTGATACAATTCGGTTGTAGAAACCAAATATAAAAATAACAACAATATGGAAATCAACTTTTTCACTAATCAAAATTATGAAATATTTTATTACAAATGATTTTTTTATTTTCTTCCCAAATGTCTCTTCACCAACTTATAAACCTCGAACCACAAGACCGAAATAACAGCAACAATCAATGTCATTCCTAATTCTTTTATACTAAGAGCTTTCACACTAAAGAATCCAGATACCGGCTTTACATAAAGAATAACAAACAATAATACAAGTACCAGCACAGAAATTCCTGCCAATAAAAAATTACGATTTTTAAAACTGTCAAAAATACTGTAATAGAAAGACCGGTTTACCAAACTCAGTAATATATTAGCAAATATCAAAGTACTGAACACCAAAGATCTTGTTTTAAACTCATCATTGCCGAGATCAACAGAATATTGATATATCCAAAGTATTCCTGCGGTGATCACCAATCCCTGGATAATACTTACCATAAGCTCTCTCCAGCTCAGAAATGTATCTGTTAGTGCCCTCGGAGGTCTTTGCATAGCATTTTTTTCCATAGGCTCATTCTCATATACAATAGAACATGTAGGTCCCATAACCAGCTCAAGAAAGATTACATGCACCGGAGTAAATATATGTGGAAATACCCAACCCAGAAATAATGGTAAGGAAACAGTAAGTATAATTGGGATGTGAATGGAAATGATATACTGAACGGCCTTCTTTATATTAGCATAGATTCTGCGTCCGGCAGCTATACCGGTAACAAGTTTATCCAGATCATCATTGGTAATGACCAGAGCTGCGGCTGATTTAGCAATTTCAGTTCCTTTATTTCCCATTGCCACTCCGATATGAGCAGCTTTCAATGCAGGTCCGTCATTTACGCCATCCCCAAGCATCGCCACTACATGACCTTGTTTTTTTAATGCTTTAACAACTTCAAGCTTCGCTTCCGGAAACATTCTTGTAAACAGGGTTGCTTTTTCAGAAAGTTTTAATAAATCTTCTTCAGAACTTGTAGTAATTTCACTTCCGTTAATAGCCGGAGCATTGTTTTCAATTCCCGCCTGCAATGCAATAGCCTTTGTAGTATCTGCATTATCTCCTGTAATGACTTTTACCTGAATACCGGCATCGTAAATATGCTTAAATACTTCTTTTATTCCTTTTTTAGGAGGATCATAAAATACGGTCAATCCTAAAAAGTCAAATTTAAAATCCTGTTGCTGATCAGGAAAATCATTTCCTTCAAAATGAGATCTGGCAACACCAAGAACCCTGTATCCCTGCTCTCCAAAGTCTTTAATTAGCTTTCTTATTTTGTTTTTTTCTTCTTCTGAAAGACTGGAAACACTGATGATAGCTTCCGGAGCTCCTTTAGCTGCAATAATCCGGTTTTTCTGTTCGTTTTCAAAAAGATGGGTCATCATCGGTGGTTTGCCTTCCAGCGGATATTCATGAAACAATTGATAGTCTTTTCTCTGATCTGGCTTCCGGGTCTGTTCATAGATCTTATGCAGCGTTATTTCCATGGGATCAAAAGGTACAGGTTCACTGCTCCACATCGAATAATCAATAAGCTCATGCAATTCTGTTGCTCCAAACTCTGCTTCTTCATAAATCCTGTCGGAACAGTAATCATAAAGATGCTTCAACTGCATGGAGTTTTCTGTAATCGTACCTGTTTTATCTGTACAGATCACAGAAACGCTTCCCAGGGTTTCTACAATACTGCTTCTTTTAATGATGATTCCTTCCCTCATCAGCTTCCATGCCCCCAAAGCCATAAAGGTGGTAAAAGCTACAGGAATTTCTTCGGGAAGTACAGACATTGCCAATGTAAGTCCGCTGAGTAAACTGGTCACAAAATCTCCTGTTTTAACAAAACTGAAGATGCATACCGCAAGAAAGATAATGACCCCGATAACAGCCATCCCCTTTACAAAGTTTCTGATCTGAATCTGTAACGGAGATGCTTCTGTTTTTATACCCAGAATAGACTGTCCTATTCTTCCTACTTTAGTTTCCTTTCCAATATTTTCAACCTCAAAAACCGCAAGTCCGGAAACCGTAATTGTTCCGCCATAGACTTTATTATCTTCAGATTTGCTGTCCTTGAAAACAGAAAAACTTTCGCCCGTAAGGGAAGACTCATTGACAGAAAAATCGTTGCTGTGAACAATTCTTCCATCTGCATTGATGAGGCTCCCTTCTTCGGTAATGCACAAGTCTCCGACTGCTATTTCAAAAGTAGGAATCTCTATAATCTTTGAGTCCCTGATCACCTTGCTTAAGGGTTCATTCAGTTTTTCAAGTTCTTCCAGTGCCTTTTTGCTTCGGTTATCCTGATAAAAAGAAATGGCGGTAACTCCAACAATAGCAGCAAACATAAATAAAGCCTCGCCATAATCTCCTGTAAGCACATAAATAAAGGAAACACATATAAGAAGAATCAGCATTGGCTCTTTCAGGATGTTGAGAAGAAGGTCTGCCCAAGATTCTTTCTTAACCGATTCAAGGCGGTTATATCCGTATTTTTTTCTGGAAGCGGCTACTTCAGATTCTGTAAGCCCTTTCAAATCTTCCGGTATATTGTAATTCATACGAAATGAATATGATATTAAATTTACTGATTGTTTTGTTATATCAGGGTACTATTCCTGTTTTTTTAACAGCCTGCTATTCAATCTGCTTTTTCACCTCTTTCACCCATTGTTCTATTTCGGACTTTTGGGTATCAGATAACTTTGCATTCTGATGAACAAAGGTATAAGAGGTAAGAGGCATTTCACCTTCTCTTATGGTTTCTGCAACTTCATCAAGTTTCTTTAATTTTTTTTCTTTTGAATAGCAGTTAAATTCATCAAAATTGAGATGCCTTTTTCCTGAGTTCACATGATCTGCCAGCCACCATTTTACAGGCTGTATGTTATTGTACCACGGATAAGCTGTAGTGTTAGAATGACAGTCATAACAGCTTGTTTTTAATAATCCCTGTACATGATCCGGAACCTGGTAATGTTTTTCAATAGCATTTTCTGAAGGAACCGCCGCTATATTTTTATCAGTATCAAAAAACTGAATCACAATCAGAAGCAGGACTATAAAACCTGCTCCTGTTTTTATTAAAGATGATGTTTTCATAATTTGTATTTATTTATAAATTCTTTTATTTTACTATAATTTTTATTCATCTGCAGTGTTCTTAAGTTTCATAAGAAGTGTATATGCATTCCTGATGACAACTTTTTTATTCTTAAAATCATTAGCATTCATGATCTGTACAAATCCATTTTCTGTTTCACCTACTATTACAGGTGTTAACCGATAGACCTGCTTTTTTTCTTCAACAAAAACAAAGTCTTTTCCTTCAAAATTGACAATACTCTCTTCAGGAACAGCATTGGAAAAAGAAGTATTGGTCTCGATCTCGGCATTCATATACATTCCCGGTACAAGGCTCTGGTCATATTTTTCAAAATGACAGTGTACCTCAGCCCATCCGCCCGGGTTTACATCTTTGCTGATCAGCAGGATTTCTCCATAATATTTTTTATCAGGTTCGGCATTGGTATAGGCAGCAAACCTCTGCCCCTTCTTCAGATTCGCCAGATCTTTTTCATATACTTTAAGATTTAGATGAATATCATCCGGATTAATGAGTTCAAAAAGAACATCGGAAGGATTCACATATTTACCGATATTCACGTTGACCTTGCTTACAAAGCCATTGATACTGCTGTAAACCGGTACACTTTTCTGAATATTTCCCGAATTCAGAGATCCAGGATTGATATTGATAAGACGGAGCTGCTGAGCCAGGGAGTTCATCAGGATCTTCTGGCTGTTCATTTCAGACTGAGCCTGCTGCATCACCTTATCGCTGGTGGCCTGACTTTGGTTAAGGGTTTTCTGGCGGTTATAATCCAACTGGGCAAAATGATTTTTAGACTTTGCCATTAAATAATCCTGCTGAAGCTGGATAAACTGCGGATTTTCTATCACAGCAATCACCTGCCCTTTTGACACCGGTTTTCCCGGAAGCAGGCTGCTCGATTTCAAGTATCCGCCTAAAGGAATACTGACAGAAACCAGATTTTGTGGCGGTACATCTATCATTCCGTTAAGTTTTAAAACAGAGGAAATCTTCTGTAGAGAAAGTACTGTTGTTACTACAGGTGCATTTTTCAGTTGAGCATCGGTAAGTGTTACAACGTTTTCATCTTTCGGACTGGCAGCTGGCGGTTCCTGTTTTACATGATCTTTACACTCATAAAACATGAGCAATCCTATTATTGACAGGGAATATGATATAATTTTAAATGTACGTTTCATTGTTATGGATTTAAAGTAAGGTATTCCAGCTCTATAGCACTCTGATTAAGTTTCCAGACTGCATCGGTGTAGCTGCTTTTTAAAGTAACTGCCTGATTGATGAGGATGACAAATTCCAGATAATTGATCTCGCCTGCAAGAAACTGTCTTTTAGCTGTTTCAGTGATGATATCGGCGTTTTTCAATTCCGAGTTCTCATATTGGGAAACAATGTCAAGGTTAGCCTGATAAATCCCGGATGCCTTTCTGTACTGATTCTGCAGATTGAATTCCATGTTGGCAATATCACTTTCCACAACAGATTCAGCAATTTTTGCGGCCTGAATTCTGGCTTTCTGCCCGCCTGAAAAAACAGGAACCGAAACCCCAAGCTGTACAGAATGAAACTGTGGTGCCCCGTTGTACACTTTATCATCAGCACCCATCCCTCTGAAACTGTTGAGGTTGTAGGCCAACTGAAGTCCGGGAAGCATTTTTGCCTTTTCAAGAGCAATCTGCTGTTCTGAAATGTTTTTCTGTTGCTGTAATACTTTAATAGCCGGATGTAAGCTAAGCTCCTCTTTAAGACCTCCATGATAAATTTTCTGATCTTCAGGAAGAAAATCTGTTTCTGCATTTAAAAGCCACTGAAGCTGATATCCCAGCACAGAAAGCTCCTGGCGTAATTGCTTTAGCTGAATTTCAATGGAAGATTTCTGATTGGAAGCTGTAGTTTTTTCCAGAATATTACTTTCTCCTGCTTTCAGACGGATGTTTGCCTTATCCAGAAAATCAGTGTACAGCTTTAATGTTTCCAGAAGAAGCTTTTCTTTTTGTTTCCCATACAGAATATTATAAAAGGTAAGGCTCACGCTTTTTTTTAGCTCATATTCTTTAAGAGAAACATTCAGCAGAGATTTTTTCCATTCTTCGGTATATACGTTCTTCTGCTTTTTATATACGGTCGGAAATGCTATATTCTGGGATATTCCGAATTTCATATCCGTCAGAGCACTGTTGATCTGCCCATAATCTACTGTGACTCCCGTCTGAGGAATATCAGATGATGATCTGATAAGCGCTTTTGTATATTCTGATTTTAATTTTTCATTTTTAAGATTTCTGTTATTTTTCAAAGCAATATCAACAGCATCCTGCAATGTAACGGGAGTCTGAGAGTTGACCAGCTCCGCAAAACCGAAGAATACAAAAAGAGCCAGAGCGGAAATCTGTTTTTTATTTTTTATTTCTTTCATTTTTAAATCCTTTTTCAATAGTTACATACAATAATGGTAAAACAAATAAGGTAAGAAAAGTTGCCACCATCAGCCCTCCAATAACAACCGTTGCAAGAGGCCGCTGTACTTCTGCTCCCGCTCCGTTGCTGACAGCCATCGGAATAAAGCCCAGTGAAGCGACAAAGGCCGTCATCAGCACCGGCCGAAGCCTCGATTCTCCACCATCAATAATGATTCTTACAATATTTTTAATTCCTTTCTTGTGAAGACGGTTAAACTCTGAGATCAACACAATTCCGTTTAGCACTGCTACTCCGAAGAGCGCAATAAACCCCACTCCCGCACTGATGCTGAAAGGCATTCCTCTAAGCGCCATCAGAAATACACCGCCAATAATAGAAAGAGGAATCGCAGTGTAAATAAGTAAACTTTCTTTAACAGAATTAAAGGCCAGGAAAAGCATGACGAAAATAAGAGCCAGAGCAATGGGAACTGCTATCATGAGGCGCTGTTTGGCGTTATTGAGATTTTCAAACGAGCCTCCATACGTCATGTAATATCCCGTAGGAAGTTTCATCTTCTGATCTACCTTATGCTGAAGTTCTTCTACAATACTCTGAACATCCCTTCCTTTGATATTAAAACCTACAACAATTCTTCGCTGGGCATTTTCCCTCTGAATCTGATTGGGACCATTCTTCACTTCCACTCTGGCAAGCTGAGACAGCGGAATCTGATTTCCAAACGGTGTAGGAACCAAAAGGTTTTTAATATCGGTCACATTTTTCCGGTCTTTGGTGTCCAGACGTACGACCATATCGAAGCGTTTTTCACCTTCAAAAACCAGTCCGGTGCTTTGTCCCGCAAATGCAGTATTCACCACCCGGTTGATATCTGAAACGGATAAATGATACTGAGCAATCAGAGGACGGTTGTATTCTATAATAACCTGTGGCATTCCAGAAACAGGTTCTATGTAAAGGTTCTGGGTTCCTTCTACTGTTTCTATAATTTTCCCGAGCTTCTGGGCATTTTGGGAAAGTACATCAAGGTCTTCTCCAAAAATTTTGATCACGACATCCTGTCTTGCTCCGGTCATTAATTCATTAAAACGCATCTGTACAGGATATTGAAAACTGGCAGTAATACCCGGTACATCCTGCAGCTGTTTACCCATCTTATCAGCAAGCTCCGGGAAAGTGGATGCAGAGGTCCATTCTTTTTTATCCTTTAAAATAACCATCATATCAGAAGCATCCATCGGCATCGGGTCTGTAGGAACTTCCCCACTACCAATTTTTGTGACCACTTTTTCCACTTCGGGAAATCTGGATTTGAGAATGTGTGCCGCCTTTTGAGTACTTTCAATCGTTGTTGTCAGGTTACTTCCAGGTAAAACTCTGGTATCTACGGCGAAATCACCTTCTTCAAGGGAAGGAATAAATTCACCACCCATTTTGGACAAAATGAAAACAGCAGTTATAAATAAGACTGCCACTGTACCAAAAACTATTTTGGGCATTCTGAGAAGTTTGAGCAAAACTGCCAGATATACCTTTTCTACCTTTTTCATCATTCTGTCTGATAATGTAGGCTTACCGCTTCTTTTTCTCAGCAATAACGCGCTCATCATTGGAATATAGGTCAGTGAGAGCAAAAATGCTCCCAGCAGTGCAAAAGCTACGGTCTGGGCCATAGGCTTAAACATTTTGCCTTCGATTCCCTGCAGGGTAAGGATCGGGAGATAGACAATCAGAATGATAATCTGTCCGAAAACGGCACTGTTCATCATTTTTCCTGCAGATTCTATAACCACAGTATCCATTTCTGATTTCCCGACAGAGAAAATCTTTTTAAACTTCGGATTATGACTGAACTGATGTAAGACAGATTCCACAATAATCACAGCTCCATCGATAATCAGTCCGAAATCCAGGGCTCCAAGACTCATCAGATTTCCACTGACTCCAAAGAGGTTCATCATACATATTGCAAAAAGCATCGCCAAAGGAATAACAGAGGCAACCAGCAAACCTGCTCTTATATTCCCCAGAAATAAAACCAGTACAAAGACTACAATCAAAGCTCCTTCCGTAAGGTTTTTTTCTACTGTTCCGATGGCGTTGTTCACCATTTTGGTTCTGTCCAGAAAAGGCTCTATCACCACTCCTTTCGGCAACGATTTCTGAACCTGGGCAATTTTTTCCTTTACATTTTTTATGACCTGATTACTGTTCTCGCCTTTGAGCATCATTACTACAGCTCCTGATACTTCTCCCTGGTCATTAAAGGTCATCGCTCCATAACGGGTTGCAAACCCCGGCTTTACCTCAGCAATATCCCGTATAAACAGCGGTACATCGTTTGTTTTTGTCGCAATAGAAATATTATTGATTTCTTCAATACTTCCTACTAACCCTTCACTCCTGATGTATAGAACAGTAGGCCCTTTCTCAATATAAGCACCTCCGGTATTCTGATTGTTGGCCTGCAATGCATCAAATACGTCATTGATTGTTATTCCATAGGCATTAAGCCTGTCCGGATTTACAGCAATTTCATATTGTTTCAGCTTGCCTCCGAAGCTGCTCACCTCTGCCACTCCCTTTACTCCCAAAAGCTGTCTTCTTACAATCCAGTCCTGAATGGTGCGGAGTTCTGTGATATTGTATTTTTTTTCATATCCTTTTTCAGGCCTCACTACATACTGGAAAATTTCGCCGAGCCCCGTGGAAATAGGTCCAAGCTGTGGATTTCCAATTCCCTGCGGAATAACCGCCTGTATCTGCTGAAGTCTTTCGGCAACCTGCTGCCTTGCCCAATAGATGTCTACATCATCTTCAAAGACAATGGTAACCAGGGAAAGCCCAAATCTGGAGAAACTTCTGATCTCTTTTAATCCTGAAATATTATTGTTGGCCTGCTCTATAGGAAAAGTAACAAGCCGTTCTATATCTGTTGCACCAAAAGATGGAGCAGTGGTAATAACCTGTACCTGATTGTTGGTAATATCGGGTACCGCATCTATTGGCAGCTGGGTTACCTGATAAGATCCCACACCAATGAGTCCCAATACCAACAATGCAATTATGAGTTTATTCTTTACAGAAAACTCAATGATTTTTGTAAGCATATTATGATTAATTAATCTTAATTATCGTGATAAAATTTCCGGTATTCTGATGCATAGATCCATGCATCCGTATTACATACAGATACTTATTAAAAAAAACAGAATACCCTCCCAATCAAAAAATGACTGAGAAAAATAGATTAAGATTGACGAAATCTTGGCGGCTGCCAGATAGAATTAAGAATTTCCTTATTGTAAAGCGCACTTTTGTAAAAAGTCTTCTTGATTTCAATAGGAGTAAATACCTTCTCAATACAATGAAAATCTAAGGAAGGATTAACAGTAAAAACCACAGACAGCAGGCTTGCATGTGATACAAAAGGCAATCTCTGGTCCTGATCATGGTCACTGTCTTTCACAGGATGATCGTAATGGGTTTTCAGAAATGCAGTAAGTGACATTTCAGGATTCAGGTCTTTATGCTGAATATAATGCTCAATGAGCAGAGGCATTTTCAAAAGCTGATACAGTTCGGTTGTAGAAACCAAATACAATGTTAATAACAATATAGAAATCAGCTTTTTCACTCTATCAAAATTACAACTTTTTTCATTAAGAATGATTTTAAATAAGCAATTTCCCGTTCTAGCTTTGTTTCTTCCAATTCATTGCAAAGCCTCAATAACTTTTCCCTTACCGGGTCAGAGGAAATTTGCTTTTCTTTTGTAAGTTTACCCTCTCTGTGAAGTTTTCTTCAAGTGACCAAAATTTCTTTACAGATTCTAAGCTCCTCGGCTACTGAAGAAACATAACCTCTTTGCTCACTTAATGAAACTGCTTGGATCTTAAATTCTAAACTGTAATTTTTCTAACTCTTTTTATAACATTAAATTTAAATAGTATAAGAACCGTGTCCTACAAAGGTAGCAACTCCAGTGCAGAAAGAGTTTCATCTGGAAAATTTTGATTAAATAACTCCACACAAAATATTCAACAATAATAAATTATTATTTCAAATTATTAATCTTTATGACAAAATAGTTCATCACATAATTAAAATTCATTATTTTAGTAGTAAACATAAAAACTAAAACCTGCGCAAATGTGTAAAATATTTATAGTTGACGATGATATTTTCATAGGAGAAATGTTAAAGTATCATCTCCAACTAAATCCTGATTATGAAGTTCTGCTATTCAGCAATGCAAAAGACTGTCTTTCCAATCTTTACCATAATCCTGATATCATATGTATTGATTTTGGATTACCAGACATTCAGGGGGATGAACTTTTTAAACAGATTAAAAACCTATATCCTGAACTTCCTATTATTGTTATAAGCGGACAGGAAAATATTGAAGTTGCCATCAATTTTCTAAAGCAGGGGGCAAAAGATTATATTGTAAAAAACGAGCATACCAAAGAACTTTTGTGGAATTCTATCATGAGATTGAAAGAAAACATCAACCTAAAGCAGGAGGTTGAAGACCTTAAAGATGAGCTCGAAAAAAAATATACGTTTGAAAAAACAATTATTGGGCAAAGCGATTCCATAAAAAAAATATTTTCTAAAATTAATAAAGCACTTACGTCCAACATCAATGTTTCCATTACCGGTGAAACAGGTACTGGTAAAGAAGTTGTTGCTAAGGCAATCCATTATAATTCATCAAGAAAAAACAAACCTTTTATTGCGGTAAACATGGCTGCTATTCCTAAAGAATTAGTGGAAAGTGAGTTTTTTGGCCATGAAAAAGGGGCTTTTACAGGGGCTACAGAAAGAGCCATCGGAAAGTTTGAGCAGGCTAATGGAGGAACTATTTTTTTAGATGAAATTGCAGAACTGGATCTTAATATTCAAAGTAAATTACTACGTGCCCTACAGGAAAGAGAAATCACAAGAGTAGGCGGAAAGCAAAAAATTGAACTCAATGTCAGGATTATTACAGCTACGCACAAAAATCTTGTACAGGAAGTCAAAAAGGGCAACTTCCGGGAAGATCTCTATTACCGGATTATTGGTCTTCCTATTGAACTTCCTCCTTTACGGGAAAGGGATCAGGATATTTTGATTCTGGCCAAACATTTTATAGAGCTTTTCGCAAAAGAAAACAAGGTTAAACCTTTGTCTTTATCTTCGGATGCAAGGAAAAAACTTTTAGCCTATCATTTTCCGGGAAATGTAAGAGAATTAAAGTCTGTTGTTGATCTTGCTTGTGTTATGTCTGATAATCACGAAATAACAGCAGAAGATATTAATTTCTTTAATCTGGAAAAAAAATCAGAATCTTTTCTCAATGAACAAAAAACACTAAAACAATATACTACCGATATCATTTTACATTTTCTGAAAAATAATAATAATGATGTCATTAAAACCGCAAAACTATTAGATATAGGCAAATCAACTATATATAATCTTATTAATAACCTTGAAATTGAAAATAGTTAGATGAAAGTTGCTAAATTACTTTTTACAGACGGAGCATTCAAATCAGAAAGAAATGATGAAAAGCTTAACTACGAGGAAGCTCAAATCATTATAGGATATGGAGCCAGAAGTATTATTGAAGAGGATAGCTTTTATCTTCTTTTAAAGGAAACGTTTCCTAATGCAGAGATAGCCCTGTCTTCTTCTTCGGGAGAAATTTTCTGTAATGAAGTGTATGATGATACGGTAGCTTTAACTATAATCAGTTTTTCAACATCTTACATAAAGACTTCACAGATTGATATTGAAGATTTTTCCTGCAGCTATGATGCAGGAAAAAAATTAATTGAAAACCTTCCTTCTGAAGATCTTAAATGGGTTTTTATTTTATCTGACGGCAGTAAGGTTAACGGCAGTCAATTAGTTCGCGGGCTTAATGCCAGTAGGCCCCAAGAAGTTTTAATTTCAGGCGGTCTGGCCGGGGATGGGGATAAATTTGAAAAAACTGTAGTAGGACTCAACCAGGTTCCGAAACCTAATAAGATTCTGGCCATTGGATTTTATGGAGCGAACCTTGAATTATCTCATTCTTCAATTGGCGGCTGGGAAAGCTTTGGGCTTGAAAGAGTGGTCACCAAGTCACATGATAATATTCTTTATGAAATTGATAATAAAAATGCATTGGATCTTTATAAAAAATATTTGGGAAGATACGCTGAAGAACTTCCCGGCTCTGCCCTTCTTTTTCCATTATCTCTCACCTTATACCAGGACTCTTTATCTGTAGTGAGAACAATTCTCTCCATTAAAGATAACACGATGATTTTTGCAGGAGACCTGCCGGAAGGAAGTAAAGTAAGGTTTATGAAAGCCAACATGGACAGACTAATTGATGCAGCTAATGATGCAGCCCATCAATGTCTTAAAATGAATACACATAGCCCTAAACTGGGAATCATTATAAGCTGTGTAGGAAGAAAAATGGTATTGGGAGACAGAGTTTATGAAGAAGTGGATATAGTGCGGGATGTTTTCAAATCAAATACAGCGCTAACGGGATTTTACTCATACGGAGAGCTATCTCCTTTAAGCCCGTTTGGCGACTGTGCTCTGCACAATCAGACTATTACCATCACCACAGTTAATGAAATTGAATAACTATGGAAATCAAATTTCACAATTTACTCGAGAGACAGATCAATAAATATCTTACGGAAGACTGCAAAAATCATCCGCAATTTAAACGTTTTATTCATGCAGTTAATGAATCTTACAAATCATTTGAAAGGGATAAAGAACTTATGGACTACGCTTTCAAACAAAGTGAAGAAGAATATCAGGAGCTGTATCAAAATCTTAAAAATGAAAATACACTTAAACATGAATCTATCAGCAACCTCTATGAATCATTAAAAATTATTGATTCTGATATTGAAATAAAAAAATCGGAAGATCTTAAAGAACTGTCACTGTATCTCTCTGAACAGCTAAGGAAAAGAAAAAGAGCAGAAGATTATATAAAGCAGCAAGAGGAAAAATATCGGAATATTATTGCTAACATGAACCTGGGACTCATTGAAGTAGATAATGATGAAATTATTCGCTATGCAAACCAAAGCTTTTGTAATGTATCAGGTTTTGAACTGGATGAAGTAATTGGTAAAAACCCAAGTACACTCTTTTTGTACGGAGAAAACCACGTCCGGTTTTTGCAAGAGCAGATAGAACTGAGAAAAAAAGGAATTTCCAGTGTATATCAGCTTCCTGTAAGAAACAAGAGAGGAGAAATAAGATGGTGGGCAGTAAGCGGAGCTCCCAATTATGATGACTTGGGAAATTTGTTAGGTTCCATAGGAATCCATCTTGATATCACTGATCAAAAAAAATTGGAAGAAGAATTAAAACTTGAAAAAGCAAAAGCATTGGAAGCGTCAAAGGCTAAAGAGGTTTTTCTTGCCAATATGAGCCATGAAATACGAACCCCTCTTAACGGTATCATTGGTTTTCTGCGAGAGCTCAAAAGAAGTGACCTCCCTGATGAACAGAAACAATTTGTAGAAAACAGTTATAACGCTTCACAGCACTTATTATCAATTATTAATAACATACTCGATATTTCTAAAATTGAATCTGGAGAAATGTCTTTAGAGCACAAGAGTTTTTCTTTAAAAGACAGCATTCAAAAAGTCATTTCCGTTCTTAAGCCAAAAGCAGAAGAAAAAAACCTTAAAATTATTACAGATTTCTCTGCGGATATTTTCCCGGTTTTAAAAGGAGATTCTCTAAGACTTGAACAGGTGTTATACAATATCATTGGTAATTCTTTGAAATTCACCAACGAAGGGCATATCAAAGTTGAATCTAATGTGCTGAAAAGTTTTTCAAACCAGCAAACCATTTCGATCAGTATTACTGATACCGGTATTGGAATGAGCGAAGAATATGTACGTAATATATTCAATAAATTTAATCAGGAAGACAGTTCAATTTCAAGAAAGTATGGAGGTACAGGTCTTGGAATGTCTATTACCAAAGAACTTGTTCACCTTATGAAAGGAGAAATTAATGTAAAAAGTGAAAAAAACTCAGGAACATGTATTACAATAATTCTGATTTTAGACAGGGGTGATGAAAAAGCCTTAAAAGAAAGCACCTGGAAAAATCAACATATTTCCATTGCAGGTACAAAAGTTCTGCTGGTAGAAGATAATGCACTTAATCAGCTGGTGGCAGAAAGATCTCTTAAACATTTTGAATGTAATGTCGTTAAAGCTGAAAATGGTAAAATAGCCCTGGAAATATTAAGCAGAGAACAATTTGACATTATTCTGATGGATTTGCAAATGCCAGAAATGGATGGTATTGAAGCAACTAAAATATTACGGAATGAACTTGGAATTAAAGCCCCTGTGATCGCACTTACCGCTAACGCTTTTAAAACAGAAATAGATAACTGTATTAATGCGGGAATGAATGATTATATCACCAAACCCTTTAATGAAGAAAATTTACTCAAAATAATTTACAAGTACGTTAAAATCCCTGAAAAAACAATAGAGACAATGTCGGACGCAGGCGAAACTTTCTACAACCTCAAAAATATACAGGTTCTCAGCAGAGGTGATAAAGATTTTATGCGGAAAATGCTATTAATATTTATTGGACAGACTGAAACAATACTTCCATTAATGAAAAAGGCATTTGATGAAAAAAACTATGTTGAAATTGGAAGACTGATGCATAAAATAAGACCTAGTATACAAGCCATGGGAATAAATTCTATTGAAAATGAAGTAAAGCAACTTGAATTACTTACCATAGAGGAAAATAAAGAATTCCCGGAATTATCTTCCTTGTTTGAAAAAATAAAGGAAACCCTTGAAACAGTGGTCACTCAATTGAAAGATGAAATAAGCCAATCTATTTAATCCAAAATCAAGAAGCTATTCCATATTCTGGAAAAAACCATAAACATAAACAACTGACAAACAATAAATTACAAAAAAGGTATAGAAATAGAGATATTGTTTTCAAAATAAATAAAATGGAAGTAAATAATCAAAATTTAAAACTTTTTATTGTAGATGATGACAGGTTTTGTTCAAATGTTTATCAGCAGTATCTGAAAAACCATCATTATGAAGACATTACCTCCTTTAGCTGTGGAGAAGATTGTCTTGATGAACTTTATCAGAAGCCGGACATTATTTTTCTAGACTATAATATGGAAGATCTGAACGGATTTGAAGTTTTAAAAAAAATAAAACGTTTTGATCCCAATATTTACGTTATCATGGTTTCCGGGCAGGAAAATATAGATACAGCAGTAAATGCACTTAAATACGGGGCATTTGATTATTTAACTAAAAATACAAACGTCTGCGAAAAAATGGTAAAAACCATAGAAAAAATTTTAAAAATAAAAGAAGAAATCTCTCAAAGCAAATTAAAAGGCTTTCGCAAATTTTTCTCAATGATATTTTAATAATCTATGACAAAAAAACTCATCATATCATTTATCTTTCTCTTACTGCTTAGTTCTTGTAAGACATATAATGTACTGGAAGAAGAGCAGGCATCCAGAGATATGCAGGATTTCAAATTTAATCCGGAGTACGAATACAAAATACGGAAAGATGATAAAATTACTCTGTCTGTGTGGGGCCAGGATGATTTAAGCGTAGGCTCAGTCTACGGAATTTATAATTCTAACGAAGTATATGGCAAATGGCTTCTGGTTGATAAAAATGGCAATATTGAAATTCCCAGGCTGGGAACCACTTTTGTCGTTGGAAAATCGGTTCCTGAACTGAAAGAGGAAATTAAAACCAGGTTAAAAAAGTGGCTTGTAAATCCAGTCATCGATGTCAAAGTCCTTAATAAAGAAATAACGGTAATGGGTGAAGTAAGAAACCCGGCTGTTATACAGGTAGATAAAGATCAGAATACATTACTTGAGCTGGTTTCAAAAGCAGGAGGTTTTGAAATGTACGCCAACCTCAGGTTAATAAAAATTTTAAGACAGGAGGGAGAAAATGTGAGGGTTACTAATATTGACCTTAGTAAAATGAAAGATGTTCCCAATCAGAATATTGTTCTTCATCCTGGAGATTACGTGATTGTGCCCTCTAAGAAAAGTAAAGATTTTGATAAAAGAATCTCAACCATTATTCCTTTTGCAACCGTTACCTCTGCAGCTGCCATTTTAATAGGTCTGTTATAAAACTTATACCATGAACAACGAAAATGTACGATTCCTGAAACCTCTTTTAAGAGGACTGCCTATAATAGTTCTTGCAATGATAATTTCTGTTTTGGCCATAAAAAAATATCTTAATTACGTTACACCAATGTATGAAAGTACGGCCAAACTAAAACTTGCGGATACACAAGAAGGAGTTCCCAGTGCAAATCTTTTCAAAGACTTTGATGTATTTGCATCAGCCAACAAAATCAGTACAGAAATTGAAGTTCTCAAATCCTCTTCTCTCATCGAAAAAACTTTAAAAAAATTATCCTTTTCCACAGAAATATACCGCAAAGGAAAAATGCAGTCAGTAGAGCTTTTTAACGACTCTCCAATAAAAGCTGAAGCAACAATTGCTGACAAAAAAAACTTTGATAAAAAATTCTCCTTAAATATCCTATCCTCTGCAAACTATATCCTCACTACTTCAGACTCCCCAAAAGAATTAAAAGGGGTATTTGGTATTCCCACCAATATTGAAGGAGGTAAAATCCTGATTACAAAAAATGAAGAATATCTGCTTTCCAAACCTAATGCAAAAATCATTGATCATTACGAACTGGTATTTTTAAGCAGAGAAAAGCTTCTCGAAAAAGTTAATAAAAATCTTGACATTGTAGCCGTAGACAAAGATGTACCGGTTATCAGAATCAATTTTAAAAGCAATGTACCCGCCAAGGCAAGTCTCCTTGTCAATACTCTGGCTGAAACATATATTGAAGATTATATTGAAAATAAATACCGGGCAGCCAATACTACTGTTGATTTTCTAAAAGGAGAAATAGGACAGGCTAACAATAAATTATCCGAAACAGAAAACCGTATTGAAAATTACAGAAACAAAGAAAATATTATCAATATTCCACAAGAGACAGAAACGGACCTGAGAAAGATAGCCCAGCTTAAAATCCAGCAAAGTAATCTCAAAATGAATCTTGATGCCATCAAAAATCTTAACAGCTATATTACAGAAGGAAAAGATAATTATCTTGATCTGGCTACAAACTTTGAAGCATTCAACGATCTTCTTTCTACCGAAATTGTAAAAAACATGAAACAGCTACAGGCAGAAAAAAAAGAATTATTACTTACCTACACTCCTGAGCATGAAAAAGTAAAAATCATTGACACAAAAATTAAAGACCTTACCGATTATCAAACCGAAAGCATAAAAAACACTCAGAAAAATTTACAGATAAAATACAATGATATAGAGCGCGATATTCAGACTGCAGAAAGTGCTTTCATTGGTCTTCCTGAAAAAGAAAAGCTATTGAACATTATGAATAGGGAATTTAATCTCTATGAAAAAAACTATAATTTTCTGAATGAAAAAAGAATAGATGCCGAGATTGCAAAAGCTGCCAAGATCTCATTCCATAAAATTATTTCCCGAGGGGAACTGCCACAGGAACCTGTATCACCAATGCGTTCCATCATTATTATTGTTACTGCCATTATGAGTATGGTTGCTTCTATTTTTCTGATTTACGCAGTACATTTTGCCAAAGCCAAAGTAAATGATATTTCCATCATAGAAAAAAACAGTTCCATACCGATAGCATTCACTACCCCATTTATCAAAAAGAAAGAAAAAATAATGCACCATTTTCTGGAAAATGTCTTGGAGATGGAGCTTAAAGAGATAATAAAGGATAAAAAGCAGATTTGTATTACTTCATATGATAAGGCACAACAGCATGCATTTCATGCAAAAAATATCATCAGAGCACTACAACTGCAATCCAGAAAGGTTTTGTTGGTAGATGCCGCCGGTGTATTAAGCAATTCAGAGGGTGATCATTATATCAATTTATCTGCCGAAGAAAATCTACGGCTGACAGCTAGGGAAGTGAGAGATCTTATCGATGAAAAAATGAAAGAATGTGATATCTGTGTCATCAATAATCAAGCAATAAAGCAGGGCAAGCTTCCTTTACTTTTCATGAATATTTCAGACCAGAACCTGTTCATACTTGACAGCCGGAAAACTGCCGTTAAAAATATAATAAACATTGAACTCTTAAAAGATGAATATAAACTGTCTAATCTTTGGTTTGTTCTGAATAAAGAAGGATACAACCCTAGTCTGATAACTACCATTAAAGGAATTATAAACAAATACAAATCGTGAAAAGATTCCATGAAATATTTAAAAGCGCCTCTGTTTTGGTTTTTACAGATCAGCTTATATTCAGCGGGAGCAATTTTCTTCTGACCTTTTTACTGGTGAGAAAATTAAGTATTTCTGAATTTGGAATATTTTCATCTATCCTTTTAATAACCTATTTTCTGGTAGGTATTTCTAACGCTTTTATTGTTCAGCCTTTTCAGATTTTATCAGCAAAGAATTTCAGTAAAAAATCGCTGGGCTTTGCATTTCTGGCTTCATTGGTTTTGATCTCCATATTCAGCCTCATTATTTTCTTTATTACCCTTCTCCCTATTCCTGCCATAGCATTTTTAAAAAACAATCTTTCTGCTATCATAATTTTCATTTCAGCTTATATTTTACAGGACTTTCTCAGAAAAATATTACTGACCATAGATCATATTAAAATTGTCCTTTTTATCGATACTGTCTTTATTATTATTTTTCCTTTACTTGGATTTGAGACATCCCTTACCTTATGGAAAAGTTTATATATTATCGGTATGGTAAACTTTGCAGCATCTGTTCCCGGCATAGTATACCTTATAAAAAATGCAGACTTCGGTCTTAAAAACACTTCACTTTTACACTATTATTTTGCCGAAGGCAAATGGCTTTTAAGTGCCTCTGTTCTTCAATGGCTTTCGGGTAATTTTTTTACTCTTGCTGCAGGGGTATACCTAGGGATCAATGCCTTGGGAGCATTAAGGCTTGTTCAGTCCTTCTTCGGAATTATCAATGTTATCTTACAAACCATTGAAAACTATTACCTTCCTAAAACAGCTCAGCTTTATTATCAAAATAAAAACCAGGAGAAAAAGGAGCTTCTTCTCAAGATGATGAAAGCAATAGCCGTATTAGCCATTATAATCATTGGTTTTTTCACTTTTTCAGAATCGTTGATTATTATGCTCGGAGGAGAAAAATATCATCAATATGGATTTGTCATTAAGCTGGTTTCAGCATTATATATTGTAATTCTATACAGTTATCCAACCCGGATTTCCATCAGAGTTTTAGAACAAAATAAGGCATTCTTTATCGGATATAGTATATCCTTTGTTTTTTCGGTTCTGAGTTTCCATTTTTTGTTAAAATACGGGCAGCTATATGGTGCTGTAACTGGCTTAGCTATGAACCAGATTATCATGATTGTGTATTGGAAAATAATTCTCAACAAAAAACAAATTTCGGTATGGGCATAGTACATTTAATATTAGGAAAAGCGAATCCCGAAAAAATGAACGGCGTTAATAAAGTCGTGTATAATATCGCTACAAAACAGGCACAAAACAAAGAGAACGTAGAAGTATGGGGTATTTCTGAAAATACAGAAATCAACTATCCCGAAAGAATATTTGTAACCAGGATTTTTAAGAAAAAAAGAAATCCTTTTTCTATTCCTGATGATCTTAAAAAAGAAATTCTGGCCGCTGATCAGGCAACAATTTTTCATTTTCATGGAGGATGGATTCCCTTATTTTCTTCTTTAAGTAAATTATTGAAGAAAAATAACTACCGATACGTAATAACTCCTCATGGTGCATATAATAGTATTGCCATGGAGAAAAGCAAATATACAAAGAAGATCTACTTTGAAATATTTGAGAAAAAAGTCATTGAAAATGCTTGTAAAATCCATTGTATAGGAGAAAGTGAAATAGAAGGTCTCCATTCTGTTTTTCCAACCTCAAAAAGCGTTCTGATTACCTATGGCTATGATAGAATAAATACAGGCTTTTATTCCGGCAATCTCAAAGAACCTATCATTTTCGGATTTGTTGGCAGATTGGATATTCATACAAAAGGTCTGGATATTCTCATTGAGAGTTTCGCTTCTTTTTCCAGCAAAAAACCTAATTCCAAACTCTGGATTGTAGGAGACGGAGCTGAGAAAAATGAGCTCATCCATCTACTGAAATCATATCATATAAGTGATAAAGTAGAATTGCTAGGAAGTAAGTTTGGAGAAGAAAAAAATGATCTGATCAAAAAAATGCATGTCTTCGTACATCCTTCCAGAAATGAAGGCCTTCCTGTCTCAGTCATTGAAGCAGCTGATTTTGGAAAACCCTGTATTGTTACCAAAAATACGAATATCGGACATCTGGTAGAAAAATACAATGCCGGCATCAGTATCGCTGCCCCGGATTCTGCTCTGCTTACCAATTCTTTTATTATGATGTCTGAAATATGGGAAAATCAGGATGAATATAAGAAGATGTCTGAAAATGCCATAAAAATGGTGGAAGAAGCTTTTGACTGGAACAGAATTCTTGAAGACATGAATACCCAACTCTACAACAGATGATATGGAATCCTTAGCGCATAAACATCAGCACTTTCTCAAAAAAACGAATAATCAGCTTTTTATTATCCTGCTGCTGATGGTAGCTTGTTTTTTTACCTGGAGTGAAAATGTTGCCATCACCCGGGGAATAAAAGTAGTGGGAAGAATGGGCGTAATGATCTCTTCTATTCTCGTCTACCAGAAAATTATTAATTATGGAAGTGTCAATTCTTTAGCCTATAAAAATATCTTCTCTCCTATTCTATACATGGCCTATCTTACATTAGGCTTTATATCATTTTCATGGAGTACCAATCCGGGATTCAGTGCCCTGCAGTGGTTTATGACGTTTCAGAGTTTTGTCTTTGCCTACTTCTTTGTAAAAAGTTTAAAAATACTGGATGTGTATTTTGAGGGCCATAGTATTCGTCTTTATCATCTTTTAGGCAACACGGTTTTTGTGCTGCAACTTGTCTTTGTTATCGGAATGTGGATTGCACCAGATGTTTTTTTCCGTCTCACCGACGGAGGTGAAGAAGCCAGACTTGGCGGTACATTAATGAACCCCAATGAACTAGGAATGCTCGCCGGTGTTGGCTGTGCATGTCTTATTTTTGACCTTTACCGCTTCAAAAATAAAGCCTGGACGATTATAAAAATACTGGTCATTATGTATGCCCTTTATATGACCGGTTCAAGATCTTCTCTGATCGGAATCCTACTCATTATCTTTTTTCATATTAATCAGACTAAAAAAAAGACATTAAAATTCGCTATCATTGGGGTGGTGGCTGCAATTACACCTTTTGCTGTTTACAGCATAATCTTAAAAGGCGGAGACCAATCTCGTCTGGAGGAAGTGATGAGCCTTACAGGGAGACTTCCTTTCTGGAAAGCTCTGATTAATGAAGGATTGCCAAGAGAACCCCTTTTAGGCTTTGGATTTATGAGAATAGACTATAAAGAGTTTTTTCAGAGTGCCCACACCTATCCGGGAAAAATGACCCATAACACATTTATGCAGGTTCTTATGAACCTTGGTTTTATCGGGCTCACCATTGTTCTTTTTCAGGTATTTTTTACCCTGAAATCAATACTGTCGCAACCAAAAGAAACGAAGCTTATGCTCATTGGAATTCTAATTCCCATCATAATCAACTCTTTTACTGAGTTTGGAATATTTGGAGAAAGCAACTACGGAATTTTATTTTACCAAATTATTATCTTTTCAGTGACCCTCAAAAACAGTAACTATCTTACCCGGCTGCAAAAAATTGTTCTTAAGAGAAAAAGGCCGGATCTCATAGAAGAAAATTCCATTCTCTAGTTTTTTTTCCATTTTCTGGAAAGTCTAATTTATTTCAAACACTACAAATTACTCATTATCAATAATTTGCATAAATGGCAAGATGTTTATATCCTTTGTTAATATAAAATGGTACATCATGAGAAACTTATTTAAAAACACAGGATACAAGCTGTATTTAAAACAGCAGTCAGGAAGTAAAAGAATCTCGTTTTCTTATATTCCCAACCAGGATGGAAGTGTACGATGGTTTTGGAATTCCGGATCAAAAAAGCCTCTATTCCTAAAGTTTTATAATATAACAACAATTAAAGGAAAATTATTTGCGTTCGTTGTACATATGATATTCTTTCTGTGTCTGCAGAGACTATTATTCAAAAAAGAGACTTTATATTATACTTCAGAAGAAAACCCTTTATTTGACATCATGAATGACTGGGCCATATTTACCGGAACTCAAGGGCCTAACAACAAAGCCGTTTTATTTGCAGACAATTGCTTCTTCAAAATTGCTTCAACAAAAAATGCAAAAAATCTCATCAACAAAGAATATAAAATCATTACCTACTCCGGAATCAACACATTGTATTCAGCACCTTCTGCATATTTAATTAATGATTGTGTACTAAAACTTTCTGATATTTCAAATAATGGAAAGAGGCAAAAAAAATTCAGTGAAGTTCATGCTAAAGCTCTTCATGGAATCAAAGAAAAACATCAGAATATGATTAAAATTTCCAATTGGAAGCATTTTGACACATTGATAGAAAACTTTAGCACCATTGATGATAACCGGATTCCTCCCAATCTGACACGAAAATTGAAAATAATTCTGGAAAATATTGATAAAGATGAAATGATACACTTATCCTTTTCTCATGGCGATTTTACTCCCTGGAACTGCTTTGTAAAAGACGATACACTTGGAATATATGATTGGGAACTAGCTTCATTTGAAAAGCCCAAAGGGTTTGATTTCTTTCACTTTATTATACAGAACGGTATACTGGTACAGCATATTCCCTGGAAAGAAATCTTGGTCCAGATCAGGAAACATAATAAAATTACATTTAATTTTGATGACAATGATCTTAAAAAGTATCTTAAATTCTATCTGCTTACCAATGTACTTTATTACCTGAAACTGTATTCTGAACAAGAGCAATGGCACCTTCAGGTTCATTGGCTTTTAAAAGTATGGTCAGAAGCTTTGAATATGTATCTTACTGAAATCAAAACTGAAAGAGAGCTTCTTATTATGGATATTTTTGATTATCTGTATCATGAGAAATATGCAACCCTGAAATTTCATGATAAAGAACCTGAAAATCTCCCTCTGAACTCTGATATTGATATCGTTATCTCCTGCAATGATGCTTCAAAAATGGCTTTATTTCTAAAACAGAACAGCCTGGTCAACAGAATGAAAATAGTAAAAAAATCATTCATGTACAAAATAAGACTTATAACTCATGATCTTCAGATTCTTAATCTGGACCTTATTTACCAGCTAAAATGGAAAAGTCTTGAGTATATGGAAACAAATGGAATGATAAACCATGCAGAAATGAACAGGTATGGAGTTAAAATATCATCCCCCCAGGATACTGCAAAATACATCTATTATTTTTATACTCTTAATAATAGTGAAATTCCTGATGCATATAAAAATTTCGTATATGAGAATACCTCAGAAAAAATGAGAAAAAGTAAAACAGAATGTATTACAATGATGAAAAGGAAAAGATCTAACAGAGGATTTTTATTCCTTAAGAATCTCTGCTGCTACTTTAAAGATTTTTTTTCAGAAAAAGGATTCATTATTACTTTCAGCGGTGTAGATGGTGTTGGAAAATCAACAGTTATTTCTGAAGTTTCAGAGCTTATTGAAAAACGTTACCGAAGACCTGTAAAAGTTCTCAGACACAGACCTTCTCTCCTTCCGATATTGAGTGTATTTACGAAAGGAAAAGAAAAAGCGCATCAGGACATTGTAAATTCTCTGCCAAGACAGGGCAAAAATGATCATTTTTTCTCCTCATTGCTAAGATTTACATATTACTATACAGATTATATCATCGGGCAATTTATTATTTATCTGAAATATGTATTAAGAGGAAAAATTGTATTGTATGATAGATATTATTTTGATTTTATTGCAGATAGCAAAAGAAGCAATATCAAACTTCCGGAAGGTATCACAGAAAACGGATACCACCTGCTGTTAAAGCCCAAATTCAATTTTTTCCTTTATGCTGACCCGGAAAAAATTCTTGACAGAAAAAAAGAACTCTCCTATCACTCAATATGTGATCTGACGGCATCATATGGCAGATTATTTTCAAAACTGGAAAAAAAAGATCCTAAGATCAAATATCTTTCCATTGAAAATAATGATTTGGACACCACTTTAAGCACTATAATGAACACTATAACTGCTGCAAAATGAAAACAATTGTTGAAAAAATCATTAAACTCAGAAATCCGGATTTTACTTTAGATAAAGCATTAAACTCCGGAGCTGTATTCCAGCTGATTTGGGTTCAGTTCTGGAGCCTGTTCAGAGGACTAAAGATGATATTCTTTTTAAGAAATCCGAAAGGAATGCTTTTGGGAAAACGTGTAGGACTCTTCAATATTTCAAAAATACAATGGGGAAAATTTCTGAGGCTGGGAAATGATGTTTACATTTCTGCACTGGCCAAACAAGGAATAGAATTCGGAAATAATGTTTCTATAGGGGCTTTCAGCAGAATTATAGTTTCTACCTCATTGAATAATATCGGAGAAAAAATAAAGATAGGAAATAATGTGGGTATTGGAGAATTTGCTTATCTGGGCGGTTCCGGAGGTCTTGAAATTGGTGATGACTGTATTATAGGGCAATACCTCAGCTGCCATCCGGAAAATCACAATTATCAAGATCCTGATATTTCCATACGCCATCAGGGAGTAAACCGAAAAGGCATTAAAATAGGCAAAAACTGTTGGATTGGAAGTAAAGTTACAATTTTGGACAGCATAGAAATTGGCTCCGGCTGTATTTTAGCCGCAGGAAGTGTTATTACAAAATCATTTCCAGACAACAGTATTATAGGAGGTGTACCTGCAAAACTAATAAAAATGAGAACTTATGATGACTATCAATCAGACTATACTGGCGACCTGCTATGCCGTAAATCCATTTAAAGGTTCGGAAGATGCCATGGGCTGGAATTTTGTATATCAGATTGCCAGATTCCGAAAAGTGATCGCCATTACAAGGGAAAATAATAAAATCCATATTGAAAAATATATGGCAGAAAATCCTGATCCTGTATATATGAATATCCAATTCCTATATTTTGATCTTCCCTACTGGATGCGTTTCTGGAAAAAAGGAAACTTCGGAGCTATGCTTTATTATTATCTGTGGCAGAAGAACGTTGTTTCTTTCATCAGAAAACAAGAACTGGATTTTGATATCGCTCATAATGTCAATTTTCATAATGACTGGACTCCGAGTTTTTTATGGAAACTTCATAAACCTATGGTTTGGGGACCGGTAGGACATCATCCCCTGATTCCAAAACAATATCTCAAAGACTATTCAATAAAATACTTTAGTAAAGACCGTCTTATCTGGCTGATTAAAAATTGTTTCTGGAAGTTTTCAGTATCGTTGAAAAATACAGTTGAGCATTCAGATCATATATGGTGTATGAATAGTAAAGTTCCCGAAAAACTAAAGATTAATAAAAAGAAATATTCAATCTATCCTTCAGTTGCATCAGAAGACTTTTTCCCAAAAAAAGAACTACTTCCAAAATCAGAATTTAAGGTGATCAGTGCAGGAAGGTTTGTTCCGTTAAAAGGATTTGACTTAACAATAAGATCTTTTGCCCAATTCATTGATCAGATTTCCGAAAAGGATAAAGCATTATGCAAGCTTACTCTTATTGGAACAGGTGAACAGAAAAAATTTTACCAGACCCTTATCAGCAGTCTTGAAATGAATAAATTCATTGAAATCAGGGAATGGATTGACAGAAAAGAACTTATGAAAATCTATGAACAGTCATCCGTATTTTTATTTCCATCACATGAAGGAGCAGGGATGGTAGTTCCGGAAGCACTTTCTTTCGGGTTACCTGTGATATGCCTCGAAAATGAAGGTCCGGGAGAGTTTATTCATCATACCTGTGGTTTTACCATTCCCCAGCAGGAATATAACCAAACTATAGACGGATTAAGTAACGCATTACTCAGATTGTTTCTGGACGAAAAGCTGCAGAAAAAAATGAGTATTGGAGCCAGAAATCATTATCTGGAAAAATTTTCCTGGGAAAAAAGAGGTGAACATCTTAATACAATTTATAATCAGATCTGAAATGAAGAGAATTGTTGCCATCCATTTATTAAATGACTACAGCGGAAGTCCAAAGGTATTGATGCAGTTATTAAAAACCTGGACCCAACACGGTATTGAAACCCACCTGTTTACTTCAGGCGGAAGAAAAGGCTTTCTTTCTGATATTTCTCAAGTGAAAAATCATTCTTTTTGGTATCGTTTTTCGTCCAATCCTATCATAAGAATATATAATTTCTTTGTCTGTCAGTTCCTATTAATGATAAAGCTATTGTTTTTTCTGAATAGAAAGGATATTCTCTATATCAATACTGTTCTGCCTTTTGGAGCGGCTGTTGCCGGAAAAATAAAAGGCTGCAAAGTAATCTATCATATCCACGAAACTTCAATCAAGCCTGCTATCTTTAAGAATTTACTTTTTGGAATAGCAAAATTTACCGCTCATAAAGTTGTTTATGTTTCAGAATTTCTTATGAAACAGGAATCCCTTATCAAAAATCAGGTTCTTCTTTACAATGTATTGGAAAAAGATTTTGTTGAAAAAGCAAATCAATTTCAAAGCCAGGAGAAGACAGTTCCTATAGTTTTAATGATATGTTCTTTGAAAATTTATAAAGGAGTAAATGAATTTTTGCAGCTGGCTCAGAAAAACGCCCATTATATTTTCAAACTGGTTGTCAATGCTTCTGACAAGGAAATTAAGGATTATTTCGGAATGAGAAAAATACCGGAAAATCTAAAAATCTACTCTACCCAAACCAATACACACCCTTTTTACCGTGAAGCCAGTCTCATTGTTAATCTGTCTCATACTGATCAGTGGGTTGAAACTTTTGGGCTGACTATTCTGGAAGGAATGCGATATAGACTTCCTGCTATTGTTCCGCCCATTGGGGGAGTTACAGAGCTTGTGACCAATGGTGAGAATGGTTTTTGGATTAATTCTAAAAATATAGATGAACTATCTGAAAAAATAAACTATATATTGGAAAATAAAATGGTCTATCAATCTTTCAGTAATGCATCTTATGCTAAAAGTCTAATGTTCTCAGAGGAATATTTTGAGAAAGAGTCAATCAATATTATTTCCAGTTTATAATAAATTTTCCATTTTCTGGAATTACGCACAACCTATTTAAAATTATAAAAATTTGATTATCAGATAATTAAACACTAATTTACTTTTGGAACATGAATAGTTATACTATTTTTAAATATAAATAATTATGAAAACAAAAGTAGCAATAATCGGAACTGTGGGTTTACCCGCAAAGTATGGAGGCTTTGAAACTTTGGCGGCTCATCTTGTTGAAGAACTTTCGAATACGTATGATTTTACAGTATACTGTTCGTCAAAAAAATATTCTGGAAAAGAAAGGTGTAAAAGCTGGAAAGGAGCACATCTGAAATATATCCCTTTAGATGCCAATGGAATTCAAAGTATTCTTTATGATACATGGTCTATTATTCATTCTTTATTTTTTAGTGATGTTTTATTGATTTTGGGAGTAGCAGGAGCATGGCTGCTGCCCTTTGTAAAGCTGTTTACCAATAAAAAAGTCATTATTTCTATAGATGGAATTGAATGGAAAAGAGATAAGTGGTCCTTACCTGCAAAATTATATTTATGGTGGGCAGAAAAACTTGCTGTAAAATTTTCTGATATTGATATTTCTGATAACGAGTCTATTCAGGATTACACTTCTTTAAGATACAATACCATAAGCCGGGTCATAGAATACGGTGCAGACCACACAAAAATAAACCTGATGCCTACCCCCGAAAATATTGAAGAATATCCCTTTTTACAGGATGAATATGCCGTAAAAGTATGCAGGATAGAGCCTGAGAATCACGTTCATACTATTCTAGAGGTGTTCAGCGAATTTCCTGAACGTAAACTGGTAATGGTGGGTAACTGGAACAACAGTCAGTATGGGATAGAATTGAAACGGCAATATTCAGATTTTGAGAATATTTATCTCTTAGACCCAATTTATGAACAGGAAATCATAGATCTTATTCGTGGAAATGCTTCCCTTTATGTTCATGGCCATTCTGCTGGTGGTACCAATCCTTCTTTAGTAGAAGCCATGTTTTTAGGACTGCCTATTATCAGCAACGGTGTTTCCTATAACAGAACCACTACAGAAAATCAGGCTTACTATTTTTCAAATGCAGAAGAGCTGAAAAAAATTGTAGCACAACTGAAGAAAGAAGACCTTCAAAACTGTGCCATCAGGATGAAAAGAATAGCAGAACGGAGATATACCTGGAAAAAGATCGCAAGGAAATACCACAATCTTATTGAAGAAGCATTTGCTGCAAAAAGCAAGACAAAAGTATATCCCGCAATTGGTAACCTGGAGAAAAAAATCCTTGAGAAGTACAACTTAGAACATCTGAAAAACATACAGTTATTCAATAATTCCAGTGAAACAGCTTAAAACAAAATACTATGAAAAATTTTATTGAATTATTAATATCGGGAGTTCTTGCATTCGTTTTATCAATTTGTATAATTCCCATAATGAGAATCATGGCGCAAAAATTCAGATTGGTAGATGTTCCCAATACAAGAAAAGTACATTATACTCCTATTCCATTAATTGGAGGTTTGGCTATTGGAATGATTATTTTACCATTAATTGAAATTTCCGGAGACAATGGATGGAAAACAATACTTCCCATTATTGTAACATCTTATATATTACTTATTGTGGGAGTCTTAGATGACAAAACTGATATTAAAGCAGTTCACAAACTAATCATTCAAATTTGTGTAAGCATTATTATAGCAATTTCCGGAATAAGAATTTCATCTTTGTACGGACTCTTTGGGATCTACGAAATCAGCACATACTTCCAATATCTGCTTACCATTCTGGTTATTGTAACAGCAGTTAATGCTTTTAATCTTATAGACGGTGTGGATGGACTGGCAGGCAGTGTAGCAGGAGTAGGATTCTTTCTGTTTTTTATTATCATGTTAATAGAAGGCAACTTAGGACTGGCAAGAATAGCCATACTTTTTGTCGGAAGTATTATAGCTTTCCTGAAATATAATCTTTCTCAGAAAAATAAAATTTTCTTAGGGAATTCAGGTTCTTTATTTTTAGGATATCTGCTGATATGTCTGGGAATTTATATCACAAAGTTTGATAACAATACAACAACATTTCCTTATGGTGTATTTTTTATACTTTTTGTATTTGCTATTCCTGTAATTGATTCTATACGAGTATACATTGATAGAGTATCAAGAGGGAAATCACCATTTAAAGCAGATAAGACACATATTCATCACCATCTGCTTTTATTGGGCTTTTCCCATAAAAAAATAAGTGCCACTTTTATTTTAATTAATATTCTAACATTTGTTATTCAATATATTTTTTTTAAAAGTTATCCTATTTATTCTTCACTTATTTCATTTTGTACATTTATATTAGCTTTCAAAATTATCAAGAGCATGAATCTTTTTACTATATGGAAAAAAAAGATAAAAGATTTGGAATACAGCTAAGGTTGTTTTCGTTATTTATATTTTCATAAGGTATCCATCATAAAGATATTTACTATCATTTTTTAGAACCTCTTGTATAAATTTTCAGGAGCTGTGGAATTTATGGTAATGTTAAAGTTTGTATTATTTTAATCCCACTTATTACTGAAGGAAGATTAAAAACACCATCCGAACTTCCAGTGCAAGAGATATGGAAATATGATGTGGCTAAATTGTATGAATTTGTACAGACAGCATTATAATTTGCTACTAGTGACCCGGCTGGGATTCGAACCCAGGACCCATACATTAAAAGTGTATTGCTCTACCAGCTGAGCTACCGAGTCGGCCACTTACTTTTTTAAGTAAATCCCTTTGTTTAAGGGACTGCAAAGATAGAAACTTTTTCTTTATTTACAATACTTCCGCAACATTTTACGTACTGAATTCTGCTAACATTTACAAAATCAGAGACAAAAATTTCGTGCTCCGGAGCAGGTCTGTTAATTAAACTTCAACAATGAACAAAAAAGCTTCCAATGAAAAAATGAGCAGTTCACGAAGCTCTTGTTTCTCCTGCTCTATTACTACAACAATCTTATTTTCTTAAATTTAAAACAATCTTAAAATCAATAATTTGTTTTTTTCAAATAAATTTACTATATTAACATATGAAAAAAAATGAGCGTCAGGATAATATAACACATGCTGGCAAAATTAACGAGCGAACAAAAGCATTGGAGGTCCTTGAAAAAGCGAAAAAAGTACAGGGAAAAATTACATTTCTCCGTCAGGGAGTCGGAAGAAACTTTAAACCGAAAAATGAAGAGTAAAGATATTGCTAAATTTCAACTGCAATAGAACAAGTACAATCAAACTGGTCTGTAATGAAAATTTGTAATTATCAGCCATTTTGAAACATTATAGTTACCCTATAAATAAAAAACCTGCAAAAATAATTTGCAGGTTTTTTATTGTTTTCTGATGTTTTTAAAAATTTTCATTTTCACATCTTTTGGATTGTGACCCGGCTGGGATTCGAACCCAGGACCCATACATTAAAAGTGTATTGCTCTACCAGCTGAGCTACCGAGTCGGCCACTTACTTTTTTAAGTAAATCCCTTTGTTTAAGGGACTGCAAAGATAGGAAAACACTTCTTAAATCCAAATTTTTCTAAGCTTTTTTACAATAAAATTCACATCAAAAAAGTCAAACACCTGTTTATAAATTAATTACGTTTATTATTTTTTAATGACAATTTCAGAATCTGCAGTTCTTTAATTAAAAATAAAATTTTAACCGATTTTTACAATTCACGAAAATTTTAAAATCTCTCTATTTTTCTTTTAAACTTAACTTTCAGATTTCTTATTCTGATATTCAAAAATATGAATAACCTTATCCATTATTTCCTGACCATGATGTTTTCCAACCAGGTAAAGAGCAGCGTCAATTCCAGCGGTAATTCCAGCAGTAGTTATCAACTGTTCCTGATCCACATAACGAACATTTCTGATCACATTTGCCTGCGGATTATACTGTTCTAAAGTATCTAAAAGCATGCTATGGGTTGTAACATCGTGGTTTTCAAGGATTCCTGTCCCGGAAAGCAGCATACTTCCTGTACATATTGTGAACACAACAGTTCCGCTATCATAATGAGTTTTAATCCATTGTAAAACGGTTTCCTGAAAATCCTTATCCTCAAGATACTTCGTAATGTGTTCAGGATTTGCTCCGGGAACCACAATCATATCCGGCTTAGGACATGTATGGATATCGTAGGTAGGAATAACAGCCATCATATTGGCTTCCATATACACCGGTTCTTTTGTTTTTCCAACTGTAAAGCAATGATAAGAGTTGGGATGTATAGCATCCGCCTTAACGAAAACATCCAAAGGACCATTTAAGTCAAGAGCTTCTACCTGATCATAAATTAAAAATGCTACATTCATTGTTTTAGTGTCTTGTTTCATAATTTTTATATTTTTAAGATGATTATTTTTTGGATAAAGGCATAGTTCTTCCCTACCGACCTTTGAAGATGATCGGTTTCATTTTAAATCCTTAAGAGAAAAAATATTATTCTGTAGTTTTAAATCCTTTCCGGTATTGCGCCGGAGAAAGGAAAATATTTTTAAGGAATACCCGGCGAAGCGAAACGGCGTTGCTAAATCCACATTTAACGGCAATCATATCAACACTCATCTCAGTATATTCCAGCATATTTTTAGCCTGATCCAGCCTCATTTTTTCCAGAAACCGGCCGGGAGTCATTCCTGATTCTTTTCGAAATACTCTGGAAAAATTACGGGGGCTCATGTTCAGTGACTCAGCAATATATTCTACTGTTACAGCTTCATTCAGCTTATCTTTCAAAAAGTCACGCACTTCTTTTGTAAAAGGAGACCTTATTTCATATTCCGGCAGCGCATCTCCAAACTGCGACTGCATTCCGGCTCTTTTTAAAGGCAGAACAAGATGACGGGCAACTTCTATGGCCAATGGCTTTCCAAAATCCTCTTCCAAAAGAGCCAACGCAAGATCCATCCCGGAAGAAACACCTCCCGAAGTATAGATAGGCTTATCCCGAATAAAAAAAGGATTAACATTCACTTCCAGCCTGGGATAAGATTTCTGCAGTGTATCTGCAAATTTCCAGTGGGTAGTCACCTGCTTACCATCCAAGAGCCCTGCTTTGGCCAGAACAAATGCGCCTACGCAAACAGATCCCAGCCGTCTTACGTCTGATTTTATGTTCTGAAGATAATGATAGAGATCGTGGCTGATTTCCTCCAGTACAGTCAACGTTGTCCCTGCTACAAGTAAAGTGTCTACAGGGAAATCGACATCATAAATAGTATGGCTGCATGATAATGGCATTCCTGAACCGGAATAGATAACCTTCTCTGAAGTTCCGGAAACGAGATACACATGATAGCCTATATCTTTTTGATCAATATTCAGAAAACGGTTGGCTGCTGTAAAAACGTCCCATGGCCCGGCGATATCAAGCAGCTGTACCTGTGGCAAGGCCAGAAGTACTATATTTTTCATTCCTGTGTGTTGTCCTTCTTTCTTCATATCTCGTTCTGTATGAGTACAAATGTAGAGAGAAAGTATCTTGTCTGCAATGACAAAAAACATACAATTCCGGCCAGAAGTGCACATCCATTTTCGAACAAAATAAAAGAGACTGCCCTATCAGACAGTCTCAGCACTCTACTATAAAATTAGCTGACAAGCTATACTTTTAAACTATGATTGTCTCACTTATGCAGGTGACAGTCTGCGGGATTTCAGATAAAGAGCGGTACGGTTGAGATAGGGAAAAAGAAAAATCAATAACAGTGAAGCAGCAAGAAGCCACACCATCATTTCATAATAATCCATCGCAAAACGCACATGATCCTGAACATTCATTCTTGTTACCAATAACTTATTGGCAGCTTTTACAGCCTTTTCTTCAGGCATTCCTCCTGCAATAAGCTTAGCCGTCTGCAGACGGAGAAAACTTTTAACTTCCGGATCTGCAGCACTTAAATGATCCTGAAAAGCATTGTAATGACGACTTTTTTCAAAGAGTTCAAAAAAATTGATCAGGGCAATGCTGATACAAAACCCGAGATATCGTATTGCTAATGCTGTTGCAGCAGCGGAAGGCCCAATAACAGCAGGAACGGAAGAAATAATATAAATAATCGTCGGAACCATAATCAACCCCACACCCAATCCCTGAATAAATAACGGAATGTAGTAATTAAACTCATCAGCCTGAACATCAAAAGAATAGTACATTAAGCCATGAAAGATCAACAGCATTAAAAATCCAGGTCCCCAGATATACCGAATATTTTTCTTTTGTAAAACCATACAGCAGGCGATAATGACCCCAACCACCAATCCTGCAAGGTTAAAAATATTAATATAAGAAATATGAAACGGATCCAGATGCAGTTCTGATGCAAAATAAGTGTTGACAATTCCTGAAGCAAACCGGCAGATATACATCACAAAAAGGATAAGCAGACCTACTTTGAAGTTCCTGTATCTGAAAACCTGCAGATCAATATAAGGCCTTTTAATCGCCTGCTGGCGAACTATTGATATCGCCGCCAAAACCATAATTCCGACCACACTTCCCAGAATCCGGTTATCTTCCAGCCAATAATATTCCTGTCCAAAAATAGTTATATACCCGATTAATACCAATAAAGCACTGAATAGCCCAAAACTCTGCCAGTCCAGTTTATACAGATGAAATCTTGCATGGGTTCTGTAATGGCTCATGGCTAAAGTCAGAAAAATAAGTCCCGGAAGATAGGAGAAGATGGCTGTTTTATAAACGATATTAAAATTATAGGAATCGATAAGATCTGCGGTAATGAGATTATTAAACGGCAAAGCACAAATTAAGATTCCAAAAAATACTGAAAAACTGATTTCCCGGCCTCTTTCACTGCTCAGTCGTGTAAAAATAAGGGTTAGTGAAAGGTTTACATTTCCTGCGAATAACATTCCCTGTATGAAACGAACCGGAAATAAAATATAGACCTCCCGCGTGAAATAACAAATGAGACAGGCCAGAATCTGCAGGGTAGTAAAAAGAAGAAAATATTCTTTTGCGGCGAGAAAACTGAAAAATCTTCTTTCCAGGCTGTAAAACCCTACATAACCAGCATAAAACAACGCTACTGAAAACTGGATATCTGCCGGTTCACATCCATAATATCCGGCAGCGGCATTTACATTAGACAATGGCAGAAAAAAGATAATGATTCCCGGAAGCGTCATTGAAAAAAGAATAATCTTCACCAGCCATTCCGGAGCCCATTTTTTGAAATAGGGCATTTTTCTTTTAACCATTGGAATGCTTTTTATTGGCGTATACATTCACATTCATTCCCACTTTCAGAACATCAATCTGACTTCTTTGCCCATCCACTCTGATTCTTACAGGAATACGCTGTACAATTTTCACGTAATTTCCAGTGGAGTTATCCGGTGGAAGCAGTGAAAAACTTGAACCTGTTGCCGGAGAAAGCGAGATGATTGTTCCTTTAAATTCCCTGTCAGGATAAGAATCCGCAACAATTTTCACATGATCTCCGATATGCATATCCCTGATCTGCGTTTCTTTATAATTGGCTACCACCCATTTATCAGTTTCATTATTGACAATAAAAGCCAGTGTCTCTCCGGCATCAATCATCTGCCCAACTTCTACAGTTCTTCTTCCCATTCTTCCGTCATAAGCCGCGGTGACAGCTGTATAACTTACATCCAGCTTATGACGGTCCAGCAACGCTTCCAGTCTTGCAATTTCTGCTAAAACAACTGTTTTTTCTGCTCGTATATCATTAATCTTAGATACCGAAGCCGCATAATTATCCTGTGAAGATTTATAATCGCTTTCATTGACATCCAGTGTTGCTTTCACATCTTCAAGCCGCTGTTTCGTGGCAGATTCTTCATCATACAGCTTTTTATACCGGTTATAATCAAGCTGTTGTTTCCAGACTTTTGCTTTATTGGCATCTACCTGAGCCATTGCTGCTGCTGCTTCCTTTTCTGTAGTGCCAGTAGTACTTTCCAATACTCTCAGTTGAGCACGGGCTTTCTGAATGGCTGCCTGAGTCTGTTTTTCCTGAAGTACATATTCACGGTTATCAATGATTAAAAGAGTATCTCCTTTTTTAACTTCCTGATTCTCCTCAAACTTTACGGCAACAATAAACCCTCCGGCTCTTGAAATAACGGGGTTAACATATTCCTGAACCTGTGCATCATTGGTTTGCTCATATGCATAATAATTTTTTAAGGTAAAACCGCCCCAGACAGCAAGTGCAGCAACAATTACAACTGAAATCGATCCTGTGATCTTCGTGATCATTCTATCGGTGGGAGTATATTTTTTTTTCATGGTATTATAAAACGCCTGTAATGTTTTGTAGTAAATAATAATTGTTTTGTGCCACAATTTTGGCGGCTTCCAGTTCAAATTTTGTCTGAAGCAACTGTATATCTGCATCCAGCAGTTCTGTAATAAGAGAAGTCTGGCTGAAGTATGTATTTTTAATAATACGTGCATTTTCCTTTGCCTGAGCAACATTGGCTTCTGCCACTTTTATCTGTTCTAAAGCTTCCTGGTAACGCAGATAAGCTTCTTTCACCTGTTGTCTTACCTTATCTTCAGTATCCTTGTGTACTTCCTCTTCCTTTTCAAACTCCAGCTGGGCAGCTTTTACTTTATGAGTATTATGGTAAAGAGAAGAGATCGAAAATGAAGCTTTAATTCCAACGATTCCCAATGAATACCAATAAGGATTATAGGGATACAGAAAAATCTGTGGATTGGCGTAATAAAATTCACCATACATCCCGATTTTAGGTCTTATATTCGCTTTTACCTGTTTCAGTCTGATCATACTCAGCGCTGTCTGCTGTTCAGAAACATGATAATCAAAAGAATGATCCAATGCCAGTTTCAGAAACTCATTATAAGTTGTACTCTCATTCCACTGATTAAACGGGGCTTCAGGAATAACAATCTGCTCATCGGGAATACCCAAAATAATATTCAGTTTCTGCATCGCGATAAGAATATCATTTTCTATGGTCACCAGCGCCATTTTTCTTTTGGAAAGTTCCAGTTCAATCCTTAAAACATCACTTTTTAATACCACTCCATTTTTATAAAGAGCCTGTATCTCTTTAAGCTGTGTCTTCTGATCAGTGATATCCTGTTTGATAAGATCTCTGAAAATCAAAGTTTTCTGGAGTTCAAGATAAAGCGCTGCAGTTTTGTAATGAATATCAGAAACTGATTTTTCTTTCTGAATATCCTTAATTTTCTGAAGCGTCTGATTTTCCTTAATCTTAAGATTCAGCTTATTTCCGTTATAAATGTTCAGGTAAAAATCTGCTCCGGCTCTGTAAAGCGTATGAATTACTTCATGCTGTGTTGGCTTGGAAAAAATTCCGTTCTCATAGATGGGAATGTTGGAAGCCTTTTCTGCAGAGCCTTTAACTTCTATTTCCGGAAGGCGCTCTCTTTTGGCATCTTTTACTTCGGCTTCGGCAATGTCTGCGTTGATGGTATTGATTCTGATATGACGGCTGTTTTCTTCCGCTCTCTGCCATGCATCTTTTAAGGAGATTCGTATGGTATCCTTTGCTGGACTGCCGGTCTGAGCTGATATAGTGGAGGAAATCCCCAACATCAGCAATCCGGCGACATAAATTTTCATTTGAATTTTTGAATTATTGCACTGCAAATTTATTGGCAATCCGGAAATTTTATTTATCTAAAATAGTCAACTTTTACATGATTCCGGCCAAATTATTATATTTGTATATTCTTTGGGATTTTAAACTTTTTTATGGGATTAATTGCTGCACTTCCAGACATTGATAAAGACGATAAAAGTGTATTTGTTATGCATGAAAAATCAGAAAAACTGATTCCTTTTCACAAACATACGAAAGGGCAGCTGAGTTATGTAGAAGGAGGCATCGCCTATATTACGATTGACAACAAGACCTATGTGGTTCCGGCAAGACATTTCTTCTGGATTCCGCAGGGAATGGAGCATATTTTAGAAATCGGATATACCGCCACTGTTCTGCGTTCTCTTTATTTCTATGCTCATGATGATATTTCAGATCCTTTCTACAGCAGACTGGGCATTTATCCGGCATCAGAACTCCTGATCCAGATGATCAAATATTCTGAAATCTGGGATGAAAAACACGTAACACTAAAAGATGAAAACTTCGAATTTTTAGTGGCTCTAAAAAAAATCCTTCCTAAAACCCATCAACAGCCCTTGCCTATTATTCTTCCTGCCACCCACAACAAACAGATGATGAAAATTGTATCTTATCTGGAACGGAATATCGGGGAAAAATTGACACTGTCCAATGTAAGCAGCAGATTTGGTTTGAGTGAACGTTCCCTGTCACGCCTTTTCAAGGCGGATATGGATATTTCTTTCCTTCAGTATCTGAAAACATTAAGAATCATCAAAGCCATTGAACTGCTTTTAAATACAGACAAACCCATCAATGAAATTGCCGATGATGTGGGCTACAGTTCCATCAGCGCCTTCAGCGATACCTTTCATGAATTTACCCAGTCGAGACCCTCTGATCTTAGAAAGAGTAATAAGGCGACCCAAAATATTATAAGTTAAACCCATGATAGATGATCTTCATCAGATTTAGAAAAAAATAAAAGACTATTTTATCTTTTATTAAAAATATCTTTCTATATTTGTTCCATAAAACTCAGTAAAATGTTTTCAAAAACGTGCGAATATGCTTTAAGAGCCTTAATCTATATAGCCCAGCAGTCTAAAAATGACAGCAGAGTTGGTATTAAGGACATTTCAAAAAGTATCCATTCGCCGGAGCATTTTATTGCTAAAATTTTGCAGGATCTGAGCAGAAAAGGATTTGTACAATCTGCCAAAGGTCCGAACGGAGGTTTCTATATGGATCATAAAAACTTGAACACTTCCATTGCTGATATTGTCAGAGAAATTGATGGAGATAAGCTTTTTACGGGTTGCGGACTTGGACTTGATCAGTGTTCAGAAACGCATCCGTGCCCGCTTCATGATCAGTTCAAAAGTATCCGACAGGATCTTCGAATCATGCTTGAAACCTCAAAAATTCAGATGTTTGTCGATAATCTGGACTTACAGCTTACTCATTTGAAGGCTTAAAAAAATTTAAACAAATAAAAGATAAAAAGATCTTTTAATATTAAATTATATATAATGAAATCAGAACTTAAAAATCCTCTTGTACTGATGTTATTCTGCCTCATGACCGGAATGTTTATCACCATCAGCTTTCTGGAGACACCATTAAAGTTTCAGGTTCCTGGAATTACCCTTCCGGCGGCATTAGGATTAGGAAAACTCATGTTTGGACTTTCTTCAAAAATACAATGGGGATTTCTTATCGTAATACTGATATTGATGTCCGTCAGTTGGAAAAATTATACGAAGACTGACTTTATCATTCTGGCTGTTATATTTTTATTACTTGCCTTAGAACAGTTCTGGATGCTGCCTGTATTGGATTCTCGTGTCGATTTGCTTTCATCAGGAAAAGCACTATCTCCTACTCCATTACATGACTATTTTATTTATTCCGAAACAGCAAAAGCACTAATGTTCATAACAGCCATCATTTTACAATTCAAAAGAAATACAGTTTAATAATAAAACTATTTATCATGAAAACATTTGTTCAAAATACCATTATTGCATTGACTTTAACTACATTATTATTTTCCTGTTCCAAACCGGAAACGACTCCCATTCCACAGGCTGAACCTTATTCTGAACAACAGGTTATCCAACCACAGACAGTAGAAACACCTCCTGAAATTTCCTCCTCCTCAAATACACCGAAACATGAAGGATTGAAATTAATTGAAGGAACAGATTGTCTTACCTGTCATACAATAGATTCAAAATTAATAGGTCCCTCTTACCAGGAAGTTGCAGCAAAATATTCGGATGCTGATCTTGATATGCTGGCACAGAAAATCATTGACGGTGGCAAAGGCAATTGGGGCGAAATCCCCATGACTCCTCATACAGGATTAAGTAAGGAGAATGCCCGGCAGATGGTAAAATATATTTTATGCCTTAAAAAGTAAAAAAAAAATTTTAAAATAATAAAAGACAAAAAAGTATTATATTATGAATACAAGAACAGACTTTATAGGCAATATGGTTGCTGAAGATTTCAGAACAGCCGCAATTTTTAAAAGACACGGTATTGATTTCTGCTGTAAAGGCGGAAGAACCATTGAAGAAGCATGCAGCCATAAGAAACTTGCTCCTGAAAAAATTTATGAAGAACTGGATGCGCTTCCAAAAAATGAAAGTTTTTCAATCGACTTCAAAAGCTGGCCTCTGGATCTTCTGACAGATTATATTGAGAAAACCCATCACCGTTATATAGAAGAAAAAACTCCTGTTTTGCAGGCATTCCTTGATAAACTGTGTAAAGTGCACGGAGGAAGACATCCTGAACTGTTTGAAATCAATTCTTTATTTAATGAATCAGCATATGATCTGGCTGCTCACATGAAAAAAGAAGAACTTATTCTGTTCCCATTTGTAAAAAATATGGTGAAGGCTAAAATATCCGGAAGTCCTCTTCCAAAGCCTCATTTTGGAACCGTAGAAAATCCTGTTCATATGATGGAACATGAACATACCGTAGAAGGTGACCGTTTCAGAAGGATCGCAGAAATTACAAATGAATACCTTCCCCCTGCAGATGCCTGCAACACTTACAAAGTAGCTTTTGCCATGCTTCAGGATTTTGAAAATGATTTGCATCAACACATTCATCTTGAGAATAACATTCTTTTCCCAAAAGCGATCCGACTGGAGAAAGAATCTGCCGTAGAATCTTAAAAAGAATACAAAATGACACCTAAAAAACTTTGGATATGGCTTGCTGTAGTAATGGCTGCCTCGTTTGCTGTTCTTATCTTCTATGGGACTGAAATTTACAGGAAAATCCCACCCATTCCGGAGAAAGTAGTCAGCACAGACGGAACGGTGATTGCAACCGCACAGGATATTAAAGACGGACAGAATGTCTGGCAGTCTATTGGCGGACAAACAGTAGGAAGTATATGGGGACATGGTGCTTATATTGCACCGGACTGGACAGCTGATTATCTTCACAGGGAATCTCTTCTGCTGCTTGATGAGCTGGCTAAAAAGGAAGGTAAAGTTTACAAAGACCTTCCTGATGATGAACAGGCTAAATATCAGGTACTGCTGAAAAAAGAACTTCGTACCAATACTTTTAACGAAAGTAAAAATGAAATTGTTTTCTCTCCGGAACGGGCTGAAGTGCAGAAACAGCTTTCACAGCATTATTCAAAATTATTCATGAATGATACATCCATGGCAACACTTCGGGATCAGTACGCCATTCCTGAGAATACCATCAAAGATACCGGAAGAATGGCTAAAATGAATGCCTTCTTTGCATGGAGTACATGGGTATGCATTACGGAAAGACCTGGAGATGATGTGACCTATACCAATAACTGGCCGTATGATGAATCGGTGGGAAACGTTCCTCCTCCTTCTCTGCATTTATGGTCGGGATTCAGTATATTGCTTTTACTGGGTTGTGTAGGTCTCCTGGTATTTTACCATGCCCGAAACAAAGAGGAAGAGATCAGCGAGGCACTTCCACACGAAGATCCTTTACGAAATATGAAGCCTACTCCTTCTATGAAAGCCACTTTGAAATATATTTGGGTCGTTGCACTGCTGATCCTTGTTCAAATGCTTGCCGGAGTAGTAACTGCCCATTATGGTGTGGAAGGAAGCGGATTTTATGGAATTCCTCTGGACCAGTTTTTACCACAGTCGGTTTCCAGAAGCTGGCATGTACAACTTGCAATATTCTGGATTGCCACCTCATGGCTGGCCACAGGACTTTATATAGCTCCCGCAGTTTCAGGGCATGAACCGAAATATCAGAAACTGGGAGTGAATATATTATTCGGAGCTTTATTGATTGTTGTCCTGGGATCATTAACCGGACAATGGCTTGGCGTAATGCAAAAGCTTGGCCTGGTAGATAATTTTCTTTGGGGGCATCAGGGTTATGAATATGTGGAGCTGGGAAGAGTGTGGCAGATCTTACTGCTCATCGGGCTTATTCTTTGGTTGATTTTAATGGTCAGAGCATTGCTTCCTGCTTTGAAACGTAAAGATGGAGACCGTCATTTGCTGATCCTGTTTACCCTTTCATCTGTAGCTATTGCTTTATTTTACGGAGCTGGATTAATGTATGGAAGACAAACCCATATGGCCATTGCAGAATATTGGAGATGGTGGGTAGTTCATCTTTGGGTAGAAGGATTTTTTGAAGTTTTTGCAACGGTAGTGGCAGCCTTTTTATTTACAAGGCTGGGATTGTTAAGATTGAAATCTGCTACGAATGCAGTGTTATTTTCTACCATTATTTTTCTTGGCGGAGGTATTCTGGGGACATTCCACCATCTGTATTTCAGTGCTACGCCTACCGCTGTACTTGCTTTAGGAGCAACTTTCAGTGCATTAGAAATTGTTCCGCTTGTTTTAATAGGCTATGAAGCGTATCAGAATTACCAACTGAGTAAATCTACCCCATGGATTCAGGCGTACAAATGGCCTATCTACTGCTTTATTGCCATGTGTTTCTGGAATTTCCTTGGTGCCGGAATCTTCGGATTTGCCATCAATCCTCCTATTGCATTGTATTATATCCAGGGGCTGAATACTACAGCTGTACACGGACATGCAGCTTTATTCGGAGTTTATGGAATTCTGGGAATCGGATTGATGATGTTTGTTTTGCGCGGGCTTTATCCTGACCGACAGTGGAATGATAAATTAATAGGCTGGGCGTTCTGGATGATCAACTTAGGATTGCTGGTGATGGTAAGCATAAGTCTTCTTCCCATAGGAATTATGCAGTCTGTAGCCTCTATAAAAGAAGGTTACTGGTATGCACGCTCTGCAGAATTTATGCAAACAGATATCATGCATTTTCTGAGATGGATGCGTGTGCCCGGAGATATTTTACTGGCCGCTGGTGAATTGCTTTTGGTTATTTTTATCATTGGATTGAAATTCGGCTGGTCGCTGAAAGAAAAACGTTAGGATGAATGATTCAAATCTGATTAAACTTATTTTAATAAACGCAAATTTTCATCTGCAATTCTTATAATTTTAAGAGAGGAAAGATGAGCGAATTTGTCGCAGATTAAGCTTTCTGGTAATACATTCGCTTAAAAATGATCAATGAAATTGATCAAACCCTTTTGCTCCCTCAATATATAGAATCAAGTATTTAATTCTTTGCGTTGATAAAATGAGATTCTATTAATTCATTCTGATTTACATTAAAAAGAGGCTGTCTCAAAAGTCAAACAATCTGACTTTTGTCATTCTGACGAAGGAAGAATCTCCTTGATAACCAAATATATGAGATTCTTCACTACATTTCATTTCGTTCAGAATGACACTTTTGAGACAGCCTCTTTTATTTAAGTTTTATCGTGTCGCTTTCATCATCGCATTCGTGATTTCAATTTCTTTTTTCCCGGAATAGGTGGAATCAAAAGGTTCCATGACATTGAATAAGTACTGATAAAAAGGAGCAATCTGGCGTACATTTTCAGCTTCCTTACCCGCTTTTTCTTTACCCATCTGCTCAAGTCCTTTTATAAAAATACTGAATTTCTTATCAACAGGCTCCATTGATTTTAATACGTAAGCATGGGCTTTTTCATTCTGTCCTAAAGTTTTGTAAGCTTCTGTAACGGCTGCGACAACGAGTGCATATTCCATCGGTTTAGACCTCATCTGTCTTTTGGCTGCTGCTTTAAATGAGGGAGAAAGATTCTGATAATAATCATATTCTTCAAATATTGTTTTTTTGAGCTCTTCTGCCAGCTGAAGTCCTTTTTGATCCTGTCCGGCGACAATATACCCGGTAACCATCGCACTTAGTGAACGTGGATCATTGTATTTTTCCACAGGAATTTCTTTTGCGGCAAGATCCAGCAATTCCAAAGCTTTAGCTTTCTGCCCGCCTGCAACCAATGCGGATACTGCCCTGCTGACAGACATTCTGTAACCCAGAATATTAGAAGTTGCCGTTTCATCATAATAAATACTCAGATCTTTAAAATTTCCCCATCTGAAGTTTTTCACCACCTGATAAAGAGAATTGGCATCTACTCTTCCTTTGTCTCCATCCGGACTCTGAGGGGTATGAATAGGAACCAGCCTGTAGCTGAAACCATCAAACTGAAGATATTCATCCAGATAAAAGATATTTTCACTGTCGTACATTCCGCCTGTAGAGAAATTGACAGGCCTTTTCCAATCAAAATTGGCAAGCATATCCAGCATCATCAGATTGCTTTTGTAAAGGGTATTCGCTTCATAATTGATCATAATCTGATCCACAGTATCCGGAAGATCGGACTGATTAATAATTCCTGCTTTTACTGCATTTTCTTTGTTGACGGGAAGGATAAATTTACTCACCGGAAGGATATTGTATTTTTCATATTGCTTTTCTCCAAAGTACATCTTCAGCAGTTCATCTTTTGCGGATGATTGTAATTTCAGGAATTTCAACGCATCCTTAAGAGTCATTGAATCCTGAGTCAGATACTTTCTGAATTCCTGAAAAGCAGTTTCCGGTGCTCCCTGTTCTTTCAGCATTTGGAAAAGTCCTTCCCAGTCTTCTTTTTTCATCAGATACACCTGATCATTTATCCCGTCTCTATATTCGTCATGCGTTAATTCACCCGGAATTCCTTTTGCATTGTAAGTTCTTCTTTTCACCTGATCAATACTCCATGGAGTAGCCAGGAGGGTAAAGTTGACCGTTTTCACGTCATCTCTGAATCTTTCCGTTTCCTGAATTGCCCATACCGGAAAGGTATCATTATCACCATAAATGAAAATAATATCATCTTTCGGCAGCGATCTTAAAAATGAATAGGCGTAATCACGGGCTGCTGTCTTCTTACTTCTGTCATGCGAAGTATAATTCTGGAATCCCATCATCAAAGGAATTCCTAATAAAATGACTCCCAGAACAATATTAGCAGCATTAGATTTAACCTTAGACTGAATCAGCCAAAGTAATGCTCCCGCTCCAAGACCTATCCAGACGGCAAAGGCATAGAACGAACCTACCATGGCATAATCTCTTTCCCTTACTTCAAATGGTTTTACTCCGGTGTAGAAAACAATTCCCATACTTGTAAGAACAAACAGTGAAAGCATGGCATAAAATCTTCCGAAATCTCTGTTGAGCTGGAAAAAGAAACCAATCAGCCCAAGAATCAATGGCAAAAAGAAAAACCTGACGGTACTTTCATTTTTAAATTGGGCAGGCATATGATCCTGATTACCAAGCAAAGCATTATCAATAAAAGAAAATCCCGAGATCCAGTTTCCATTGGTATTCTCCATATGCCCCTGAAAGTCATTCTGCCTTCCTGCGAAATTCCACATCAGATATCTTACAAAATAATATCCGTTCTGAAATGATATAAAATACTCCATATTCTGAGCGAAGGATGGACGCTGCACCTTGATAAGATCATACGGCTTCACTTTCAGATAATCTTCTGCCGTGATAGAATCTCCTTCATATTTTGCTCTCAGTTCTTCAAAAATCCTTTTCGCTTCCGGATTGTCTGCAATGTCTTCATTATCATAATTAAAAGTAAAATCAGGAGCTCCATATAAAGAAATGTAATTGGCGGTCACCTCTTTATCTTCATTGAACATCCTAGGCATGAAGCTTATGTGAGATTTATTAAACACATAGTTGAATCTTTCCCCGGTTTTTCTGTAAGTTCCGGATTTTTCGTCTTTTTCGTAAATATCTCCGGTGATGTCTCTTTTATAACTTCCGTCTTCGTCTTTTTCCAGTCCGTTTTTATCTAGAAATGCAGTGTAATTCTGTCCGTAAATAGTAGGCCAGTCACCGTATTGCACTCTGTTATAATAATCTCGCATCCCAATGGCTGTATCCGGATCATTAAGGTTCATCGGAGGATTGGCATTGGCTCTTATCGGAATTACCAGCCAGCATGAAAAACCAATGATCATATAGACAATAGATAAAACGATAGTCTGGTATACGTTTCTTTTGGTTTTTCGTGCATATTTAATCAGGAGATAACTGATTGCTGACATAAGAACAAAAGCTGCAATTGTTCCTGAATGAAAAGGAAGTCCTAAACCATTTACAAAGAAAATTTCAAGCTTTCCGAACATTGTCATTATCAAAGGGAAAATGATCTTGAATACGAAGGCAAGAATTCCCAGCGTAATCAGATTGGCCAGTATAAAACTCTTCCACGAAAAAGTATAATTTCGGGTATAATAAACCAGACATATGGCCGGAATAGCCAGCATGCACATCATATGCACTCCTACGGAAAGCCCAATAATAAAGAAAATAAGAATGATCCATCTCTCGCTGTCTGCTGCTTTATATTCATTTTCCCATTTGGTGATGAGCCAGACCAGTAATGCAATAAACATAGAAGCCATCGCATACACTTCTCCTTCTACTGCTGAAAACCAGAATGTATCTGAAAATGTAAAGCATAAAGCGCCAATCACTCCGGCAAACAGGATTGAGATTTCCTGATGTTTTGTAATTTCTTCAACATCTTTATGTAAAAGCCTTCTTACAAAATGGGTAATCGTCCAGAATAGAAAGAGAATCGTAAATGCACTGAACAATGCTGACATAGCATTGATTACAATAGAATAATTTTCAGCATTCCCTAATGCAAAAATACTTGCTACAGCTCCCATAATCTGAAATAAAGCAGCCCCCGGAGCATGGGTTACCTCCAGTTTCACTGCTGAAGAAATATATTCTCCGCAGTCCCAGAAACTCAGGGAATGTTCTATTGTTGAAAGATAAGCAATAAGCGCAACAGCGAAAAGGAACCATCCCAGTACGGTGTTCCATTTTTTAAAAGACCAGTTTTTCATATCATATTTTCCAATATGTATATGACAACTGGGGAAAAGGGTTTATTACATTAATTGGGGAGTTTATTCTTTATTTTCAATTTCAACTTTGGAAAACCTTTTTCTATAGGCTCAAAATACTTTTTAATGCTATTATATTTGTATTTTGAAGTCAGTAGTTCTTCAGTTTTTTCTGAAATCCTTTCATCATGTAAAGTCAGGAGGTTATTTTCAAACTCATATTTTCCAAAATAATGCCGGCTTTCACCATACCAGTATTCATTGATCCTGTAGGTTTTATCTTTATATAACTTAATTTCATATCCATTAGATTTCAATTGATGGTCGGGAGAAATATAACATGAATATTTTACTTCCTTTTCGGATTGAACACTATTAAAATAAAGGTTTATTCCAAAAAGAGCAACTAAAAAAATCAATAATAAATTTGTGACTTTATGCTTCTCTTTATTTTTTGATTCATAAATATAAATCAGAATAAAATTGACAAATATGAGTCCTGCTACTAAAGGAAGAATAATGATATTAGAATTTGACACCGTAAAATCATAATAAGTATGAGTATAATGAATAAGAAGTAAGAAAAGTAAAATTACAGTTCCATATTTAATTAACACTTTCATATCACATTCTCTTCAGTGAGATTAATAGGTATTATTCAATCCTCCATCCAGAGGAATACTTGTTCCGGTAAGATAATTTGAATATTCTGAAGCCAGAAACGCCACCAGATGACCATATTCCTCAGGCTGTCCGAATCTTTTCATCGGAATTTTATTTTCCCTCGCCTTTTTTATTTCCTCTGCTCCTGCACCACTTTGCTGAGCTTCATGAGCCACAAGTTTTTGAATTCTTTCAGTATCGAAATACCCTGTTAACACATTATTTACCGTGATATTATGTTGTGCAATTTCATTGGAAAGTGTTTTGGCCCAGGCAATCACTGCAGAACGGATAGAATTGGACAAGGCCAGATTTCCAATCGGTTCTTTTACGGATAAAGAAGAAACATTAATGATACGCCCGTTTTTCTGTTGAATCATATGGGGCAAAGCCAGTAATGTTGTTTCACAAACGGTTTTGAACAGAAGATCAAATGCGGTCTGATAATCATCACTATTTTTATCCAGTGCTAAACCAGGTTCGGGACCATTGGTATTATTCACCAGAATATCTATGGAATGATGATTAAAATATCCAGATATAATTTTTCTATAACTTTCAAAATCTGAAAAATCTGCTACCAGGTATCCATGTTTCTGATCAGGACTGATAACCGGCAGTGCATAAACGAAATCTTTAAGCTTTGCTTCACTACGGGCCATAACGGTCACATTAGCTCCGCATTTAGCCAGTTCAATGGCAATTCCGGCTCCTATTCCCTGTGTAGCCCCTCCTATTAAAGCATGTTTTGAAAAAAGCTGAATATTCATCTTGATAATGATTACGGATTGATCTCTATAAAGTTATGAAAAGCTTTAGTTTTAAAAAAACTGATTAATGAATATACCAATAGCTTTCTGAATATACTAAAGCACCGGTATCAACCAGTGCTTTAGTATTTGTGTTATTAGAATCTTTCTTGGATAATCATTTTTAGAGAATATTAAAAAGATTAATCTCCGATTCTGAATACCAGTACCTGCGTGGAGGTTGCAGAAAGGCTCATTCCTGCACCTGAACAATTACCTGACTGCCCTCTTCCCAATGCGATCGTCCAGTTTCTGTTGGCCGGAACTGTAGTGGCATAAGTGATTGTTCCTCCATGATTGGAAAGGGCACCCTCCGAATGGGAACCTGTACTGTGGATTCTTGAAGTTGTAGCATTCAGGGGAAAATCTACAAAATAAGAACTGACGGTACATCCTGTAGCATTATGTATTGCTTCATACACAAATGTGATCTGATAAGTTCCTGCCGGAAAAGTTATTGTACTTGTGCCTGCATTATAGGTAAGCCCCGGAATAGAATTCTTTATAACAGTCATAGGTACTACCTGTGATCCTCCTGCTCCCTGTGACTGCAAAAAGTTGGACTGTAAAGTTTCTAATCGGAAAACTGCAGGGCTAGGAATAGATAAAGCTCCCAGCGTACCAATGTTCTTTACAACTCCATTAGCATCAACTACCAACAATGGATCTGTGCTGCTATTTCCGGCTCCAACTCCCTGAAGACGCAATGGGTTTGAACCATTTACATGAAGTTTATTGGTAGGAGCTGTAGTTCCTATCCCCATATTTCCTCCAACAGTAACTGCTACATCATTGGCTTGTTGTGCTACAGATGGTATTCCTGTAGTTGGATTATCCTTTGCACCATCAATATTAAATACTCCTTGTGGATTCGATGTGTTAATACCTACCTGTGCATTAAAAAAAGTAAAATTACTTGTCAAAAGAAGTAAAAGATAGACGAGCTTACGTTTCATAATAAATTTTGTTTAGTTAATATTTAAATGCCTTTTTGAAATATGAAAGTGATTATTTCATTAAAATTCAATAATGATAATCTATTTTTCGCTAAATCAAATATAGCAAATCTCACAAATAAGTGAACCCTTTAAATGAAAAATAAATATGAGTTAAATAGTGGATTGTATTTAAATAATATGTTTTTATTGAATATTTTAAATATCAATTATAAACCTATTTATATCAAAAAATATCTTTTTACAGGATTTTCTATCATGGTCAATAGCTGCCTGCCCCGAGCATTATAAAGTACTTTCCATATTTTTAACTTCTACAGTCAGTAAATAGCTTTTATCATCCTGCCTTTCCATGGATTAACTGTTCTTCTTTTCCATTATCTTGAATTATTTGTTAAATGTAATATATCCAATATTATTACAAGATAAAAATACGCCTTAAGCAACTAAAGTTTTTGTTGCAGAAGCTCATCAATCTGTTTATAAAATGAATCTTTACTGTAATCCGCAAGCCCTTTATGATGCAGGCGTATTTCTCCTTTTCTATCCAGTACAACCGTTGTCGGTAAAGATCCACTATACAATACATCAGGAATATTTCCTGCCGGTGTAAGAAAAGGAACCGTAAAGCCTTTCTCCTTTAAGTAAGATTTTCCAAGAGCGGTATTATCATCCAGGTTTACGGTAAGAAATACCACATCCGGATTATTTTTGTAATGGTCATACATTTTCTGGACAGAAGGAAATTCGGCACGGCACGGAGGGCACCATGATGCCCAAAAGTTAATGAAAACCACTTTATTCTGAAAAGCAGAAATATCTGTTATCTTTCCATCCTCATTTCTCAGCATAAATCCGGCATAGGAAATCTTGGTTGAATTATTTTGCGTTTCTTTTGGTTCTGATATGCTTGAATTGAGAAACCCTGTGGAAGCTACCTGTCTCATCAGCCATGCTTTTGCATCTTTATTTATCAGGATAACAATAAACAATACAGTCAGTATTGCAGTGAAGCCATTTTTCTTTAGCCAGATTTTCAGATTTTCCATATATTTAGCTTAATTCTTTGCCAATATAAGGTTAATATTTTGGTTAAAAGGCTGAAAAGATTGTTTTATCATTTCCTGAAACCTGATTTTCCAATGGATTTAATTCATCATTAATTTGTTATGTGTAACAATTCCTCTATTCATCCAACTAATCGTACATCATCAAAACATCAATTCATATACAAGAGATCTACTACTTTAAAATAAACTAATGCAAACATCCTTTCTAAAAATTACCGCCGCCACTGCTGCACTCTGTTTCAGTACCCTGGCAATGGCCCAGCAAACGTATTCCGTAAGTGGAACCGTGAAAGACAAAAAAAACGGTGAATTGCTCATCGGAGTATCTGTAAAAGTAAATGAAGATCCCACCATCAATGTTATAGCCAATGAATATGGGTTTTATTCTCTTTCCCTACCTCAAGGAAATTATACCATTATTATTTCCACTCCCGGGTATCAAGATTTTGAGCAGAAGGTTAATGTAGATCAGAATATCAAACTCGATCTTCCCCTGCTTCCATCAGAATCTGCAGCTAAAACCATTGATGAGGTAGTGATAACCGGTATTAAAAAGGATAAAAACTTAACCTCAGCTCAGATGGGAGCAGAGACCTTAAGCATCAAAAATATAGAAAAACTTCCTGTTCTATTCGGAGAAAAGGATGTGATGAAAACCATACAGCTTTTACCAGGGATCAAAAGTAACGGTGAAGGAAGCAGCGGGTTTAGTGTAAGAGGAGGTGCTCCAGACCAAAACCTGATCTTACTGGATGAAGCCCCTGTTTATAATGCCTCTCATCTTCTTGGATTTTTCAGTACATTCAACAGTGATGCCCTGAAAGATGCCAGCATTATTAAGGGAAACAGCCCCGCACAATACGGTGGCCGTCTTTCTTCTGTATTGGATGTTAAAATGAAGGATGGAAACAATAAAGACTATAACGTCAATGGAGGAATTGGTCTGATCAGCAGCCGACTGAGTGTGGAAGGTCCTATTCAGAAAGAAAAATCATCATTCATCGTTTCAGGAAGAAGAACGTATGCCGATCTTTTTCTTAAAACCAACAAAGATTATAAAGACAACAAATTATACTTTTATGATCTCAACCTGAAAGCCAATTATCAGATTAATGAGAACAACCGTATTTATCTGTCCGGATATTTCGGAAGAGATGTACTGGGATTGGGAGATACTTTCAATACAGACTGGGGAAATACGACTGCTACTTTGAGATGGAACAGCATTATCAGCAGTAAATTATTTTCAAATACCTCATTTATCTACAGTAATTATGATTATAAAATAAGTCTGAAGAATGATGATACGGTATTTGATTTAAATTCAAAAATCCGTGACTGGAATCTTAAGCAGGATTTTACCTGGTTTGCAGGAAACAAACACTCTGTACGTTTCGGTCTGCAGTCTATTTACCATACCCTTACCCCAAGCAGTGCTTCCGGTACTACAGTGAGCAGTTTTGCAAGAAATCCGAGATATTCATGGGAGAATGCCGTTTACATCAATGATGATTATAAAGCAACGGAAAAGCTAACCATTAATTATGGGGCAAGGCTTTCCATGTTCAGTATATTGGGTGGAGATACCTTCAATACCTATGAGAACGGTGTGCTTACCGACAGTAAATTCTTAGAGAAAGGAAAATTCGGGAAAACCTATGTGAATATTGAACCTCGTATCAGTGCCAACTACCGTATCAACGAAGTCAGCAGTGTGAAAGGAGGCTATTCCAGAAACACCCAGAATCTTCACCTATTGAGCAACAGCAACAGTGGAAACCCTACCGATCAGTGGATAGGAAGCAGCTATACGGTGAAACCTGAAATTGCAGATCAGATCAGCCTTGGTTACAGCAGAAATTTCAACAATAATAATTATGAACTGAACGCTGAGGTCTACTATAAAGACATGAAAAATCAAATCGACTTCAAGAACGGGGCGCAGATTGGTTTTGATACCGGAGCCGATGTAGAAAGTGAATTACTGTTCGGAAAAGGAAGAGCTTACGGTCTGGAACTTATTGCTAAAAAGAAAAGCGGAAAACTGACAGGATGGATCTCCTATACCCTTTCCAAAACAGAAAGAAAGATCAACGGAATCAATAATAACGAATGGTATAACGCCAGGATGGATAAAACCCACGACCTTTCTATTGTGGCCACCTATCAGCTTAATCCAAAATGGAGTTTTTCAGGGCTATTTGTTTACAGCACAGGAAATGCAGTTACCTTCCCAACAGGAAAATATGAACTCAACGGGCAAACCATATTCCAGTACAGCAATAGAAATGCAGACAGAATGCCAGCCTACCACAGAATGGATCTGAGTGCAACGTATGAACCAAGTACCAATAAACGATTCCGTGGTTCATGGACATTTGGTATTTACAACCTGTATGGTAGAGAAAATGCTTATACAATTAACTTTGAAGACAATCCTGACCGTCCCGGAACAACCCGTGCGATGCAGACCTCTTTATTCCGTTGGGTACCCAACATCACTTATAATTTCAAATTCTAAATCATGAAAAATACATTTTATATCATAGTATCCCTCTTTGCATTAACTTCTTGTGAAAAGGAGATCGATCTTGATCTGAATGATCAAAGCGGAAATATTGTCATTGAAGGAAATGTTACCAATCAACCAGGACCTTATACAGTGAAAATCACAAAATCCGTAAGTTTTTCATCACCTAATCAATATCCGGCTGTCACCGGAGCTCAGGTTATTTTAAGTGACGATATGGGACAAACTGAAACCCTTCACTATGTAGGAAACGGAGTCTATCAAACGACTGCTTTTTCCGGAGAGCCTGGCAGAACCTATACTTTGAAAGTAGAGTCCGAAGGAAAGCAATATAGCGCTCATAGTAAAATGCCTGAAGTGGTATATTTTGACGGATTGCAGCAGAGTTCTTTCAAATTTGGAGATAAAACCACATATACCCTGCTGCCATTATTTACAGATCCAATGCCATTGGGAAACCGATACCTTTTCAGCTTTACGATCAATGATCTGACTAAAAAGTACATGAATACTTTTTCAGATAATGTGAATAACGGATTACCCAATCAACAGCCTCTCATTCTTCCTAATGACAATAATAAAGGCAGAGATCATGAAGTGGTAGTAGGAGATAAAATTCATGTAGAAATGCAGTGTATTGACAACAATATATTCACGTACTACAGCTCTTTGCTTCAGATTTCAGGCGGCAATGGCGGAACTGCTACTCCAACCAACCCTCCAAGTAACATCAGTAACGGAGCTTTGGGGTATTTTTCAGCGCATACGACAGATACACAAACTTTGGTCATTGAACAGATGACCACTCCATAAATTTTAAGAGGATATTCCGCTCATTGGAATATCCTTTTTTATTCTCTGTCTTATCTTAGCTTTCTTTTTATAGCATAATACCTGTACAGAAGCTTATCATACCTGATCACACAAAGCAGTAATCCTGCAGTTGCCACCAGTACCTTTAAGCCGATTATCCTGCAACCCAAACCACCTGTTACACATCCTGAAAAAAAGCAGGCAATAATCACCAGTTTCAAGGTGATATTCTTTTTAAGCTGTTTCTTTTCCTTTTCCCTTTCCTTAAAAAAAAGTTTTGACAGTTCTATTCCCAGATCAGTAAATAATCCCGTAAGATGAGTTGTTCTCACTACAGATTGTGATACTCTTGTTACCAATGAATTCTGAACCCCCATTGCAAAAAGTAAAAGCCCTGCAGCCGCATTAGGAGATATTACGATATCCAATGTGTTATTATCTGCTATTCCCACAAAACTTAATATCAGAATTTCGATGACCAAAGGAATAAAATGCGGACGGAACATTTTACGTCCGGAAGAAAATTCGACCATAAAGCTTGAACAGAATGCTCCTCCCAGAAAACATAAAATAAAGATAAGATAAGTAAGGGCTTCACTGTAATGATTAAGAAGAATCTCTTCGGAAAAGAAAGCAAAGTGCCCTGTTATATTGGTGGTAAGCACCTGAACAGATAATACCCCTACAATATTCACGATTCCGGCAACAAATGAAAGTGCTGATGCCAGCTTAAGATTGTGAAAATAAGTTCTGTTTTTTCCCCTGTGTCTGAACATTTTAAATTTCTGTAAGGGCTTTATCTTTAGAAAAAGAACAGCTGGATACAATAAATAAGTAAAAAAAAATAATTAGAAATGTCAGTGTCAAACTGTGAAAAACATGTCCGCTTAAATATTTATCCAGTGTTCTTTATAGATCTACTCTTTCCCCTTTAACGTAAAATCCTATTTTTCAGTAATGAATGATTACTCTGAAAAGGCATCCACAGACCTCAATAAATATTCTGTTTCTTATTTCAGCACCAATTTTATTACTTTTGTAAAAGTAATTCGTTCAGGAAAAAAATCTTGTGATTTGGATCGGTCCAAAATGTGATTTAAATTAAAAACTGAACCTACATTCAATAGCCTGTATAGAAAAAATTATGATCTCAAAATTTATTTTTAATAATCAGTATCTTTTTGATGAACTTCCTGAATATGATAAGAAGCTGCTTACAGGAGCTATGAAAACCAAAAACTACCGTAAAAACGAACCGATATTTACTGACGGAACAAAACCTAATGGTGTTTACTATCTTAATGAGGGTAAGATAAAAAAGTACAAAGTTGATAATGACGGAAGGGAGCAGATTATTTACATTTACAGCTCCGGTGAATTTTTTGGATATTCTGCCATTCTGAGTAATGAATCTTATGGGGATACTACCTCAACCCTTGAAAATTCTGTCATCTCATTTATTTCAAAAGAAAGTTTTCTGGATATTCTGAGCCAGTCATCCGTGCTTTCAAGGCTGTTATTGAAATCTCTGAGTCATGAATTCAGTGTGATGGCGAACCTTATTGCCGTTTTATCTCATCGTACAGTCCGTGAAAGGGCTGCCCTCAGTTTACTTATTCTTCATGATAAATATAAATCAAATGATGCCCCTGATGCCGTAGTGTTCATTTCTCTTTCCCGTGTGGATCTTGCCAATATGGTAGGAACCGCAAGAGAAACTTTAGCCCGCATTATTAATGATTTCAAACAGGAAAAACTGATCAGATCCGAAGGACGGAAAATACAGATCACGGACTTTAAGCGCTTAATTCATATTGCTAATTTTTATTAATAAAGTTATTCAGATTAAAATCTATCGTATCTACTGACAGCCTGTTGTCATAAGCACTCATTACTTTTGTTTAAAATTATTTTAAACAAATAAGTATCCTTATGAAACTTACCTCATTAAGAATTATCAGCAAAGACATTCAATCAGCAGTAGCATTTTATGAACAGATCACGGGTATAGCGGCCACATGGTATACAGAAGATTTTGCAGAACTTTCTGGTAATTCCATTACAATAGCAATCGGAAGTACCAGGACCATGCAAATGTTTTCGGAAAATCTTACAGATTTCGCAGGTTCAAAGTCAACCATTATTGAATTTATGGTTAAAAATGTTGATGAAGAGTATGAAAAGATTAAAAGTAAAGTTTCCAGAATTATTCAGAAACCGACAACGATGCCTTGGGGAAACAGATCCCTTCTATTTTGTGATCCGGACAGTAATATGATTAACTTTTTTACTCCTGTGAGTGAAGAAGCTGTGAAGAAATTCGGCTAAAGTTAAACTACTTAAGTTTTTCAGAGCCAGGCTTTACACATAATAAGTACACCTAAGCTTTGTAAAGTTAAACAACTTTATCATAAAAATAAAACCTTACTGGCCAACAGCGAAGTTTTATTCTAATTTTTTTAAAGTCAATCTTACTGTGCGAGGAACTCAATGGTTTTGCTTACAACTGTGTGGTAATACTGATAAAAAGAAGCATTCCGGATCAGTACCGCTAAATCTTTTTCTCCCCGACATCTTTTATTCTCATCCAAAAACACAAAAAGGAAGCATTATGCCTCCTTTTTGTGTTTGTAATGTAACCTATCAACTGAACCTCACTATATGTGTTTGTGTTTTTTTCTGATCATTTGGCTTTTTTAAGAAGGCCGTTTAAGGTTATTCTTACACTTCTTTAATTTCATCTGTGTTTATTTAATTTTTTTCATCATTTGTGTTTCTATAACTACCATTTATTATTTGTATAGTTATGATCATTTGTTGTTTTTGTGTATGAAACTTCAGAGCTTTAAAAGCATTTCTCAGTTGCTTTTTTATTACTTAAATTTCACAGTACAAAGGAACAACATTCCCAAATAAAATCTTCTATAAACCCCATCGATACATATCGATCAGCTTATAGATATTTATCGATGAGATATAATATTCTGATTCTCTGAAGTGGTGATTACCTTAAAACATTAAAGTTTATGATGGGTTTTGACAAGGTCAACAAGCTCAACCATATTTTCAATCTTGAGTTTTTCAAAGATATTTTTTTTGATGGTGCTTACTGTGTTCTGTTTGATATTCAGGCTGTTTGAAATTTCAAGATTTCCATATCCTTCAGCATACAGTTCTGCAATCTGCAGTTCTCTTTTGGTTAAACTATTGAGCGGACTTATCAGATCAGGGTTGGAAACAAGCTGTATCAATAGGTTTCGTAAAAGAGTAGAAAAATATTCACCCTTTTCAATAAAGGTTGTAATTGCTTCTCTTACTTCTTCCTCTTCACACAGCTTACTCAGGTAACCATCAGCACCGGCTTTGACGAATTTAAGGCCATGCAGCTCTTCTTCAAGTCCTGTAAAAATCAAAATTTTAAGATCAGGATTTACCCTTTTCATCTGTGGTAAAATATGAAGACTGTTTCCGTCCGGGAAATGGGCATCAATGACAGCCATCTCGATTCCTTTTGATTCTATAAGTTCCAATACCTGATGTAAAGATGAAGTCTGATAAACTTTAGCATTAGGAACAATATCACTGATAACAATCTCCATTCCCTGGCGTACAATGCTGTGATCGTCTGCCAGAAGGAATATAATCTCTTTATTTTGAACTGGTGTTTCCATTATTATTATTAAGATTTAAATTGATCCTGAATGTCACTTTGGTTCCTTTATGTAATTTACTTTCAACGGATATATCACCATCGAAAAGTTCTACAATTTCTTTTACCAGATTAAGTCCAAGTCCTGCTCCCAGATTATCAACTTCATCAGACACCATACCCTGATAATAGGGGTCAAAAATTTTACCAAGATCAGATTCTGATATTCCTACTCCGGTATCTCCTACTGTTGTAATCAGGGAAATTTTATTTTCTCCAAGAGGCTCTGTAGCCATTACAAGATCAATCTGCCCGTTTTCTGTGAACTTATTGGCATTTCCCAGAATATTCATAAAAATCTGATTGATTCTGATATTATCCGAATATACTACTAAATGATCAGGAATTCTGTCAGTAACCATAAATCTGTTGTTTCTCGTTTCCAGATACGGAGTAATCACTTTGACAATAGAACTGATTTCATCTTTAAGATTGAAAACGGACTGTATAAGCTCTTTTTCAGCATTTTCATTTTTGGTATATTCCAGAATCTGGTTAGATTGGAGAAGCAAAGTGCTGTTGGTAAACTTAATTGATTTAAGATAATCCTTTATCGTTTCATCTTCAGTAGTTCTGTGGATTTTATCTATGAAAATATTGATGATTTTCAAAGGGGATCTCAAGTCATGGCTTAACATTCCCAGAATCCTGTTCTTGAAATTAAGGTTCTTCTTAATTTCTTTATTGGCAGTATCCAGTTTTTGTTCGTAGACAAATGCCATTCTTGTAAAATACATGATCAGGATAGAAACAATAAACATCAGAATCATCAGTCCCAATACCAGATAAGTCCTTATCCTGTTATTATTGGAGCTCTGTTCATTATACTCTCTTTCCAATTCAGATTTAAAATCCCTGATGGCATTTTCATACACTTCTATTAAGTTATTACTATACACCAACAGCTTACTGAAATTGCTGTAAAACTGTAAATTATTCTTCTGACTAATGGCTGCAAGCAGCTGAACCTTCTTTACTTCGGCAGCATAATGTTTGTCTATAGATTTTATCGTATTGTCCATTTTGGATTTTACCTGAGAAAGATCTATGGTTTTATTATTAGTCATTGTGATCACAGTACTCTCCTTCTGAACATCTACTTTTCCTGTTACGGCATCTTTTAAACGTCCGAAAAAGCCTTTCTTTTTTACAGTATCTGCATAAGTACGGGTTTGAATCTTGAAATCTTCAAAATCATTTTTATACTTAGCCGGCTCATATTGCTTATCCTCAATTTTTGTTGGTGGATTCAGAGAAGTCTGGTACACTGAATCTATTAATGTCTTCAGTTTCGCAGCTTTTAAAGTATCCTGGCTACGGAGGGCCAGATTTTTTTTCAATCTGGGACTTGTATTTTCGTATTCACCAATTTTATCAAAATTAGTCTTAAGTTTTCTCAACGACTTGAAATAGAGCTGTAAATCATTCTTATCCTGAGTGGCCATATATTTTTGAAGATGATCCTGTGCATCCATGAAATCTTTCCTGGAATTATCAGTTAAGCCTCCCAATGCACGGCTTTCCTCAAGCTGATCTTTAATAAATTTCAGCTTCTTTCCGTTAACAAATTCATTGTAGAAAAATATGGCAATAATGATCTGTATCAGTAAGATACAAAGGATCAATGAGTAATGAACAAGTTTTCTCAATTTAAAATTTAAGAATTTATTTTTCATATTTGTTTATCAGTTAAATTAATTTCCTGATGATGTAAGTCCATTAGATATTAGCTTTTAACAATATACCATTATTTTCAATAATTTCATAATAATCATATATCATTCAATTGACAAAGTTAAAGTAATTTTTGTCTTCTTATAATAATGAATATTTGATTAAACCCATAGAATTTATTTTTTTTTACTATTAAAAAGCCTTGTAAACATTCAGTTTTATTTATGTAAATCTTTTTTTTTAGAGCAATTGCAAAAGTTGAGGCTCAGTAAAATATTCTTTTCCTGCATATTTTATTCCAAATAATACATATTAAGTTAAAAAAATGAATGGGAAAATCCATAGATCATTTATTCTTTATACTCTTAATGATTATTGAAACAGCCTTCTGTATATGGATTTTCTATTATTCCGTATTTCTACCCAATGCAATAATTGGTTGTTTACACTCTAAGAACTTATACTCTCTTCTTTGTTAATTTGAGATGCTTATTAATAGTGACAATATTCAATGGAAAACCAGAATATTAACCTGTACCGAAAGATTCATCTTTACACTTAAACTATTGTAGTGGACAAAATTCCGAAAATAGTGAAGATCATTAATGATGGTACATTCCTCCATATTGATGTCTTTACTTTGGGGTTTCCTCCAATACAATTATAAAAATTAAAACAAATAACCTATGATTACAGAAAACTACGACGTAATCGTCATTGGCGGAGGAGCAATAGGACTTGCTACAGCTTATCATCTTGGCCAGCGTCAGGCTAAGACTTTAGTACTGGAACAATATACCTTTGTCAATCAGCTGGGAAGTTCTGCAGGAGTATCACGCCAGTTCCGTATTCCTTATCCTGATGAATATATGGTACAAATGGCTCTGGATGCACAGCCTTATTGGGACGAGCTGCAGAAAAAAACAGATACCCAGCTGCTTGATAAAGTAGGAACACTGTGGTTTGGTGACCCTGAAGTTCATTCCACCGAAGGGAATATTGCTGAAGCAGAAAAAGCTTTAAAAGCTTTAGGAGTTCCTTATACTACTTTAACTTCAAAAGAAATCGAAGAGCAGTATCATTTCAAAAACCTGCCCGATAATTACACCGGACTCTTTCAACCGGATGGTGCCAGCATCAATTTTAAGGCGACTATTGAAACACTTTTAGACCTTTGCCAGAAAGAAGAAACCGTAGAACTCAGAGAAGATTCTCCAGTACTTGAGATTAAACAAAACGGTGATCTTTTTGAGCTAACCACTCCCAATGGAATTTATATCGCTAAAAAACTGGCCATCATTCCCGGACCTTATATCAACAGTGTGATCAACTTGCTTGATTTTAAAATAGAAGCCACTTACTGGAATATGTCTTCTGCTTATTTTAAAAAAACAGATCCTTCTATACAGTATCCAACGTGGTTTGTATTTCAGAATGCAACGGGAGACAATGGCAATCAGTTCTACGGCTTTCCTTCCGTGGAATGGGATCATCCGGAATACATCCGTGTAGCACCTGATTTTGTGATCAAACCTTTGGATGAGCCAAGCGACAGAACATTAATTCCCAATCCCCAGGAACTGGCCTACACTTCCCAATGGATTGAAAATCATATGACTGGGCTAAGCATCATTCCTGAATATACTTCAACATGCCTTATCGCTTTAAGTACAATTCCCAATAAAGAACTGCTGATTGATTTTGCCCCGTCTTATATACCCAACCATAAAAACATTGTGGTGTATGCTACAGGATGGGCTGCCAAATTCACCCCTTTCTTAGGAAAAATTATGTCGGATCTTGCATTAGACGGACATACTGATTTTGATATTACTCCATTCCGATTAGGATATAAATATTTCTTAGCACTTTAAAAATTATAACATCATGAATCAAGAAAACGTCAATAAAAATACACCGCTCTATCCGGGCATGCAGCCTGATCTGAAGATAGAAGTAGCCATTATAGGTGCCGGAACTTCCGGACTATACACTGCTTTTCGTTTGGTAACAGACAATAAGTATAAAGGTCACGAAGTACAGATCTTCGACATGAGCGACAGATTAGGCGGAAGACTGGAATCTGTAATTATGCCGGGAATGAATTTCTGGGGAGAACTTGGGGGAATGCGCTATCTCACCTCTCAGGAAATTGTAACAACACTCATAGAAGGTTACCCGTTGAAAGAAGCAGATCTGAGCAAAAGAACGCCTGTTCTGAAAGATAAAATGACCCCTATCCCATTTCATATGGGAGAACCTGAAAAGCTTCTGATGTACATCCGGAAAGAACGTTTCAAACAGAATGCATGGACAGAAGAACAGAAACATGATAACAAACTAATCACACGCTATTATCTCAATGAAAATGATGAAGGATTCAGCTCCGATCAGTTATTCAATAAAATTATCTATAATGTTCTAATGGCTGATCCATGGGTAGCTGCCACCTATAAAGACCTGATTATTGCAGATCCTAATGGCTATGATTTTACTTTCAAACTGACCAGCCGCGACTGGGATGCAATAAAACCAAGAATGGTTTACAATTTCCCGGGTTCTCCCTATGACAAACGTCTGGTAAATGATATCGGTTTCTGGAACTTAATCAAAGATCAGGTCTCCCAGGAAGGCTACGAATTCTTAGCAAATGCCGGAGGATACTACTCTAACACAATCAACTGGAACTCTGCCGAAGCATTTCCTTATATGGTAGGAGACTTTTCTGCAGACACAACTTACAAAACCATTGAGGAAGGTTACGACAGCATTGCCTATGCAGTAGCCAACACGTATATGGAGTATGAAGGAGCACGCATCTGGTCTGAAAACAAACTGATTACTTTTACCAAAGATCATCATTTGACCGCTACTCATAAATACGAATTAACCTTCCTGAATATACAAAGCAACGAAACATGGAAAGTGTACGCTAATTCAATCGTATTGGGTATGCCAAGAAAATCACTTGAACTTCTGGATCAGAATAATTTCTTCTTTGACGCTAACAGGCATCAGAAACTGAACAAAAACATCCGTTCTATCATCATGGAGCCTGCCTTTAAAATCCTTATGGGCTTTGAACGCCCATGGTGGAGAGAACTGGGAATTGATTCCGGGCATTCCATTACAGATTTACCGATGAGACAGTGCTATTATTTCGGTACTGATACTGAAACCAAAAATTCAATGTTATTGGGAAGTTACGGTGATATGGAAACAGAAACATTCTGGAAAGCCCTATCTGATGATAAAGTTCTGTTTAAAGTAAGAGCTGCAAGATCTGCATCATTGGAAGAATTACATAAGTTTGACGATGTTCAGGCTACAGAATTAATGGTGAATGAATTGATGAACCAGCTTAGAGAACTGCATGGTATAGATATTCCGGAACCTTATGTAACCTACTTCAGAGACTGGACAGATGATCCCTACGGCGCAGGATATCATGCCTGGAAAGCAGGTTTCTCAGTAAAAGATGTGATGCCTTATATGAGAAAACCATTGGTGGATGAACAGATTCATATTATTGGGGAAGCCTATTCTGATCAGCAGGGCTGGGTGGAAGGTGCTTTCTGTGAAGCGGAAAAAATGCTTCAGACCCATTTTAAATTAGACTGGCCATACTGGTTAGATCCTGAATATTATTTAGGATGGTAATCTTGAATACATAATGATAAGATGATGTGTATAGATAAAGCTCCGGAGTATTTCGGAGCTTTATCACATTTAGGGATATAAGAGTTTTTTGATTTATAATCTGTACAATCTGAGGAGCATTATATTCTTATTCCATATCACAATCATTAGTATTTTCTATTTTTCTAAGGGAATCTTGAGATGATATTTTCCTAACTTTTCGGTTTGAAACGAATTAAAGAATACTTCAGACAATTCATTATATTATCTGAAATATTCAAAACCCAATAACTGCAAAATCTCTTTATCATCTTATGACAGATAAAAATTTTAATCCCGGAAAAGGATTTATATTCAGTAAACATGTGCCGGAAGAATTATCACATTTTGACCGGGTCTTTGATGTTTTTAAAGATTTGCTCACCCACACCTCCGGAGATATTGAAGAAGCCTTCGATTGGCTGGATATGCTTGATCAGGAATATGATATTTTCAGTGATGAATATACCCTTCAGGATTTTGAAGAAGACTTGAAAAAACGTGGTTATATCAAAGAAAAAGATCCTGAAGAAGGCAATACGGGAAGTGGAAAAGGTAAAAATATATTAACGCCTAAACTGGAAGCTGCCCTTCGTGAATATGCGCTGGATCAGATTTTCGGAAAACTGAAGAAAAACGGAGCGGGAAATCACCGTACCAACAAAACAGGAATTGGAGATGAGCGTGATGGCGAAAACCGTTCCTTTCAGTATGGAGACGACCTTGCTGCCGTGAATATGACGGAAAGCCTGAAAAATGCACAGATCAACAACGGAATTTCAGATCTGCGCCTTACAGAAGAAGACCTCATCGTAGAAGAGACAAAACATAAGGCTCAAATGAGTACTGTTCTAATGATCGACATCAGCCACTCTATGATTTTATATGGTGAAGACCGGATTACTCCAGCCAAAAAAGTAGCGATGGCACTCGTGGAATTGATTAAAAGAAAATATCCGAAAGATTCCATTGATATCATTGTTTTTGGAAATGAGGCATGGCCCATTAAGATTAAAGATCTTCCCTATCTGAAAGTAGGCCCTTATCACACCAATACGGTAGCCGGACTTGAGCTGGCCATGGATATCCTTCGCAGAAAAAGAAATACCAACAAACAGATTTTTATGATCACCGATGGAAAACCAAGCTGTATTCAGCTACCCAGCGGTGAGTTTTATATGAACAGTTTCGGCTTGGATGAAAAAATTGTTAACCAATGTTTCAACAGAGCAGCACAGGCAAGAAAACTGAAAATTCCGATCACGACATTTATGATTGCACAGGATCCTTACCTCCGTCAGTTTGTGGAAGAATTTACAGCCCAGAACAAAGGAAAAGCATTCCTCACCGGACTATCTGGTTTAGGACAAATGATTTTTGAAGATTACGAAAAAAACAGAATAAGAAGAATATAAAGGTCAGATTTCAGACTTTAAAGCATTACAATAAAATCTTACCCGATAAAGTATTACAAGAAATGAAAAACGATATTACATTTAAAGAATTAAAAGACTCTGGTTATACTCATAAAACGATTAATGAGGAAATTCAGGCCAATTTAATTGCCAGGATTAAAGCTAAAGAACCTGTATTTGAAGGACTTTGGGGTTATGAAGACACCGTAGTTCCCCAATTGAAAAAAGCCATTCTTGCCGGCCACCACATCAATTTACTGGGACTGCGCGGACAGGCAAAAACCAGAATTGCAAGAAGCATGGTTAATCTGCTGGATGAATATATACCCATCGTAAAGGGATCAGAAATTAATGACAGTCCTTTTCATCCTATTTCAAAATTTGCCAGAGATCTGATTGCTGAACTGGGTGATGAAACCCCAATTTCCTGGGTGCACCGTTCTCACCGTTTCTACGAAAAACTGGCTACTCCCGATGTGAATGTGGCTGACTTAATTGGGGATATAGATCCTATTAAAGCCGCTACCTTAAAACTGCCCTATTCCGATGAACGTGTTTTACACTACGGAATGATTCCGCGTGCGAACCGTTCTATTTTTGTTTTAAATGAATTACCGGATCTGCAGGCCAGAATTCAGGTTTCCCTGTTTAATATTTTACAGGAAGGAGATATCCAGATCCGTGGATTCCAGCTGAGAATGCCGCTGGATATTCAGTTCGTTTTTACCGCTAATCCGGAAGATTATACCAACAGAGGAAGTATTGTAACTCCACTGAAAGACAGAATCGGATCTCAGATTTTCACCCATTATCCAAAAACAATAGCTCTTGCCAGACAGATTACAGAACAGGAAGCATTGATTTCGGCTGAAGATAAAGCACAGATCCAGATTCCTGATCTGGCGAAAGACCTTTTGGAAGAAGTTGCTTTTGCGGCCCGTATCAGCGAATATGTAGACGCGAAAAGCGGTGTCAGTGCACGTCTTACCATCAGTGCTATGGAAAATTTAATGGCAGCAGCCAAATTACGTTTAATTGAATCCGGTGCAGAAAGAACTACTGTACGTCTGCTTGATTTTATGTCGATCATTCCATCCATCACAGGAAAGATCGAGCTGGTATATGAAGGCGAACAGGAAGGAGCAGATTATGTTGCCAAAATATTAATTGACAAAGCCGTAATGACCCAATTTGAAAGCCTCTTCCCGCGTATTTCAAAACTGGAAAAAGAAGGGATCAAAACACCATACACTGACCTGATCAGATGGTTCAACAAAAATCATTTAGAACTCAACTACAATGATACGGATGAAGAATTCTATGCTAAACTTGATCAAATAAAACCTTTGACAAATGTAGTGGAAGAAAATGCCTCTGAATTGAGCAAAGAAGATCAGAATTTCTGCAAAGAACTTGTATTATGGGCATTAACCATCAGCAATAAAATTGATAAATCTGAAAATCAGAATGCATTCACTTTTGATTCTCCGGGGATCGGGCAATTCTTACGTAACTAAAAACCAGTAAATAATATTAAAATAAAACCTTCAGTTGATCTGAAGGTTTTTTATTTTTTAAGAAACAAGATCATTTTTATACCAGGTTATCATTTTTAAGTACTGCAGAACCAAAAGGATTGTCAACCAGCCATAGCCACTCTCCTTCTTCATTTTTCTTCATGATACAGGAAGTATTGCCGGTCATATGAATAGGATGCCCATCAGGAGCATTTCCCGTCATTTCCCATTGATCCTGCCACATGGCAAGATCATTCACAACAGTTATATGTGGAGTTTCACCCTGAATATCCATTTTTAAACAGCAAATTTCATGCATCGCCAATGCTATCTGCTCAAGTCCTCTCAGCTCCCGCCCATCTATGTCAATATAAACGGCATCAGGATGAAAACAGCTTAATGCACCTGCAGCATCTCCGTTTTTTATACAGTGACGGAAATAGGCTACAGCACCTGTTTCTGTTTTTCTGTCAAAGTCCTGCATGTTATTTTAAATTTCTGGAGTTTAATTCTTCTTCCAATTGTTTCTTATTTTTATTCCGGCGGCTAACAATAGAACCTACAAAAAATAATGGCAAAACCGTCAGAAATCCGAAACCGCCAGTTATGGTACTATAAACCGAAATACCTACCATTAATCCCAGGAGTACAGCATTGAGAATGTTATTGGATTTCATTTCTTTTTTCTTTTCTAATAATTCATGGTCGGTTAATTGTGAAAATCCTTTTTCCATGGTTTATTTCTAGTTTTTGGTTGTATTTTGTTTTTAAAATGGTAAAAATGATCGTTTACAGATTTATTTTTACCGAAAGCTAAAATACAATATTGCTAAGACATTTTATTATTTCTTTTATTTGTACTTTATTTCAGCCCCTGTATTTCTAAAAATACTGAAGCTTATGGAAGACCACCTGAATTGTATTTACAGAGTTATCAATTTCATGGAAAAGAATTATGACCACCCTGTTTCTGTAAAGGAACTGGAAGATATTTCACATTATTCTTACCGGAATATCCAGCGTATTTTCAAATACAGCTGCGGAGAAACAATAGGTGCTTTCCAGCAAAGATTAAAAGTAGAAAATGCCTATAAACGTATTCTTTATACCCAGGAAAATCTCACCTCCATTGCCATTGAAGTGGGTTTTGCCAATATCGCTTCCTTTTCCAAAGCCTTTAAACAACATTTTGGGATCTCCCCTAAAGCTGCAAGACAAAGTAAAGAACAGCTCCTTTGTGGAGATGCCATCATCCCTATTGCCTCGGAAGTCCTGCTGGAACCCGAAATTGTATATCTGAAGCCTGTGCAGGTATATTACCAGAGCATTAACACCTATTATAACAATGAAGAAATTGAAATCCTGTGGGAAAAATTCATGGAGAATGATTTCCCTGGCTCAGGAGCAGAATATTTCGGAGTTATAGCCGATGAACCTTTAATAAAAACTGAAATCAGCTGCCGGTATGACGCTTGTTCGTCTGTTCAATCCGGAGATAAAAAGCTTCCTTCAAAAATGATATTCGGAGGCAAATACGCCCGCTTTACCCATTCCGGAAGCTACGAAACAATAGACGACACCTATACAAAGATCTATTCCCGCTGGATTTTTAATTCAGGTCTTGAGTTTTCACACACTCCTATCATCGAAAAGTATGAAAGGCATGCTGAAAACGAAGATGATCAGGAAAAGCAGCTGACCTATATTTTATTACCTTTGAAGTAAGTTGTCAATTTGGGACAACTTTAAGAAAAACAATCGATCTAATTTTGCTCTGTTAAAAATAGATCAGTTATGCAAAAAAAGAAAACTATGTTCCCATTATTACCTCTTCTTCTATTATCCTGCTCATCAGCGGAATTAACAGAAATACCGGGTATGGTAAATCCGGAAACAACTGTTTACAAAATGCCTGAAGAATCAGCTCCCCATGAAGGAACCTGGCTTCAGTGGCCACACCAGTATCAATATGGAACTACCTACAGAAACCGTCTGGATGCCACCTGGATAGCAATGACCAGAGAGCTTGTAAAAAATGAAAAAGTTCACATTATTGCTTATAACAATACAGAAAAGAGTCGTATTACAGGGCTGCTCAACACTGCAGGAGTTCCTCTTAGCAACATCAACTTCAAAATTTATCCAACGGATGATTTCTGGGTAAGAGATAACGGCCCTATTTACGTAAAAGATCAGAACGGACAGTTATTTATTCAGGATTGGGGGTTTAACGGCTGGGGAAACAAGGCAGATTACAGCAAATGTAATGCAATTCCTTCTAAAATATCAGCAGATACAAACATTCCAAAAATCAATCTTAACTCAGTGATGATCAATGAAGGAGGAAGTGTGGAAATTGACGGAAACGGAGTTTTGATGGCCTGCAAAAGCTCTATCCTGAATAATAACAGAAATCCTGGAATGACCCAACAACAGGCAGAAGCTATATTTACTAAAAATCTCGGAGTAACCAAATTTATCTGGTTGAACGGAAAAGCCGGCCTTGATATCACAGACATGCATATTGACGGGTTTGCCCGATTTGCCAATTCATCTACCATTATTACAATGACTCCCGATGATCTTGCCTACTGGCAGGTTTCCAATGGAGATATTGATAAACTGTATGATGCTACCACAAAAACCGGAGCGGCTTATCAGTTTGTAAAAGTGCCTTTAACAAGAAATGATGTCATTACTACTTACGGAAAAAATGTAGGTCGTGCCTCTTACATCAATTATTATATTGCCAATAACCGTGTACTGGTTCCTAATTATAATGATCCGAATGATGCGGTTGCCAACCATATCATCCAGCAGCTGTATCCTGGCAAACAGGTAGTTGGAATTGATTGCCGTAACTTATTCGCCAATGGAGGAATGGTTCATTGTGTAACCCAGCAGCAACCTCAGTAAAATAACAGTCAAAATAAAGCCTGCTCATTTTCCGCAGGCTTTACAGATACAGGGCTTCAATCCTCAGAAAATAACGTAAATTTGCTTTATCCATCCCGAAAAAGATGGTTTTCTATTATTCGTATTATGAAAAAAACAGCACTTTCTTTATTGGTTCTTCTGAATATTGTTTGCCAGGCACAAAATTTTGATGTCATTCCCTTAGGAATATATGGTGGTGAGCAGGAAGACAATTTATCATCCTATCTGGTAGGCACTCCGAAAGACAATGCCTTTCTCTGCCTTGATGCGGGTACCGTAAATGCAGGAATCCGAAAAGCAATTGAACTGAAAAGTCTTCAGGGATCAGCAGAAACAGTTCTGAAAGATCAGATAAAGGGATATTTTGTATCACACGGTCATCTGGATCATTTATCAGGCCTTATCATCAATTCTCCGGCAGATTCCAAGAAAGATATTTTTGCTATAGCTCCTGTGATTCAGATTTTACAGAATCATTATTTTATCACAGATACCTGGATCAATTTTGCAGATCAGGGACAAAAACCCATCCTTGGAAAATACCATTACAATGAACTTCAGGAAGGAACCGAAATTCCCGCACCTAAAACACCTTTTTTCATCACAGGCTATGAACTAAGCCATGTAAATCCGTATAAAAGCAGTGCTGCATTGGTAAGAAGAGATGATCACTATTTGCTTTATCTGGGAGATACAGGTGCAGACCGTATAGAAAAATCTGACCGTCTGGATCACCTTTGGAATAGGGCAGCTCCTCTTGTTAAAAAAAGACAGCTCAATACCATATTAATTGAAGTTTCTTTCCCCAACAGCCAGCCGGAACATCTGCTTTTCGGACATCTTACTCCTCATCTGCTGATTGAGGAATTGAGCAAACTCAAAGAAAAGACAGGACAAAGCAGCCTTGAAGGTCTCAATGTCGTAGTTACCCATAGAAAACCTACAGGTGATAATCCTGAACTCATCAAAAAGGAATTATTGAAAAACAATCCTTTAAAAATAAATTATATCTTCCCGGAACAGGGTAAAAAGATTAGTGTGCCATAACAACATGCCAAAAGATGAAGTCTGCTTCCGCTTCATCTTTTTTATTTTCAACGTTACATTCATGACAGAATGATTTTAAAGCAATAAAATTCAATAACTTAATTCTATATATCTGAAATTAACAAGTTTTTTCATGGTTATATTAATTTATCATCGTAATATTGCAATATAAAAATAAAACAATGGGAGTTACTAAAACAGAAATTTATACAGAAGAACAAAATAAGCTGGCTTCTCTTCTTAAAGTTTTGGGACATCCGGCGAGAATCGCAATTTTACAGTATATCATTAATCAAAAAGCATGTATCTGTAATGATCTCGTTGAAGAACTCGGATTGGCTCAGGCCACCATTTCGCAGCATTTAAAAGAGCTGAAGAATATTGAAATTATTAAGGGTTCAATTGAAGGAAAGTCAATTTGTTACTGTATTAATGAAAATACCTGGAAACAGTTTCAGAATGAATTCAACCTGTTTTTTAATCAGGATGTTACTATAAAACAATGCTGTTAAAGGCATTTTTTTAAATAAGTACATCGTAATATTGCAATATAACATTAAAAAATTATAACACTCAATTTTAATCTATTATGAGACTATCAGAAATCAAAGAAATTCTACCTGCACTGGAAAATGTTGAATTTCAATTAGAAAACGGAAGTTTTGTTCCTGAACATTTCCATGTAACAGAAGTGGGGCAGATTATAAAAAAATTTATCGATTGCGGCGGAGTAATCAGAAATGAAAAAACAGTCAGCTTCCAGCTATGGAATGCGGATGATTACGAACACCGTCTGAAACCGGGAAAATTACTTAATATCATTCAGCTTTCCGAAGAAAAACTTGGAATAGAAGACTCGGAAATTGAAGTTGAATATCAGGGAGAAACGATTGGAAAATATGATCTTGAATTTAACGGAAAAAATTTCGTTCTGAAAAACAAAACAACAGCCTGCCTTGCTCAGGAAGCCTGCGGAATTCCTGCTGAAAAACAAAAGAAAAATCTGTCTGAATTATCCGTAAACTCTACATCAGCCTGCACTCCGGGATCAGGATGCTGCTAATTAATTCTATTAAAATATCATGTATCAAGAATTAGTAAACACGGTTCAATCTCTGAAATGGGAAAATACAGATACCGCTAGAAAAGAGATTCTGCAGCCATTGATCAGCTTTATTCAGCAAAAAACAGATAACGGCAAAGAGGTCAATCTGAATTTTATCTGTACTCACAATTCCCGCCGAAGCCATCTGGCACAGATATGGGCACAGGCAGCCGCTTCTTTCTTTGCGATTCCGGAAGTTCACTGCTATTCGGGAGGAACGGAAACAACAGCATTATTTCCTAAGATCGCAGAAGTTTTAGCAGAACAGGGCTTTTCGGTTTTCAGCATTGCTGCCACAGCCAACCCAGTATTTGCAATAAAATATGATGACAACAGCCTTCCATTGATAGGTTTTTCAAAAAAATACGACAGTCCGTTCAATCCTGTATCCGGTTTTGCCGCAATTATGACCTGTTCGCAGGCAGATGGCGGATGTCCTTTTATTCCCGGTGCAGAAAAAAGAATTCCGATCACATTTGAAGATCCTAAGATTTCAGATAACACACCGGAACAGGGAGCAATATATACTGAAAGAAGCTTACAAATTGCACAAGAAATGTTTTATGTTTTTTCTAAAATCAAAAGATAATCATGCAGCCCAGATTACAATTTCCTGACCGTTATCTTACCTTATGGATTTTTCTTGCGATGGGTATAGGGATTGCTTTGGGACATTTTTTCCCGTCTATTCCTACTCTTATCAATTCACAGTCGGTTGGCACTACTAATATTCCTCTGGCAATAGGACTCATTTTAATGATGTATCCGCCATTGGCTAAGGTTGACTACTCTCTCCTGCCATTGGTTTTTAAAGATAAAAAAGTAATTGGAATTTCCTTATTGCTCAACTGGATCATTGGTCCGGTTCTGATGTTTGGTCTTGCCATCCTGTTTTTAAGACATCAAGTTGATTATATGGCAGGTTTGATCCTCATCGGCCTGGCCAGATGTATTGCCATGGTGATTGTCTGGAATGATCTCGCTAAAGGTAACAGAGAATATGCAGCTTTGCTGGTTGCTTTAAACAGTATCTTTCAGGTATTTACTTATAGCTTTCTGGTATGGCTGTTTATCAATGTACTTCCTTATCAACTGGGTATCGCAAGTTTTAATGTAAATGTTTCCATGAAAGACATTACAGAAAGCGTATTGATTTATCTGGGAATTCCTTTTCTGGCAGGCTTTCTCACACGGTATTTTCTGATAAAATCAAAAGGTGCAGACTGGTACAACAGAAAATTTGTGCCTAAGATATCTCCTGTTACACTGTACGCTTTATTATTTACCATCGTACTGATGTTTAGCTTAAAAGGCTCTAAAATACTGGAATTACCAATGGATGTAATTACAGTGGCTGTCCCATTGGTTATCTATTTTGTTTTGATGTTTTTTGTAAGTTTTATCATCAACAAAACATTGAAAATCCCTTATGATAAAAATGCGTCTATAGCCTTTACCGCTACCGGAAACAATTTTGAACTGGCCATTGCTGTTGCAATTTCGGTCTTTGGAATTCATTCACCGCAGGCATTTGTAGGAGTAATTGGTCCTTTGGTAGAAGTTCCGGTATTAATACTTCTGGTAAAAGCAAGTGTACTATTGAAAAGTAAATGGTATCATGATTGATATGAAAAGGTGAAGAACAAAAGCCAAACTGAAAGTTCTTCATCAAAGTAACGATCACTGATATGTATCAGAATTTCTTTAAATTCGTGTATAATATATTATTTTGAAAAGTCAGATTGACTTTAATATTTAACTCACGGATATATTATCGAAAGTTACCTTTTTTTGAACCACCAATTATCATTAAAAAGGGTAATCTTCAGGCCTATTGCAAATGAACTTCTTCGTATCATATTTTCAAGATCAGCACTAGCATAAGATCTTTTAAAGCCATAGTTATACATTCCGTAGGCTTCCAGAAAATTATTGATTGTATACCCCATACCAGCGTTAATAATAAAATCCTGTTTGATAATATGATATTTGGAATTACCATTATCATCATTCAGCCGCCATAATACAAATGTAGTTTTGCCTCCTGCAAGAAAATAAAAATTTTGCTTGTAATTAATTATCTAAGATCATATACTTTTTAAGATTAACACCACCAGAAAAAGACTGAAATGAAAGATTATTATATTTATTCATTTCTGTTGGAATGGATACTTCTATCAAAGGTTGTAAATATAAATCAGCAGAATCGAATACATCATTTTCTGATAAGGCTACATCTGTAGAAATAATAACATTAAAGGTGTTTAAAAATGATTTTTTAGCATCATTAGATCCTATTGCCAATTCATAATTAATACCAGCATTCCACTTTACATACTGGCTACGCCAATCATTTTCCTGTGATTGCAGCCGGTTAAATATAATTAATTGAATTAAAATACATATTCTTAAGAACAAGAATTTTCTACTCTTTATAAAATAAAAAAGGTAATGGAAAGTCATAATTAAAAATTAAATTTAACGGGTGTTCAATGCAAGAAAAGAATAAAACAATTTTCAGAAAACCGAAAACAAACACTTGATTGACAAACAAATACCACTTATGCTTTGTGCCTGTAAAATCAGTATAAACCCTTTAAAGAAATTTCCATGAGTGGATAATATTCTCTGGGATGGTTCTACAGGTTTAAACTTCATGTTTTTACCAACAACAAAGGCAGAATCATTGATTGTAAGATGAATGCTGTAAATGGAGATAACAGAAATCCACTGCAATATAAAACTTCACTAAAACTTTATGGTAAATGGTTTGAGGACAAAGGATAGATTTCATTTTTCAAAAACTGGTAATTCCGGCGTTTACCTTATCAATTAAAACATCCCCGTTTTTGTTTTTAAAACTGCATCTGTTTTTTACTTTGAAAATTATAGTAATACACAATAAATAAATTATTCGTTTCTATGTTTTATGCATCATTTAAAAAAGCAGCCAAAACATATCCCAGATTTTGGCTGTATTTTATAATTGTGTTTTTGAAAGAACGGGATATTATAATTTTTTAAATGATTGTCCGCTATAATATAGTGTTAAACTGGATGATTTAAAGATTTAAAAAATCACAATAAGCAGATTTTAAGTGCTATTAGAGATTGCGATTTTACAAAAATTGTAATTATGTAAAAAGACGGACAATCATAATTTTTAATTACATAGAATTGATTTTAATCATTTGTTTTTTGAATAACATTTTCTTTAGTAATAATTGATATTCAACATATTTACCAAGCATTTTTCGGTAATTTGAAATAACCTCCTTAACGCTAATAAATACAACTTTTAACAACATTAATGAGAAAACGATAAAAGCCTATTGTTTTTTTATTTTAAATTTTTAACAATAATATCTGTAATATCTTTTTCTTTTTCATAATATGCAATTGCAACAGCCATAGCATCTATCTTAAGCAATATATCTATTTTATTTTTCCTGCAATAATTAGAAATTTCCTGTGCTGCCTTATCTGTAATAGAACCTACTTTTTGCTGATAGATCTCGCTATATTCCAGCTGTTTTGCCTGGATTTTTTTCTCCAAAAGCCTTGCCTCTTCTACTAAAAGTTCATGCTTTTTTTTATCAATGTCTGATAATTTGCTTTTAACATCTTCTGAATTGTCAGAAGCTGGAAGCTTATACGGTTTAAGCAGCTGGTTTTCTTTATTTATAAGGGCTTCCTGCTCTGCCTTTATTTCGGCTACAAACTTTCGGTTGATATCATCTGTCTGTTTTTTAGCTTCTGTGTAGCCCGGTATGTTTTCTAAAAGCTTTGCTTCGTTGATAAAAGCGGTTTTCTGAGCTAAAAATAATTGATAAAAAAAACAAAAAACCAGTACAAATAAATGTTTTACATTCTTCATCATTAAATTGGGGTTATAAGTGTTTATAATTGCTTTCATTTAAGATAATAATTTAAATGATTTGTTACACTTTATGTAAAAGGAAACATACCCTTATGAAAAGGAATACGCTTCAATAACTTAAACTATTTTGTTTCATATGTAATCCAAGATCCTTTCAGACTTACATTATGAGCCTTGTTATCATTGCTACTATTAGTAGATAAATTGGTATATCGTAAATATAAATTCTTTGTTACCGGACTTGTTCCGTTAGTATTATCTATGGTATAAACATGTGAAAAACTAGTTCCATTACTCTGCAAAACAGGAGTATTATTTACCAGACTTGTTGAAAAACCAAATTTTTCCACTCTACTGATATTAGTCGTATCATCAGCTAAGATAAATGCTCCTCTTCCCCATTGCTGTCCTGCGATAATATATGGTTCGGATTCTACAAAAACGTTAATCACAACAAGTATTTTACTTCCTGCAGGCGCCGTAATGCTTTGAATAGTGCGTAAAGTACTAGTACTACCTAGGGTTACAACATTATCCATATCCCTAATATTTCCCGTGGATCTTATACGCAAATTATCCAAATTAACTTTCTTTACATTGCCATTGGGTTCAATTAACAAAAATCGATCATCATTATCAATAGTTCCTGAAGCCACTTGTCTTATCCTGATATTCCCATCAATATCTAATTTTCTACTTGGCTGATTGGTGCCAATACCGACATTACCATCATCTCCAATATGCATTCTTTCAGCATTGTCGGCTGAATAAAATTTCGCAATCGCTTTACCAGCATCTTGGTTTTGAACCTGCAAACCACCTGCATAAGTAATTAATTTTCCAATATTCAATGCTCCTCCTTGTATATTTAGTTTTGAAGAACTTACTGGATTCCAAGTACCAATTCCTACGACACCAGATCCATTGATACTAAAATCGTTTCCAAAATTGTCAATATTTGTTTTTTTATTAAGTACTCCTCCCAACTGAATTGTACTACCATCTTTGCTAAGCCCGTTATTAGCCGGATTATCAACCCCTAAGGATACATTTACTTTATTCACGTTTCCATTAGGACCAATTGCTAAAAGGCGGTCATTCTCATTAAAACTAACTTCCGGCATTTCTCTGATCCTGATATTCCCATCAATATCTAATTTTCTACTTGGCTGATTGGTGCCAATACCAACATTACCATCATCTCCAATATGCATTCTTTCAGCATTGTCGGCTGAATAAAATTTCGCAATCGCTTTACCAGCATCTTGGTTTTGAACCTGCAAACCACCTGCATAAGTAATCAAATTTCCAATATTCAATGCTCCTCCTTGTATATTTAGTTTTGAAGAACTTACTGGATTCCAAGTACCAATTCCTACGACACCAGATCCATTGATACTAAAATCGTTTCCAAAATTGTCAATATTTGTTTTTTTATTAAGTACTCCTCCCAACTGAATTGTACTGCCATCTTTGCTAAGCCCGTTATTAGCCGGATTATCAACCCCTAAGGATACATTTACTTTATTCACGCTTCCATCAGGACCAATTGCTAAAAGGCGGTCATCTGAACCAAAAGCCATCAGTGGGGTTTGCCTGATTCTTACTGCACCATTTACATCTAATTTTTGAGTGGGTTCATTAGTTCCTATCCCTACATTTCCGTCTTCATCCAATCTGAACAATTCATTATTAGTGTTACTATGCATTGTCACAACCGGCTTTAATGCATCTTGATTTCTTACCTGCAAACCACCCGCTTTATTCGTTATCTGTCCTCCTACCTGTAAGGCTCCACCCTCTACCAATAGTTTCGCACCTGCCACCTGGCCTGTACTACCAATAGCTAGACCATTAGTTTGTGGAATATTTATAGTAGATGTACCATTTATTGTTGTGTTTTCGATTAATGTGCCTCCTAATTTCACGTCATTTCCTGCCTTAATCAACCCGTTACTGGCAGCTATATTTACACTTGGCGGCAAATCTACCGAACTAGATACACCATTTACATTGCTGGTAATTGTATTTCCTGTTCTGGTAATGACGTTGGTAGTAGGTGCTACCGAAGGTAAATCTACCGAGCTTGATACACCGTTTACATTGCTGGTAATCGTATTGCCTGTTCTGGTAATGACATTGGTAGTAGGTGCTGCTGAAGGCAAATTAACCTTTGCCGAAATGCCATTAATTGTTGTGGTAAGCTGATTCCCTGAAATCGTATTGGTGAGTGAATTGATAATAGGGGTGGCAGCAGAAGATACACCATTTACTGTACTGGTGAGTAAATTGCCATTACTCGCCAACAAATTGCTTGTAGGACTGCTTATTTGTTTCCAGGTGCCTCCATCAATTGTTTTGGAACTATTTTCATAATACCAGTATCCAGGCTTTAAGATTCCTTGTGTTTTACCTATCCCTGCTGTGCCTCCATCTTTGGTATTGTAAACGATCATCCCATCGTAATAGGTCGGGTAATTAGCAGGAAATCCTAACGGGGCAATACCATTACCAAATCCAGTAAAAGTAGACAGATCTGTTCTTGGAAACAGAAGTCCCTTTCCTATAAAAGAGCTTTTATTAATGGCTTCATCTGAAGAAGCATCTATAAAAGCAGAACTATTACTAGCAGCAATTAGTGTGTTCGAATTTACTACCCTTACCTGGGCAAAAGAAAAACTTGCTGCGGTAATCGTAAGTATTGTTGAAATAAATATTTTTTTGTTATTCATTGTAATTATTTTTTCTGATTATGTCTTTTCTGGTATAGCTCTAATTTTGAAGTGATTGCTGAAAATAAAAAGCCGTTATAATTTTTTATAACACTTTTAATCACATCGTTTAATTCTATATGACATTAAGCTGATAACCAGTTTTTTGATTTTTGATTGAAAAGAAAGACTTCTTATTAAAACTAAGAGTAGTAAAAGCTAGAAGGCTGTTGTAACTCGTGACCATTTGTTACCGCCATTAGGTCCTAAGAAAACAAAAATCGCTGCAGTTTGAAGTCCAAGAACGCCTTTTTGCTCTCTGATGGCAGTAGAAGGAATAACATCTAAATTACTCACTGTAGATGCATTTGACACATAAATTGTTTTACCAACCTCTACTCCTGTAGTTGGTAAAGTAAGTTGGGCATTACCTGTGGTCATTTTATTAAATAATATAACATCCCAATCATCTGCCGCATTATATATGAAATTACCTGTTTGTTCTGGAGTAATTTTCTTAACGGTAGAGGGTAACGGGTACGATTTGGCCGTTCCATCTGAAGCTAATACCATCATCCTGTCGGTTGCTGCTGATTCTACTGTTGCACCGTCAACACCAATTACACCTGCCCTTGGCACAGTCCTAAACCTAACATTGCCATTTACATCCAGTTTTTGGGCAGGCGAACTCGTTCCTATTCCTACCTTACCTGTACCTGTGCTACTGAATATCATATTAAAATCACCTAGTGCTACATCCGTACTTTTAGACAAACTCCCTCCCAATTGTACATTATCAGCGGTTATGTTAAGTCCGTTGTTCGCAGTCAATGTAGTTGATGTCACACCCGATCCTACCTTCATCCACTTATTAGCAATTCCATCAAAATAATAGTAACCGGTAGAAGTAATAAATTCTCTTTGTCCTAAATTATTTCCAAGAGTAGCCTCTGTAATGTATATTAAAGCACCCGTCTGGTCATTGCCATAAGTAACCGTTTTTTGTGTAAGTTGTTCTCTGGTAAGACGAGGTGCCTGTAACCCCGTCATATCATTTGCAGTTGGTTTCCCATTTACGTCAAATGTTGTTTTCGGATCTGTAGTGTTAATACCTATCCTACCTTCTTGCGCATAATACAAATTGGCAGCAAGTATTGCTACAAACATTACTTTTTTTCTCATTCTTTTAGTAATTTTTTTGATTAATTAATATTTATTATTGTGTTTTTAATGGCAACTTTTTTAGATCATTTTTAGATAAGGCCTGCCATTTTATTATAAACTTATTTTCACGACCAATTAATGTAATCTTCTGTAATTCTTATTTTTCATTCAACTTTTTCGTAGCTAATATCACTTTTATCAAAGAAAAGTTGAGGCTGCTCTCAACCTCTACATTTCTTTCTAGTATTTTCCTAAAGCAAATTTGAAAGACAGAAAACTGATCAGTATTATTATGCGCCAACTTTGCAAAGTGTGACTTTCTGCCTGAGTAAAAAATGTGACAGTTAACACTGCTGTTATGTATTCAACTCTTGTTCATGATTTCAGACAAAAGCGTTATGAAGGCAAAAAAAATTATAAAAAAAATAGATAGCATTCGTTTAAAAATTAGGGTAATTAAAGATTTGACTGTTTAATATTCTGTATTAGAAAATTTTCGTGCAAAGAAACACCCATTGTTATTCATCTGCCTAAAAAGCAGCTACTCAAGGAGTACTCTTTAATGCAACTCTTTGATTATCAACTCATTAAACACCATTAACATATTGGTTTATCCAGACTGTAAAGTCTGTTTCATTAGAAAGTTTGAGCTTTTTCCGAAGATTATAACGTTTATTTTCTATAGTTCTTAAAGATTTAAATGTATAATTAGCGATTTCCTTACTGGAAAAGCCCAGATAGATATAAGCACACAAAATCAGCTCCGACACTTTAAGATTGGGATCAAGAATTAGCATCTTGTTTAAAAAATGAGGATATGACTCCTGAAATTTCACCCAAAACAGAGGATCATTTTTCTTTGCATAATCAACTACTTCAAGAAAGGATTCATTTACTTTTTGCTCCAACTCAAGAAGCTTATGCTTTTTTTCAGATAGATCATGCAGATATATCTCTTTTCTGTCTTTAAATTTATTTACCATATAAACAGCCAGTAGTATCAGAAAAACCGTAGCAAAGGAAGATATTAGCAGGACATTTCTTTGCAGCTCTATGTTTGTTAATTGCTCTTTTCTTAACAACATGATATCAAGTACCACATCCATATTTTTTCTCCTGATATCTTTCTCTTTTTCTTCGTTTCTAATATATTTTTTCAAATATTCATCATGCCTAGCATCATTATTCAAAAAAGCATAGATACTTGCAATATCCTTATATATAGTTGAGGTGTATTCGCTTCTCAACTTATACTTTTCTATAATATCAATAGATTTCAGATAATAATTTAAAGCTATCTTTGGATCCGAAGCATTGTAATACTTTCCAAAACCATAGTAGCATGAATACAATTCTTCTTTATGGTATTTGCAGGAAGTCCTATAAGATTTAACCAACAGAGAATAGGCTCTTTGCCTGTCATTTTGTTTTATATCACGCAAAGCAGTATTGATATAATAATCTATATAATAATCATAAAAATGAGATTCAGCAAGACTGAAAAGAAGCTCTTCTTCCTTTTTCTCATAGAACGTAAGCGAGTCTTTATTTTTAAGCAGGTCGTGTGTCCGTAAAAGCTGTTGATAATTACGAAGAATGTACGATCTGGCATTACTATCCTTTTTAAAGTTTTTTAAGACATTAACAGATTTATGGCTGCTTTTAAGAGATTCCTTATACATATTTAACTGAAAGAAAACATCCGCATCTACAGTGTGCAGAAATGATATTATATAAAACTCATCATCAGGGCAATACTTAAAACCAATATTGGTGTAATTCAGTGCAATCTTATGTAATCCCATATTGGCACTGCTGGCCGCTAAATAAGCACAGCTCTCTGCCAGATATGGCTTATGATTTATTTTTTTTGCCAGTTCAAAGGATTTGTAAGCCAGTTTAAAAGCTTTCCTGTCATCAAGTTCATCCAAAGAAGAGCCCGCTTCCTGCAGATTTTTTTCAATCTGCTGCTGTTTCTTATTCTGAGAGAAAAGGCTTAAAATTGAAAATATAAAATAGATATTAATAAGTTTTGATATCATATGGTTTTTCTAAAATTAAAAGGGGAGATGGTTTTTCTAAGCCCCTGCGCATATATCCATATGCCATTCAAAATGACATCACAAGCTCATTTTGAATACGGTGTTATCACAGCTCATCCTGCAATAGCGAAATTGACTAAATAAATTTCTTAAAATAATAATACCTAAAAAAAGAACTGCAGAATTCTTCAGGAGCGAAAAAAGGATTTCCCGAGGGAAAAGGAAATCCTGGAAGTTCTTAATAATATTGCAGCAAATACATCCACTGGCTTACATAGACTTTAGACATTGCTCAGTGAAAGATGGGATCCAATGATACATTGAATCCCGGTTTGCTATCAGTACTTCTTTTTAATGTGTGCATTTTTAGAATCATATCATCTTTTAAATACCTATTGAAAAAAAACATTCAACAGATGTGGCGATATAGTTTTTTCCATTTTGAAACGGTATTTCTACTGAGTCTGTATTTATTGGCAATCTGGGTATTATTCAATTTGTTATCATTTTGAAATTTCAAAATTTTTATAATACTTTCTTTATCATAGGAACGGCACATCTGATCAAACATTTCACCAGCTTTATCCTTATTGCCAAAAATGATTTTATTCAAATGAATAATATCAATTGCATACAGCGGCTTCTTATCAAGCAAAGACCTGCATTCTTCAAATTTATGAGGAAATTTTTGTTCAATAATATCCTTGTATATTTTTTTATAGTTTGGGCTTGTTTTTACTTTTTGTATTTTTCTATCCATTTGTATAATGTGGTTTTGGGAATTCCATATTCGTCAATAATCTGAGTCTTGGTCTTCTTTTGGGTTTCTATGAGTTCCAGTATAAAGTAAATGAGCTCCTGGGTATATAAACTCTTTCTATAAACAGGCAAAGCTGATTTCTGCTTTTTTATATGACTCTTTTCCTGCTGTACCTTTGCCGGAGGAGAGTATAATATCAGGTGCTGTGAGTACAGCCTGAAAAAGTCGTATTCCAGAAGCTTACTCCATCTCAAAATGATATAGGCTTCCAGACTTTCAGACTGATACATTTCTTCGATTTCTTTGTCGGAACATTTTATAAAGTTACAGATACGGGATGACTCGATATCAAGTTCTGAAACTTTCTGGTGTATAATAGAACCAATATGTATGTTTTTAATATCTATCATTGATTTCTATAAAAGTATTATGTTATTTAATAACCTGAATCCGGGATAAGAACATTCCATTTTAATCAACATGGAAGATGGCAGTCTGAAGCAGGAAACTATTCAGTTGATAAAGAATAGCTTTTCTACATTTTATTCTTTTAAACATTCATATCATTATATTTAGTAAATAAAGAGACTGACGGCAACTTCCCGATTCAAATAGTTTGAATCTTAATTTTCTTAAACAGAATTCAGGCTAAATATTATTTAACTAAGGTACAGGTACAGGTGCTGTAGCTGCTGTACCCGAGCTCGATCCTGCTAAATTTTGATTTACAGGGGAATTAGTAACAACTTGATTGTTCCTTATAATTAAGGTATTGATTTTCCATGTACCATTCACTGTTCCTGTACCGTTATTGGCTGTAACATTAGGAAAATCGGCAGACAATCTCCAGGTGCCATTAGAAATAAATGCATATACATTCTGCGATGTAAAACGAACAGGGGTTGTCAAAGTAGTTAGCGGCTGGTCAAAAACAGAACCCACTATCACTAAAGTATAATCTGCTGAAGGAATCATTGTATTATAATTTGATACAAAGTCTCCCGCAACATTAGTCAGCTCATAGGTTTGATAATAAAATACCTTTTCTGACTGAGATCCCTTAAAAACCTGACCGGTTGTATTATCTATGGTTAAAAATGCCGAATTTGACGACTCTGGTTGGTTTGCCAATCCTTTTACAATAAGAGAAGGTTGAGTACTTGAATTTTCAATATGAACTTTGGCAACAGGAGTATTTGTTCCTATTCCCATTTTACCGTCTTCTCCAATATGTACAACTCTGGTTCCTTCACTTGCTGTAAAGGTAGCAATAGGTTCTGTACTGTTAGTATTTCTTACACTAAAAGCTGACCCCGTAAAGGTAGACCCTATGGTAAGTTTTTCAGCTATTCTGGCAATCCCATTTACATCTAACTTTTGAGTAGGAGCGGCTGTACCTATACCTATTCTATCATTTGTTGCATCTACACTAAACGTAGTGCCGTCTACATTAAGAACATCTATACCAGTCCCTGCAAATTGCATTTTATTGGCATTGGTAAGACCAGAAACTATGGTGTTTTCAGTCAGGGGACCGCCTAGTTTCACATCATTGCCTGTTTTAGTCAAACCGTTGCTGGCAGTTGGCTGTAATGATGCTATGGTAAACTTCTTAGCTGTTCCGTCACTATCCAGAACCATTATACGATCAGTGTCCGTAGTGGTAGAAGAATTTGGTACTCCTCTAAATCTTACATTACCATCTACATCTATCTTTTGGGATGGTGAATTCGTTCCAAATCCTACATTTCCATTTTCATTCAATCTGAACAATTCACTATTAGATGTATTATACATTGTTGCTACAGGTTTTAATGCGTCTTGATTCCTTACCAGCAAGCCACCAGCATAATTTGCCATCTGTCCTCCTACCTGTAAGGCACCTCCCTGTACCAATAATTTTGCACCTGCCACCTGACCTGTGCTACCAATGGCTATACCATTGGTTTGTGGAATATTGATCACAGATGTACCATTTATTACTGTATTTTCTGTTAATGTACCGCCTAATTTTACATCATTGCCTGTTTTAGTCAAACCATTGCTGGTTGTAATGTTGGGGACATCACCACTGGTTATCAATTTGGTCCATTTAGTTGTTGAACCGTCAAAATAATAAAATCCGGTGGTATTAATATTGGATGCCTGGCCTGTTGCTGTTCCTGTAGAAGCATCATCTATGTATATCAGTGTGGAGGGCTGTATAGAAGCTGTTGTCATACTCAAAGCTCTCTGTCTGTCCAATCTGGGGATCAGCAAACCATCCGTACCTGTAGAGGTACCTACCGCATTTTTTGCGGTTATCTCTAATGTACTTTTTGGACTAGCAGTATTTATACCTACCTGTCCACTAATTGCTATGTATGAAAAACAAGCAATGAGGGGGAAAAGTGTTTTTCTCATGTCTTTAGGTTTTTTGTATTGTTATAAAAAATAGATAAGAATCAATAATTTTTGAAAATGGCAGGTACAATTATCCAACAGCAATTAATTGGTATTTTCTCTAAGTGTACATAATATTCTCAATTAATAGTAATAAAAGTGTTTAAAAGAAGACTACTAGATTATGATAGCTTTAAAATTTGGACAAACATTTATTTATTTTATAAGAACTCACACTGAATCACATATGTGAATATATTTTTGTTGTAAATAAAGGATGTACAAAATCATAGAAAGACTGTGTTTATTCACTATAAACATATTTTAGTTCTTACTCTTTTGAGCAGGTCTTTATCTTTCATATACAGATTGAAGATTAAAAAAATCAATATAGATTCCGAAAGACAAACCTTTGAAAATCAACATATAATAAATTATCTAAGTTCAGTTTCATTCTTTCTTAATTCCTGAATATTCTTATTTAGATCACTTTAATATGTCGTAGTATTAATATTCATAACTCCTAATCCAATTTTCATGGGTTTGAGCAACTGTATAGGTGCTGTCAGGATATGCAAATCTCTTTGTTTATCAATGGAAATAAATTTTGAATTTTCATTTGCAATGTCAAATTTTTGAGTTTCACCAGATAAATTTCTACCTACTTGTCCATTGTCTTTTATATAGGATAGAGCGCTTATTTTCGACAAAAAAAATATTTTCATTTTCTTAATTGTATTTGTCGTTGTAAAAGTACTTAGAGATGGTATCCTTTTAAAAAAAAACAACACTTAATAAGTACCCGAAATTTAAAATCCTCATAGTAAATACTTTACACAATAAAAAAGTAACAACTAAGTACTCCGTACGTACGTAATTTTGTTTAGTAACTTATAATAGCCAATACGATAACTTGAAAAATTTACCTGAAATGGCAACCTGGAATCGATTTATTTATAGCATGAAAAAAACAATGAATATTTTTCAATTAACTATAGCTTTTTGCCCTTTTTCAGAACCAGCTTAAATTTTTATTTTTTTAATGCTTATTAATGCTCTAAAAATATGAGACATTTTCTGATAATTTCTAACAGAACCATATGGAATGTAGGTTGTAGATAAGTGTACAGCTCTTCTGTCCGTTGACTGTTGACTTTATAAAGATTCCGGATAGCGATGGACAGCCAGGAATTTTATCATAGCAATTCCAGCCAAGTGATATATCTGGCTTAAATATTCATTGGTGCCGTAACAGAAAATCTTTTACACAGAGATTTATTGAATGACTGCTTGACAGTAAGCTAAAAAAATAACTTTACAGGAATAAGAATGAGGCATTATTGAAATTTTCCATTTCTTTCTAGCTCTCAATAAGCTAATTTATTTTTTCTATCTTTTCACCTTTTTCAGTACAGTGCTTTTATTCTTGTAAAAAAATATTTTTCAGCTCGGTATAGAAATCATAATCAGTCTTTAATCCCAGCTTTTTTCTTAAAGTATATTTTCTTGTTTGTATCGTACGATATGATCTAAAGGTATAATTTGCAATTTCCTTGGAATTAAAATTAAGATATATATATGCCAGAAGAACAAGCTCACTGGAGGTAAGATTACGATTAATTTCTAAAAGCTTTGAGGTAAAATTGGGATATAAGGTCTGAAACTTTTCAAAAAACAATGGGCTATTATTCTTTGCTTCCGATAATATTTCGTCCAGAGATATTTTCAGTTTTTCTTCAAGTTCCCGGGTATATTGGTTACTGATGATTAGCTGATTTTCTCTCTCATTCAACTGATCTTTGCTGGACTTATCAATCTTTCGATGTTTAAAAAATAAAATAAAAAATACTATCAGAGAAATACCCGTAATAATACATGCTATAAGAAATAAATGATATTTGCTGTCCTCATTTTCCTGATTCTGTTCTTTTAGAATGCCATTAACTGCAGACTGAATACTCTTCTTATCTAATTCCTGAAGATTTTGATGCTCTTTAAGATATTGATCCATGTATATTCTTTCATTTTTCTCATCACCAATAATCCCATAGATAATCGAGATTCTTTGATTAAGATCTTTGGAATCAAAAAGATTTGCTTCATTATACTTTTTCATATCACTTAACGCTGATTTATAAGCATTTATAGCATCAGAATATTGTTTTTGCTTATAAAAGTATTCCCCAAAAGCTTTAAAGGCACTGGATCTTGATATATTTTCCTTTTTTAAAATCTGATATGATTTATTGTAATAGTATACTGATGAATCTTTTTTGCCTGTTTCATAACATATATAACCTTTTATCAGATAAACATCAGTAATTTCAGTCCAGTTATTTTTTTCCGCAAATTTTTCGTAAATATGAATTGATTGATTGATATACTTTTCAGCATATTTAAATTCACCTTTATAAAGATAAAATGAGGCTAACCTTGCATTAATCCGGGAAGATATATGATTAGAATAGATATCATCTTCTTTCTTTGAAACCAGATCAAGAATTTCCAGATATTCTTCCAGCTCCTGGTCATATAATCCCAAAACCAGAAAATTAGAAGCTTTTATCTCTTTGAATAATGTCTGAATCTCTATGTCTTTTTTTGCAGCTGGCTCCCTAAGTCCTTTTTCAATATACAAAAGACTTTCTTTATTAAAGTTCAATTGTTTAAGGCGGCTAGCCATTTGCAGATATGTTTCACATATCACCCGGGAGTTATTCGTTTTTTCAGCTAATAAGCTAGCTTTTTTAGCATAATATAAAGATTTTATATTGTCTTTAAGTATGTACTCATCTGATTGGTCCAAAAGATAATGAATCCTTTGCAATTCCTTTTCCTGACAGTGAGATATTTGAAATACAAAAAATATTGCAAAACATAAAATTCTGATCATAATTATGGCTTTTGCTACTACAAAACTAAATAATATTTTTCGATTTGTACTTTTTTGATATATAAGTCGTCTTGACTTTTTGAAAATATAAAGGAGTTGTAGAAATTTGTGTTGCAAAACATAAAAACTTCTTATCAACCCCATGTACAAAGTACTAAGCAAAGATACAACAGAAATGGAATTAGTCTCTTATCTGCCAACCCCAAAAAGAGGTTTTAAAACAGAAGTTACTTTATGTGAAATCGTTAATTGTATTTTGTATAAGCTGAAGACAGGTATTCAGTGGCATTTGTTACCGATACTTCATCTGTTCAGTGATAAGACGCTACACTATAAAACCATATTTGGTTATTACCGAAAGTGGTGCAAAGAAAATGTATGTAAAACTTGCTGGATAGGCTTTCTAAGCCAGAACAAAGGTAAGGTTGATTTATCCAATAGCAACTTGGATGGTAGTCATACGATAGCTTTAAGAGGCGGAGAGGAAGTGGGGTATCAGGGACGGAAAAAACATAAAACAACGAATGCTCTGTACTTTACGGATAGACAGGACCTTTCTCTTGCCATGTCGGAACCCGTTTCCGGAAATCACCTGACCTTTATGATATTGAGCTCCATTTTGATGAGATTATAAATACTTTACAGAAGGCAAGTATAGATGTGGATGGCATTTTCATGAATGCAGATGTAGGTTTTGGTGCCGAAAATTTACGTAGAATCTGTGAACAAAAAGGAATCATTGCCAACATTGCTCAGAATAAAAGAAATTCAGGAGTAGATAATGAATTATATTTTGATGAAGAATTATACAAAGAAAGATACAGCATTGAGACAACGAACGCATGGATGGATAGCTTAGATCTTTGCTTAATCGATTTGACACTACTGTATCCAGCTGGATTGGATTCAATTATTTAACATTCATTACTATCGCCTGCAAGAAATTTAAAAAGTCAAGATGACCTCATTATAAAAAAATTGGCTACTGTTTTGGCAGCCAATTTTGTAGTTATTTCTATGATATTTCAATCATTCTTGGTGGTTTCTGTTTCGCATCTTCCTTTTTCGGGATGGTTAACATTAAAAGCCCATTTTCATATTTTGCATTAATATTATCCTGATCCACAACATCTTTTGGAAGCTCAAAACTTCTCTGGAAAGATTGGTAACTGAATTCCCTTCTTGTGAAATTTTCATCTTTTGTCTCTTTACGATCTTCCTTCACTGATGAAATAGTAAGCAGGTTACCATCCAGCCTGATCTGAAAATCATTTTTATTCATGCCTGGTGCTGCGACCTGAACTTCATAAGCCTCTCCGTTCTCCTTTATATTTACCGATGGTACGGTTGTACTGGTAGATGAGTAATTGTTATTGCCCCAGTTAAAAAGTTCACGACCAAAAAAATCATCAAAGACATTTGAAAAGCCCAAATTGCTGTTTCCGTTTCTTCTTATTAGATTATTCATTGCAATCATTTTTAATTAAGTTTAACAATCATTAAAAAACACGTCAGCTGGCCAGCTGTATGTAAAAAATTACAAAAAAAATACCATTTGATTGAGTATGAAATTTTTTCCGGTTTTATGTCATTTTTTCAGCATTGGTGACACAAAACCCTGATCCTTAGAATATTCACCACTTTTAATAGTAGTCATACAATCCTAAAGTTCAGGGATGAAGAATTTTCCAAAAAATTCGAAAATTACTTTGGAAAAGATATGACTATCCTGTATAACTTAAATAATATTTCTAATAATAGTCTATTTCTAAAATATAAAACAAACTAAAGTGTAATGCATTGCATTTTTACAATTCAAAAGTATTTTATCTTAATTTTATCTGTAATTTAACAATCTGAGCTAAGTGTCAAATATAGAATGACTTGGTGCATACCTGAGATATATCCATATTGTAACAAGAAAAAAGATATTTAAAAAATTGTAATAAAATAATACAATGAAGAAATCTGTCAATATCAAATTGTTATTAGTCCTTCTTGCCATTGTTTTTGGATTTGATTTAGTATTTATTGCTATGGATCATAGTTCTTGGAGATTTTTTACCAAGCCACTGTTATTACCTATTATTATCTGGTTGTATTTTACTTATTCTAAACAAAATGTATTTCGGATCAACCAATGGTTTTTATCTGGATTAATTTTGAGCTTTTTGGGTGATGTGTTTTTGTTATTTGGATGGGGATTTATGCCCGGTCTGGGAAGCTTTTTGTTGGCTCATATTTGTTACATCATTTATTTTTTAAAGATTAAAAAGAAAAATGTATGGAGTTGGCTTCCCTTTGTTCTTCTATATTTAGGCTCATTTATTTACTATATATATCCTTATTTAAACGAAATGAATATACCCGTGGTGATTTACGGAATTACCATTGCTACGATGCTGTATTTTAGTATCAGTACTTATTCTTCATTATTAATCCTGGGAGCTGTTTTGTTTGTAATATCAGATTCCGTATTGGCCATTAATATGTTCGTACAGCATAGTATTGGGAAAGAACTTGTTGTGATGATTACTTATGTTTTAGCCCAATTGATGTTGGTGTTGGGAGTGGTTGGTATTGAAAAAAAGAACAGAATTATTCGATAAAATCAAGACTTATGAAAAGAAAAGATAACCGTTTTTTTCATAGTATTGGCCTATTCTATCCATCGGATTTTACTGATCCTGTTACTTATTTTATTCCTGTGTTTATCTTGTTGATATTAGGAGAGATATTTTTGTATCAGATTCCTCAAAAAGTATTCACAAAAAGACTCATCAAAGATAATGTATCGAGTATCGGATTGGGGATAGGGGCAGTAATGTTAGACTTTGGGATGAAAGCTATTTCATTATCCTACTTTTTTTGGATTTACAATCATTTTAGACTTACTGATATTTTCGGGATCAAAGATTTCAATAAATTCTTCACTTTAAAATGGCATGCAGATCACTGGTGGCTTTGGTTATTGGTTATGATTGTTCAGGATTTTGGCTTTTACTGGCATCATCGGTTGAGTCATAAAATCAGATTATTTTGGACAGGTCATGTCAATCATCACTCGGCTACTCATTTGAGTCTTGCTATTGCATTGCGTCAAGGATGGTTTGAAATCATATATCGGGACATTTGGTATATCCCTTTTATCATCATTGGTTTTCATCCTATTATGATTGCTATGATGCATCAGTTTAATTTGATTTTTCAGTTTTGGCCGCATACCAATGCTATTGGAAAATTAGGGTGGTTCGATAAAGTATTCAATTCTCCATCCAACCATCGGGTGCATCATTCTCGAAAAATTGAGGATTTAGATAATAACTATGGGGGCATTTTGATGATTTGGGATCATCTTTTCGGCACGTACAAAGCAGAAGAAAAGAAAACGACGGATTACGGAATCTATCATAACATCCATACTTATAATGTTTTTCATATCGTCTTTGATGAGTTTGGAAATATGATAAAGGATGTCCGGAATGCACCTACATGGAAAGCGAAATTGGGGTATATATTTAATGCTCCGGGCTGGCATCATAAGGATAAAGATGAGCGTATTTCTACTTTGAAGCGGGAATTAGAAGAAAAAATGAATTGATGGTTGTCTTGCATGAAAAGTGTAAATTACTGATAAAAACTCTTTATTAATTCAGAAACAGGCATAAACCTTCTACAACTTGTTAGACAAAGTAATGTTAAGAAAATAAATTTTCATTACTCCAATTCAATTGGATTATATGGTAGTGGGTCTGATTTAACAGATATCTGACTACCATCTTCATTGTAGGCTTTACCATGAAAAAAGCCAGGATTATCATTATAGTTTTGTAATACTTTTCTAAATTGTTCTCTTGTTACTGTTAATATTCTTTTTTCGTTCCTCAGATAGATTCTGTTAGGCTTTTTATCCATTGCTATTGCAGTAAAATGGAAATTACTTTTACTATCCTCAATTTCTAAAATTAAACCAGGTAAATTTTGAAAAACATACGGTCCGTTATTAATTGGGATTTCTTTAGAATACCAAGCTGTATATTTTCTACCTCTATATTTAGTTGTGGCTTTATTACATAAGTAACCCAATATATCTTTTGTCTCATTTTCGAGCTTCCATTCTATTACTGGCTGGTTCTCTTCGTATTGATAAGTTACATTTGCTCTATCCTGTACGATAACTTTATTTATTGAAAAATCTTTAACTAAAACATTTTTCCATTTATCAGGTAAATTAAGTGTTTGGTTTAATTCTTTAGCTCCTAGTTTTTCTAAATGACTAAAACTTAACATTAAAGAATCCTTTCGTAAGGAATTAAAATCTGAAAACCTTGAAAAATTCTTTCCCATTTGAAGTAAGCATATTGTTTCCAACTTCTTTTTTTTAGGGTCTTTTACAAATTCTAATTTGTAATAAATATTTTGATAACTACTGTCTATAATTTTTTCTTCATAGGAATCAGGTTTCATAGAGAAATTACCTGTTACAGTAATTTGAGCATTTGAAAAGAATCCAATCACTAAAAAAAATAACCGTAAGAAATTACGGTTACTATTAATCATACCGATTTGTTTTAGCATTTCACATCATTAAAATATTCTGCTGCTTCTTGTAATTCAGCCCAGTTACTATAATTATCCGTGCATAAAGAATAAAAAGCTCCACAAGGTGCAGTAACACCAACCCATTGACTACAAGTTCCTCCTGCTACTTTTTTAAGATCATTTCGAGATAATTTTTTTAATTTTTTCATTTGTATAATATTTTAAATTAGATAGCTAATATAACAATATAAATCATTCTAAAGAGAAAAATTTCATCACGTTAACCAGTTGTGAATAAATGATTTATGCCAACTTGTGCGTTATTATGATTTACAGATATTTGATTTAAAATGATATTGATAGAACTTTAGTTTTATCAAGAATGTGAAGACCCTTTTTAAAAGTTGTACCAGCTTTTTATATGTAGTTTAGCTACCTATATGAATAAGAAGCACCTCCCTTTGCAGACCGGAAATCAAGCAATTTAGGGCACAAAAAAAGGAGACGTTAAAAAAATAAACGTCTCCCTAAGCGGAGAGTGAGGGATTCGAACCCCCGGACCTGTTACAGTCAACAGTTTTCAAGACTGCCGCAATCGACCACTCTGCCAACTCTCCCTAAACTCCGGCTATACCGTTGTTTTCAGTGGTGCAAATATAGAACGATTTTTAATTTCTGCAAAACTTTTCCCACACAAATTTTAACAAAACTTAATAATAGACTAGAAATCAAGGGAATTATTTTTCGCTCTTTCGCAAAAGTTTCAATATAAAAATCTAAAACGACCATGTTTTCGGGAATCCCATTATAGAAAGGCTTTTATATGACAAAACTTACGGCTCTATTTACAAACATCCACATTTTTCACTACATTTGTAAAAACACAGGTATCCTATGACAATGGAAAAACTAAGAACATTAAGAAAACAGAAAGGCTATACGCAGCAGCAGATTGCGGATCTTCTTGCCACCGATGTCTCCAACTACAGCAGAAAAGAAAGTGGAGATGTCAGAATATTTGATGACGAATGGGAAAAACTGGCCAAAGCTTTGGAGGTTTCTGTAGAAGATATTAAGGAAGAGAAAACTTCTCAAATACAGCACAATGACAACCCTACTCTTAATGATAATTCAAGTATCAACTACAATCAGTACTGTAGTATCCCAGAATATATATTAGAAAGCCAGCAGGAATACATTAATCTTCTGAAAGAGCAGATAGAGACTTTAAAAGCAGAAAATGCAAAATACAAAAAGAGATAGTCTCTCCCTACATAAAGGATAAAAAGTGGCTTCCGTTGGAAGCCGTTTTTATTTTATATCTGTGAAAGGCTGCTTATTCCCGATCAACAATAGAAATGAAGCTGTTTTTTAAAAAATCAGACGGATATACAAACTGGTCTCCATCTTCTCCCTTTACTACAATAGCAGCCTGTTCATCGTTAAGGCATTTGTCCAATTGGGTTTTCATATCATTAAGCGCTCCATTGGGAACTTCAATAATGTAGGTTCCGGTAACATGTGTAACTTTTATGATTTTTGTTTCCATTTTGTTTTTAATTAGAAGCCAAATTTAGGAATTTTACAATTCTAATGGAATGCAAATTCAGGATCGTTTTGCCGTTTCACAAATATCTCAATGTTTTTGTTAGTTGTTTCACCATTCTGATTAAATTTTTGATGGATACTGCTGGAAAGTGCAAAGGCGCAAGAAATAGAAATATGAAGACCCTTTTAAGGCGCCAGGATTTTATCTCTGATAAAATTGATACCGTATACTCTCTGCTGAAAATCTCATATTGAGCGAAGTCGAAATGTTCTTGTGCCTTAAAAACTATAGATAGGATTAGAAAAAATTGACTTCTTTGCGATTACCTGACAAAAAATTAATAATAAAATACGTTGTGTTAAAAAAGAATCCATAAATAAACAAAAAAGCGCACCCATAGGGCACGCTTTGTATTGTATAAGCTAAATAAGATTAGTGTAATTCAGCTAAATATTTCTCTGCATCCATTGCCGCCATACATCCGCTTCCTGCAGCTGTAATAGCCTGTCTGTAAATATGATCCTGAACATCTCCTGCCGCAAATACTCCAGGAAGATTGGTTCTTGTAGAACCTTTTTCAGTTACGATATATCCATTTTCATCAAGATCTACCTGACCCACGAAGATATCCGTATTTGGTTTATGACCAATGGCGATAAAGATCCCTTCCACATCTACTGTAGATTTCTCCTGAGTCTGGTTATTGATGATTACCGCTCTTTCTACAAGGCTGTTTTCTCCTTCAATCCCGATTAATTCATGGTGAAATTTCACTTCAATATTCGGAGTACTTTCCACTCTGTGAACCATTGCTTTTGAAGCTCTGAAAACATCTTTTCTCACCAACAATGTTACTTTCTTACACAGTTTTGCAAGGTAAGTAGCTTCTTCTGCCGCTGTATCTCCTGCTCCTACTACCACAACGTCTTTTCCTCTATAGAAGAAACCGTCACACGTAGCACAAGCTGAAACACCACCGCCTGCATATTTTTTCTCATCTTCAAGCCCTAAATATTTTGCAGTAGCTCCTGTAGAGATAATTACTGTTCTGGCAAGGATCTCTTTGTTTCCTGCATATAATTTGTGAACACCGCCTGCTTCCCTGGAGAATTCAGCTTTAGTGATCATTTCGTAATGAACTTTGGTATCAAATCTTTCTGCCTGTTTCTGCAGATCCATCATCATTTCAGGACCTGTAATCCCGGCTGGATACCCTGGGAAGTTATCCACTTCCGTAGTTGTAGTTAATTGTCCGCCCGGCTCCAAACCTGTAAACAATTCAGGTTTTAAGTCTGCTCTTGCTGCGTAGATAGCAGCTGTGAAACCAGAAGGCCCAGATCCAACGATCACACAATCTAAAATGTTTTGCTCCATAATTTGCTTTGTTCGAAAAGATTTAATTTGAATTAGACCGCTAATTTCGGAATTTTTAATTTCTTTTTAAAGTTATTTTAATGATACTTGTCAATATCTGATATGTTGAATTTCAATGGTAGCTGTTCCGAGGTTCGGGTTGGTGTAAATTTAACATTTCTGTTTTCATTTCCTTTACCATCATACCTCAAATTGTGCACCTTGCATCCCGCTAGCTCATCGCTCGCCTCACACCTTCATTTTAATCTTGTCTACATTGATGATCTTGTACACCAGTTCTCTGATCAGCTCAGCTTCTCCCATATTTACGGCTCCCAGTCCTTTTCCTTTCATATCGAATTCACGGAGAATAGAGATGACTCTAGTGGCATGTTTCAGAGGATAAAGCCTGGCACTTTCTGCATAGTCTTTAATAAAATAAGGATTCACTCCCATCTGTGAAGCAATCGTCTGCGGAGACTGTCCTGCCATCGTCTGATAAATAATAACGTTTGAAAAATAATTGTAAAGGCTTGCCAGCATCATGACAAAAGGATTATTCTTCGGATTTTTACCCATAAAATGAGCAATTTTAAAAGCAGCATTGGCATTCTTAGTTCCCAAAGCCTTCTGAAGCTCAAAAATATTGTATTCTTTACTGATTCCGATATGGTTTTCAACAATTGTTCCGTCAAGAATTTCTCCTTCTTTAAGAATCATCTTCAGTTTGTTCAGTTCGTTGGCAATTCTTGAAAGGTCATTCCCCAGATATTCTGCCAGAAGATGAGAAATATTGGGAGCTGTATTGATTTTAAGCTTTGCACATTCATCCGAAATCCATTTCGGAAGATGGCTCTCCTTTACAGATTCACTCAGGAAGAGGGCTTTGGCTTTATCCAGGGCTTTGGCCGCCTTTTTTCTGCTATCCAGCTTCTTGTGCTTATGAGCAAAAACCAAAACTGTAGAAGGAACAGGGTTATCTACGTAAGATTCCAGAATTCTGTTTTCCTCTTCATTGAATCGTAAATCCTGAGCTTCTTTCACAATAATCACCTGCTTATCTCCCATCATCGGAAACTGTCTTGCCAGAGAAAGAACTTCCTGGTAAGAGGTATCTTTTCCGTAAGTAACGGTTTGGTTAAAAGCTTTTTCATCTTCTTCCAAAAAGTTATGTTCAAGGGCTTTTACCGCAACATCAATGAAGTAAGCTTCTTCTCCGTGGAAAAAATAAATAGGTAAAACTTCTTTATTTTTAATATTTTTGAGGATTAAATCTAATTCTTTCATCTTATTAATGGAACTTCCAAAACTGAATTTTCAGGAAACTTTTGATTTTAAATTCAAGAAAGACAAAGATAAGTTTTTTATTTATGATTTGGTTCGCAAAACTTATCTTCTGCTCACTCCTGAGGAATGGGTCAGACAGCACTGGATACATTATTATCTTATCGTAAAATCCTACTCCACATCGGCTCTGATTACCGAAAAAAAGATTGTTCTGAATGGTCTTACCAAAAGAATTGACCTGCTGGTTACTGAAAAAGCAGAACCCGTCATTCTGATTGAATGTAAAGCTCCGCAGATCAAACTAACGGAAAAAACATTTGAGCAAACCGCCAGATACAATTCTGTTATCGGAGCAAAGGAAATTATTCTGACCAACGGACTTCAGCATATCAACGCTTATTATGAAGACGGCCAGTACCAGTTTTACAGACCGGAATAAATAAAAAATACAAAATCATTTCCGTTTTTCACAATGATTACAACTGAAGACGTGATCATTCCCCTCTTCTGGAGGGGTGGCGAAAATTTAAAAATTTTTTGACGAGATGGTTCATAAAAATAGCAGTAACTCACAACAATATTAAATAGTATGAAAATAAAAAATATCATATTCGACTTCGGAGGAGTACTTATGGACTGGAATCCGAGATATTATTTCAAAGATTATTTTAATGATGACGAGAAAATGGAATACTTTCTTGAAAATATCGCACAGGATGAATGGAATATTGAACAGGACCGAGGAAGAAGCCTTGCCGAAGGAACAGAAATTCAGGTAAAGAAATTTCCTGAGTGGGAAAAAGAAATCCGCGCTTTCTATGACAACTGGACAGTAATGCTGAAAAGCGATATTCCGCAAAACGTTGAAGTTCTCAGAAAACTTAAAAATACAGATTATAAGCTATTTGGATTGACCAACTGGTCCGAAGAAACCTTCCCTTACGCCCTGGAAAACTATGATTTTTTCGAGATTTTCGAAGGTAAAATTGTAGTTTCAGGAACAGAAAAACTGATCAAACCAGATCCTGAAATCTGGCATGTTCTGTTAGACAGATACAATATCAAGGCTGAAGAATCGGTTTTCATTGATGATAATACAAAGAATATTAAAATGGCAAAATCGCTGGGATTCATTACCATTCAGGTTTTTCCGGATACAGATTTAACAAAAGAACTGAATGAATTGGGAGTAAAGGTTTGATTCTTTAAATATTTTCTTACTTTTAATCTGTTTTACAACCTACTAATTCACAAACCATTAATTATGATACGTTCTATCTTATTAACTGCAATGATTACGGCTTCGGGAAACCTTTTCAGCCAGAAACTTAAACCTGTTTCCTATCAGGACGGTTCACAGAAACTGAATGGCCTCGTCACTTCCAATGCAGGTAAAAAACTGCCCGGAGTACTGATTCTTCCAGCCTGGAAAGGTATTGACGAAGAAGCTAAAACAGCAGCCATTGAACTTGAAAAGCAAGGGTATATTGCTTTTATCGCGGATATCTACGGTGAAGGAAAAATTCCCACTGACAATGAATCTGCAGCAAAGAGTTCAGGGTATTACAAACAGAATTTTCAGGAATACCAGAAAAGAATTTCGCTGGCTCTTGAACAACTGAAGAAAAACGGAGCAGTTTCTGATAAAGTAGCTGTTATTGGTTATTGTTTTGGAGGTACAGGAGCTTTAGAATCCGCAAGAGGACATCTTCCGGTAGCAGGTGTGGTTTCTATCCACGGAAGTCTGGGCAGAGATCAAAGCCGAAAAAATGAAGCATTGAGTGCTAAAATCCTTATTGAAAATCCTGCGGATGATAAAAGTGTAACTCCTGATGATTACAACAACCTCATCAAAGAAATGAATGAAGGAAATGCCGACTGGCAGATTATCACATATGCCCACTCCAAACATACTTTCACAGATCCGAAATCACCGGATTACAACCCAACAATGGCCAAAAGAGCATGGAATCACACCCTTATGTTCCTGAAAGAAATTTTAAAATAAATATAAAAAAGGCAAATCTACGGATTTGCCTTTTTTATATTTTTGAAATTCTGTTAATCTACTCCTTCTTCTTCCCTGTGCACCAGCTCCATAGAAAATGCAGGAAGACAAATTGCAAGATATTCGCAAGATTCTGAAAACGGATTGCTGTAACGGATTCTTGCTCCTTTTTCAATAAGGATGCTTTGTCCTTTTTCAAGAACAACAATCTCTCCGTCTATTTCAAATTGCTTTTTCCCTGAAATAATATAGGTAAACTCATCAAATTCAGGAGTCTGGTGAGGCTCACTCCAATCCGGAGGTGCTATCATATGGGCAATAGAAATAGTAGAATTCCCTGTAGAGTTTCCCCAATGTTCTTCTATCAGTTTTCCGTCTGTAGTAGGCACTACAAATGGTGATTGTTGGATTTTATATTTCTTCATGTCCAATGTTCTTTTTTGATTTCATAAACAAAATTGGTTCTTGAAGGCTCTGCAAAATAAGCCACTTCTTCTTCAGATATTTTTTGTCCCCCCAATCTTTCCAAAGCTGTCTGCGAACGGAAATTCTCTTTTCCGATATGGAAGTGAACCTTATCTACAAACTGGAAGATATAATCCAGCATCAGCTTTTTAACCTGAGGATTAATACCTTTTCCCCATGATTTTGTTCCGTAGAAAGTATATCCGATGAAAATATGATTATCTCCTTCATCAAAATCATAATAACGGCTGCTTCCCAATACATCACCGGTTGCTTTCTCTATAATTTTGAAAGCACCTTTACTTTCCATAGCTCCCGTGAAAAAGTTTTCAAAAACTTCTCTCTTGTAACGATCTTTGTTGGGATGTTGCTCCCATACTTTCGGGTCAGAAGCTACTTCATACAAAGATTCGAAATCCCCTTGCTGTAAGGGGATTAATTGAAACTCTTCATTCTCTAAAACAGGCTGAACAGAAAAATTCATTATTTAGCTCTTTTTAGTAGAATCAGATTCTATTTTCTTGATTTCTTTCAACTTGTCGGAAATCTTGATTACGGTGTCTAATTTTGATGGTTTCAATGGAACTTCTGCCTGAGCCATATCCCATTTGATTACCAGGTTACCTGAATTTTCATCAGTAGGATTTAAAGTGATTTCAAACCACTCCTGTTTGTCAGCCAGCTTGTTAACCGGCACAGTAACATCTACTACATCCTGTTTAGGATCGTATGTATAAGCTCCCCATTGCTGAAAATCTTTATTCAGGATTACTTTCCATTCTTTTTCTGTAGGAACGATAAATAATCCGTATGTTCCCGCCTGCACTGTTTTCCCACCGAAGTTAACGGCTTGTCCGAAAGTAATTTTCGTAGAAGAATTAGCTCCTGCTCTCCAAACCTGGCCATAAGGAACCAATTCTCCGAAGATCTTACGCCCCTTCACTCCCGGTCTTCCATAATCAATGGTGATTTTGGACATTGAAAACTGCTGCTCTACTTTTTGGCGAGGACTTGCCGCCGGTACAGAATAATCCTGAGCAAAACTGAATGCTGAAACTGAAATGCAAACTGCTATTATTAACTTTTTCACGTGTAAATTTTTGCTTAAAATTACAAAAATCAAAACAAAACAGCTTTCATAAACTTCGTTAATTTTTTTTAACCGATATTTTTCTATGAAGATATTTTTTAACCAAGTGCCTGCAAAAAGTAAAATATCAACTATTGAACAATTTACTTTTGTTAATAGTTTTCTCATTTATAAGTTGGATGGAATGAAAAACAAAATAAGAATAAATTGTTTTTCATAGTTCTAAAATAAAATAGCCTTTTCCAGCTCCAGCAGCTTTTGCTTTCTCCAGATTCCTCCGGCATAGCCTACCAACTCACCGTTTGAACCTATCACACGATGGCAGGGAATTAAAATAGCAATTTTATTGATTCCGTTGGCTGTTCCTACAGCACGTATTGCCTTAGGGTTTCCTAATATTTCTGACTGCTGTTTATAGGTTCTTATTTCGCCCATCGGAATTTCACGCAGCAGCTGCCAGACCTTCTCCTGAAACTCTGTTCCCGTAGTAAATAACGGAACATCAAATTGACTTCTTTTTCCCTCAAAATATTCTTTCAATTCCTTTTCCAGCTGCACAAAATGACGATGTTCCTTTTCTACCATTTCTGCTTTTAAGGCCTTTGATAAAGCCGTCAGCTGTCTCTCAATACTCTTCCGGTCTGTAAATTCAAGCAGACAGATTCCCTGATCTACAGCACAGGCGATCATTTCTCCCAATGGGGTGGATATGTTTTTTTGGTGTATCATTTCCATTCGTTTAAAATTAAGCTTTTTGGAAATCATATATTCTTTTTAATGCATTAAATTTTTTTTATCTGTTCAACATGTCTTTCATTATGATAAATAACAAAACGGAGAGTATCTCCAAGCTTCAGTTTGATCAGTTTTGAAATACTGATATGGGTTTTTGTCTTTTCCAGATCAACATATTGTGCTTTTTCCAATAACTCAAGTAATTGTCCCTGATGGTTAATGAATATATCCACTACCCTTTTATCCAGATTGCTGTGGATCGGATTCATGGCTTTAAGCGTTTTCATTGTATTCAGTTTCTCTTTGGGAAGCATGCTTTTAGCAAAATAATTTCCAAGAATTCCGGGTTTAAAATAGGATTGGGAAGACTTTCCGGCGGAAGAAACAGCCCGGCTGATTTCAGGAATATAAAAATCTCCGTATCGGTTAAGATGTTCCAGACATTCCAATGTACTCCAGCTTTCTGCTGAAGTTCTGAAATTCAGATCATGTTCCGGCTTTACAGACAACATTTCAGCAAAGTGTAAATGCCCTTCTGTCCTAATTGTTAATTCATTCAGTAATTCTGAGGTTGAAATTTTCATTATTTTTTTATACAAATATGCTGATCCGGATGTTCTTAAATCTTGATTGAACTCAAGATTTTTTAAGTCTGGACAAAGTTTCCGGCGACATTCTCAGATAATTGGCGATATATTTATTAGGAACCTCCTGAAATAGCTTCGGACTTCGTTTTAAAACCCTTTCAAAGCGTTCACCAGGCGCATTGATGAGCAGATCTTTTTCTCTTTCAAGCTGCTGTAATACGAGATCTTCCAGGATATTCATCCAGAAATTCATATGTTTCTCATCTGATTGCACAAACTCATAAAAATCCTTTTTCGAAGCCATTTTTACTTTTGTTTTTTTAATCGCCTGAATATAAAGATCGGAAGGTTTTCCTGATAAAAAGGAATCCAGACTGACAATAATATTTCCGGTATATCCAAAACGAATGATCCTTTCTTCATTTTCATCCATCATAAATATCCGCACACTTCCTTTTTCAATAAAATAAATAGAGGTATCTGCACTGCCCGAAATCTTCAGGAAATCATTTCGCTTAAATTCTTTCTTTTCCCAATGGATTCCACTTTGATGCAATTTTTCAACCATTTCATTTTAGTATTTGCTTTTCCAAAGATAATAGGTAATTTTAAAGTTTTAAAACACTAATCACTGATAATGCTTAAAAGAACAGTACTTTTTATACTGCTTTCTGCCGGATTTTATGGGATGAAAGCACAGCAGACCATACCCTTCCGGATCACAAAGCACAATAATATCATTGTCAAGACCCTTGTCAACAAAAAGGATTCTTTGGATCTGATGTTCCAGATCGCCATGAAAGAGTATTCAATTTCTCCCGACAGTAAGCGGAAAGCAGATCATATTGTTTTCAACAAAGAAGAACTCAGTGACCACAATACCGTACAAATTGGAAAAATCACTCAGAAGAATGCACGTTTTTTTGACAATCAGTTAACGGGTCACGAGGCAGACGGAAAAATCGGAACCGGAATTTTTGAAGGTAAAGCATTTAAAATAGATTACGATAACAACCAGTTTGTGATCTATGACAAAATGCCGGATCTAAAAGATTACCAACCTATTAACATCATCCTGGATCATGACAGCTTTTATCTGGCCGCAGATAATATCCTGGATGGAAATCAACAGCAGGAGGCTTATTTTGTTCTACAATCCGGATTTTCCGGAGCTATTCTTTACAGCAATGAGTTTGCTGAAGAAAAACATCTGGAGAAAAAGCTAAAGGTAACAGGAGAGAAAACACTAAAGAATTCTGAAGGTAAAACTTTAACGACCAAACAAGCTGTTCTTCCCTATTTTAAATTGGGAAAAAGTGTGTTTAAAGATGTTTCAGCAGGATATTTCTCCGGAGAACTGAAAACACAAAATGTAAGTTATCTGGGCGCCGATATGCTCCGCAGGTTCATTTGGATCTTTGATGCTGAGAGAAAGATGGCTTACATTAAACCCAGCAAATATTTCTCAGAGCCTTATTACAAAATGAATTAAAATATGATAAACACTTTAATGCTAAAAAAGATCATGAAACCCAAAACGGTTGCTGCTCTTTTACTTTTGCCATTGGCTGTTGTATGCTGTAAGAAAGAAGAGAAAAAAACAGTGACTACAGAAATAAAAACATCGAATGATTCTATAAAAACGGTAAAAACTGAAGAGAAAATTAATTATACCGATTTTAATATTTTCAGTCTGTCCATCATTTCATCCGCAGAAAAGAATACTGATATGGATATTTTCATTTCTGTTTCAGACATCTATAAAGGAGAGCAGCCAATTCCTGCAGCTATTATGAAAAACCAGAAGCAGATGACCTATGAGGAACGCCAGCATTTTGAACTGGATGCACCCAGCAGAAAAAAACTGCTCAACGGAATTCAGCTCACGGAAAATGATTCTCTGTATATTTATGAATATGGCTCTAACAAACTTCAAAGAATGCCGATCAGCCAATTAAAAGCTGTAGCTTATTTAAGTCCTTATTCAGATGATGAAGATTTAGATCCGGATTCTTATATGATGGGATTTCAGGTAGCCACTCACCAAAAAACCACAGACTACGACCGATACAATAATGCCATCGCTTATTTTGGGAATAAAAATCCTTTCGTAGACAATAAAATGAAAGCTGTGAAATGGCAAAAAGCTGATGCAGCTATTTCAAAAAAATATTTTACCCAATCAAAATTAGTTCAGGGAAAAACCTATCAGGCACAATATGAGAACCTGACCTATTATCTGCAGGACTATCTTCAAGAAGGAAATATTGTAGATCGTAAACTGGTTGTCATCAATGATCGTAAAGAAAAAATTGCGGAGAAGACATTCAGTCTTGCAGGAAGTGATGGTGGAGAATTTCTTCCTCTGTACGGTATAGACGCCGATGAAGCCAATATTTTCCAATATACAGGTCATCTTTTCAAAGGAAAACCTCCTGTTATTTTTGGATTCATTGCCCAGTCTTTTGGCTGTCCTTCTATTAGCTTTTTAGATCAAAAAGAGAAGGATTTCCCGATAAATTGTGATAACAGACATTGATATGCGAAGCAGTGAAATGATAAAAAGGTTTTCTTTACACAAAACCTTTTTATTTATCTATCCAGTAATTAAGAACCCTATCCCCTTTAAAATACAACCATTTATACTTATTTTCATAATCAAAATATGTATTGAAGTGAAAATACATTCTCTTATTAATTTCATCAAAGTAAATTTTATTTTCTTTTGCAATGTCAGTACTGCACTTGCCTTCCGAAGAGCTGATCAGGTCACTATTGATAATGAGCTTGAAATTCTGTAAAGGCTTGTATTCGATTGGCATAGATGTTTTTTTATCTAAAAAGAATTCTTTATTGGCGCTGCCGAATCTTGTCTCCTCATCAAATTCAATACTCTGCATTTGTATCGAACCATCTTCTTTTCTTTTAAAATGCCAATAACTTTTGTGACAGCAATCCTTATAAAAAGTAATTACTGACTGATGTTCATCTAAATAACCCAATTTAAAAAAATTAAAAAAGTTAATATTGATATATTCTTCTTTATCAAACAAAGGGTAATCGTAGTTCAGCTTTTTTTTACTTTTATAAGGCTGAATAGTGCTTATGAAAATAACCTTCCTTTCTCCATTATCATTTTTGACCGTATCAATAAATAGATACTGTTGTTCCAGTTTTTCATATTTCACCGGATCCAAGTATAATACATCATTGGTTTTTACTTCTGAATATCTGTTGGGATTATTGGTTCCGTAGAATGATTTCTTAGTATAATATCTGCTCACTTGGCGGGTATAGACCCTGAAATTGGATAAGCTGAGCTCTTTGAATCTGATCTCTTCGTTCTCACTTAATCTTTTAACTTCTTTTTCGGTTTGTTTATAAAAACTTTTACAACTCAACAAAGAAAGCAGAAAGAGGAGTAGGAATGTACTATTTTTCATGATTGGACAGATTAAGATTAGACATAATATATGAGCCGCCTGCTGAAATATAAAAAGGTCTTTGGTTCTGGTGATAAGAGCTTTTTGTGAGATAATGGATTATATTCTGAACTTCGGATAAATTGTAAACGTTATTAAGCCTTATAAATCCATTCCAGTGTTCCGCATTTCCTATCCCGAAATTCCAGAAACCATGATTAAAATATTTCTGCTTTGGATCAGCATAATCCACATATCCGAAAAGAAATTCATCCGCTGTATCAAAAGCAAGTTCTGAATATCCCGTAAACCTGTAGAAACCTGCATTAATATTATTGATTTTACGATCCATGGGTAAATTGATATTGACAAATCCACCACCGGTATAATATCTATCCTCTTTGTCTCCCAAGCCAATTTTTGCAATTGGCCATCCGCCATCGTTAAGATATCCGAACTGAAAATTGTCTATTTTAAAACCTAAAAACCCTACTCTTTGTCTACGTTTACATTTTGGAATGTTGGCAGAAAGATGATAAACCCAGTTGGTTCCAAAAGTAAATGAAGAATTAAAAGGATTCTGTAATGAAGGCTGAGTCAAGTCAGTAAAGTAATAAAGCGGTTTATTCCTGTTTGCAATATATTCCAGAGAATTGTTCCTGAATTCATTGTTGAAGCCAGAGGTTAATGACAATGAACCCGTCAATTGACTTGAAAAGCGTTTCCTGATGCTATCCTGATACGTACTCAAACCTCCGTAACTGATTGTATATTCGGCATTCAGAGCGGGAAGCAATGAATTAAAAGCCATATACCCAATTCCGGTGCTTATCCCAAAACGAATATTGGGAGTACCGTACTGAAATTCTATGATCGCTTTTGCAGCCACCCCGATCTGAATATTCTTCGGTAGAACCGTCTGATTAACGAGCATTTGTGAAAACACAAATGAAGGAAATAAGATCAGTATATATTTCAATATTCTCATACTATTTGGTTTTTGAAATGCTACAGTCCATTTATTTTTTTACCCATCTTCAGCCATTCTTTAAGGATATAATAAGCATCCCAGCCAACTCTGTAGGAAATATCATTTTTATATCCTTTCCGATCAGGAGTTTCTTTATCATCTTCATCAAATTTATTGAAAAGGTGGCAAAAACCAATCTGATGCATATATTCGTGGCACAGATTCACAGCAATAGCATAGGACAAGGGTAATTCCGGCATATCATCAATAATATTTTTATAGTAGGCTGTCGTTACTCCTGTATCAGGACAAGTAGATCCCAATGCCGAATTGTGTTTCTCTTTAAAGTAGACTATCCAATCAACTTTATCTTTTTGATATAATCTTGAATAGATTGCGGTACCTGCAATTTTGGTGGAATCTTTTTTTGAGGGCTTACATTTTTCAGGTTTGCATCTATTCCAGCCCGGAAATTTTTTTTCAGTATATAAAGATTGAAATTCCACTGAATTAAAAACAGCGTTGGCAATGATAAAAGCCTCTTCCAGATTTTTTTTATAAATGCTTTTGTCAAAAACAGTGTTATCAAATGAAAAAGAACGATCATTATCTAAACGAATCTGGATTTTTTGTGAAAACATACAGGTGGACATAAAAAGTAACATCCACATTATCAGAGTTTGTCTTTTCATGGTAATAATTTGTGTTGATTAATCTCTTTAATTTAGTATTTTTTCAGTCAGATTGAATTTATATGACAATATTTCTACAATCAGCTATTCAATGAGTTTCCGTATCTTTATCTAACAAATTTAGATACAAAACCTTATGTTTACCATCCCCCTTTAGGGTGATTTTATGTTCAACGGTAAGCATAAAAAAATAAATCTGCTGATTATCAGATACAAGAGATAATTGCAGCCGGTACGATGAAATGAAGGTACTTGTGAAAGCTTAAGGGATTACAAAACTATTTAATGCATTAGAATTATTTCAATCTATACAGACTGTGTCTTATATTTGAATTTATTTTTCTGATTATCTTTAATGAAATTCTTCCTTCGTCAGAAGCATTTACATTATCTTTTATATCACTGCAGAAGCCATCATAGACATATAGTAGTTGGCGCAGTGTAATGCATTAATTAACACAATTTCTTTCTCCGGAAAGGTTTCAAAGGCAGCAGAGATCGTAATCTGATATTCGTAATTCATAGAGGTCCATTTCAGATGGGGCTTTATAATCATCAACTCAACGCCGCCCTGGTCAGTAAGAACAAATGATTCTTTAAAAATACCTCTGTGTTTGAAAAGATAACCATTCTTCACTCCGTCAAAATAGGTCTGCACCACAATTTCTCCGTTCCAGTTCATTCTGAATTTCAGAAGAACTCTTTCATGATCTTTAAGCTCAATGGTTGTTCCCCAAAAACCTTTTGGCTCCACCTGATAAGTTTGCCCATCGGCAATTTCAATAACAGCATTAAATTTAAACCAGCTAGTATAGATAAGTTTTCCAATTAATTTTTCTTCTCTTATAACCTCAAAAGATAAAGAATTGCTTGATTTTGCGTAATATTCTGCCATGGTTATATTTTGATTTGGTGGAATTTTTATTAGTTTTTAAATAATAATAACAGCTTGAATTTTAACGCTCTAATTTATAAATAATTCGGTAAACATAAATGTATTTTTAAGCCGATATAATAAAAATGATTGATAATTACTTGGAGTTATCTTATTTTCCTTGATCAATTGCGTTCAGGTTTTCATTAAGCAGTTTTTATTATCGTAATAAAAAACCTGATAGACTTCAAAAATCTATCAGGTCTAAATCATTTCCAGATTATTCTTATTAAATCCTTTTAACTTCTAATTAATTTTATACACATAATGATTACTGATATACCTGCTTTTATCCTTCAGTTTTTCAGGATAAAATATTGTTCCATCAATCTCAACACTTTTAATCCTGTATCTCCAGCTTCCATTATGGCTTTTGTAAATTTTTGTTGTTGAATTGGGATAAAGCTCAAGGACAATGGAAGAATCTCTCACTTCTATTTTTTCAAGAGACTTTGGATTTTTGATTTTATAAAAAGCCCGTGGTGAAAGTATTCCATGTTCATAATTAAATCCAATGCTGCCGGGTTCATTATCCATTGCTTTTGAGATGGGATAAGTGTAATTGATCTTTATTATTTTTTTTGAGTCGGTCAGGTTTTGAATATAAAAATCAGTTAACCAGGAACATCCTGAAAGCACTGCTAACAAAATACAACACAGAAATCCTATCGTAATTGACTTTATGCTCATTGGAAGTAATAATTTTAATCGCTTTTGTTATTAATTTATTCTTATAAAATAATTGATAGCCATATTTTTTGGCCGGTTTTCTGTTCCTCCTGCGTTGGCAATAATTAAAGGAACTGTAGTCCTATCATAACCACTAACAATTTGTGAGCCATCAAGATCTCCATCTGCTCCGGAAGTATTTCCCGAAACTGCCAGAGGTGTTGTCACTGCGCCTCCGAAAGTTTGTTGTACAATTTGATGATTATGTTCCTTAAACTCATCCTTCTGAATACTACCACGTACCCTATTGTCAGAAGGGTCTTTTTGATATTGAGGAACTGGAGGAATACCATTTCCAGCTTCATTTGAATCAAATATATTATTTCCACGTAGAAAAACACCTCTTAAATCCGGGACATTATTCAAATTTTGTGCAGCGCGTGCCAATCCACAAGTACTATCAATTCTTCTTCCGTCACAAGGTGCCCATTTTGAATATCTGCTATTCCAGTTCTTATCAGGATTTGTCAGATTATTTTTCGTCACTTCCTGAAATTCTTCCCAACTTAAATAGGAGCAAAGTATTGTCCCTACAGGAAAATCTTTGTTAAATCCACTAGGAAGCCCATTTAATAAACAGTTTACAGGTCCCTTATCTGTGTCTAAGAAAAAGAAAATATCTTTGGACGGGTCGCTTCTTTTGAAAGTAATTGAATTATTGTCATCAAGGATACCGCCTTTATTAAAGCTTTTGCTTATTTCTATCCCGTTGGTTATTTTATAATCTTCAACAACAGGGCTTGGATCCGTACTTGATATTTTGTTATAGAAAATATAAATGGTTATTCCTTCATCTCCTTCCTGAACCACTGTTGATAATCCTTTTTTATTATTTTGAACTTCTAAGCATTTCACATATCCCTCAATAACATCTTTATTGGGCGTATGTAAACTAAAAGAATCAAAGAATGATTGTGAGACTGTAATCGTTTCCAGTGATTTAACCTTCTCCTGAAAATTATTAATTTCATCGTCGGAAGCTCCAAGGTTTAAGACATTTTTAACCATTGATGTAGGATCAATTGCTTCAAAACCAAATGAAAATTTCTTAGCTTTAAAATCATCTTTGAATTTTTCGGATTCATAATATTTCTTCAGATCATAAAGAAAATTACCTGTTTTTACGACATTCAAAGTGGTATAAATTCCACCCTCCAGAAGCTTTGTACATTGATTAGGTTCCATTTGTATAGTTTTTTGAGGTTAGTGAGTGAGTTTTTACATATAATGAAAGTTGTATTATCAAACTTTCATTTGTTATGACGTACCAAAAGTACTCTGTATGAAATCGTATGTCAATTACCCTTTTGTGGTATTATTTTATTAGGTTTGGGCATAAAAAAACCTCATAGATTTCAAAAATCTATGAGGTTTAGAATATTTATTTTAATCGAATTACATCGTCTCCATTTTGAAGCTCATGCTTTCAATTACTTTTAGAATTGCTTCTACCGTATCCATTGACGTTAAACAAGGAACACCGTTTTCCACACTCATTCTTCTGATCTGGAATCCGTCTCTTTCAGCTTGTTTACCTTTTGTTGTGGTATTTACAACATACTGAACTTTTCCTTTCTGGATCAGGTCGATAAGATTTACACTTTCTTCTCCGATTTTGTATCCGATTTTGCAAGGAATTCCTTTTTCTTCAAAGAATTTCGCAGTACCTTCTGTAGCCCAGATTCTGAATCCTACTTCATGGAATCTTGCTGCCAGAGCTGCTGCCTCATCTTTATGCTTATCTGCTACCGTGAACAGGATAGATCCGTGCATAGGAACTTTTCTTCCTGCTGCAACCAATCCTTTATAAAGTGCTTTCTCAAGGGTTGTATCTTTCCCCATAACTTCTCCTGTAGACTTCATTTCAGGGCCTAAAGAGATATCCACTTTCGTTAGTTTAGAGAAAGAGAATACCGGTACTTTTACAAATACGCCTTCTTTGTTTGGAACCAATCCGTTTTTATGTCCTAAATCTTTCAGTTTTTGTCCTAAGATTGCCTTTGTTGCAAGGTTCGCCATTGGCACTTCTGTGATTTTAGACAAGAAAGGAACTGTTCTTGATGAACGTGGATTTACTTCGATTACATAAACATTTCCTTCGAAAAGAACGTACTGGATGTTCATTAATCCAATAACCTTTAATCCTTTTGCCAGTCTCTGTGTATAGTCTACCAAAGTCTCAATCTCGCTTTGAGAGATATTCTGTGGAGGATACACCGCGATAGAGTCTCCGGAGTGAACTCCCGCTCTTTCGATATGCTCCATAATTCCTGGAATCACTACTGTTTCACCGTCACAGATAGCATCTACTTCAATTTCCTTTCCTACCATGTATTTGTCTACCAATACAGGGTGTTCAGGGCTGGCTTCTACTGCATTTTCCATGTAGTGGGCCAGTTCTGCTTCTGCGTATACAATTTCCATCGCTCTACCTCCAAGAACGTAGCTTGGACGCACCAATACCGGATAACCGATTTCGTTGGCAATTTTTATCGCTTCTTCTTTCGAAGTGGAAGTTCTTCCTTTTGGCTGAGGAATTCCCAGTTCCTGAAGTGCTTTTTCGAATTTGTCTCTGTTTTCAGCTCTGTCAAGATCTTCCAGTGAAGTTCCTAAGATCTGTACTCCGTGAGAGGCTAATTTATCTGCTAGGTTAATGGCAGTCTGTCCTCCGAACTGTACTACTACTCCTTTTGGTTTTTCAAGTTCGATGATGTTCATTACATCTTCTTCTGTAAGCGGCTCGAAGTATAGTTTATCAGAGATAGAGAAATCTGTAGAAACTGTTTCAGGGTTGTTGTTGATGATAATCGCTTCATAACCCATTTCTTTGATCGCCCATACTGAGTGAACGGTTGCGTAGTCAAACTCAACTCCTTGTCCGATTCTGATTGGTCCTGAACCCAGTACGATGATTTTTTCTTTGTCTGAAACAACACTTTCGTTTTCTTCTTCGTAAGTTCCGTAGAAATAAGGGGTTTCAGATTCAAATTCAGCAGCACAGGTGTCTACCATTTTGTAAACCGGCATTACTCCGTTTTCTTTTCTGAAGTTGAAAACCTCACGCTCTTTTACATCCCAAAGAACAGCAATATTGATATCTGCGAAACCTAGTCTCTTAGCTTCAATTAATGTTTCTTTATCGAATTTGTTTGCAGCGATTACTTTTTCAAAGTCCACTAACTTTTTCAGTTTCCAGATAAAGAACTTGTCTATTTTACTCCATTCTACGATTTGCTCCCAGTCGTATCCTCTTCTTAAAGCATCCCCGATGATGAATAATCTCTCATCGTCGCATACTCTGATTCGTCTTTCAATTTCTTCAGCAGTAAGTGCCTGAGCCTGCTTGGTTTTTAATCCTAAATGTTTGATTCCTGTTTCTAATGAACGGATGGCTTTCTGTAAAGATTCCTCAAGGTTTCTTCCGATTGCCATTACTTCACCGGTTGCTTTCATCTGAGTGGAAAGTCTTCTGTCTGCTGTTTCGAATTTATCGAATGGGAATCTTGGGAATTTTGTTACTACGTAGTCAAGAGCCGGCTCAAAACATGCGTATGTTTTTCCTGTTACCGGGTTCATGATTTCATCCAGAGTCAATCCTACAGCAATTTTTGCAGCAATCTTTGCAATCGGATATCCTGTTGCTTTACTTGCTAGTGCTGATGAACGGGATACTCTAGGGTTTACCTCAATGATATAGTAGTCGAATGAATGTGGATCTAAAGCTAACTGTACGTTACATCCTCCTTCAATTCCCAACGCTCTGATGATTTTCAGGGAAGCATTTCTCAGCAGCTGATATTCTCTGTCTGAAAGTGTCTGAGAAGGTGCTACTACGATAGAGTCTCCTGTGTGAACGCCTACCGGATCTATATTTTCCATGTTACAAACTACAATGGCGTTGTCGTTTGCATCACGCATTACTTCATATTCAATTTCTTTGAAACCAGCGATTGATTTTTCAATAAGACACTGTGTAACAGGGCTGTGTTTTAGTCCCAATTCAGCAATCTCTTTCAATTCAACCTCTGTAGAAGCGATACCACCTCCGGTTCCTCCCATGGTAAATGCAGGACGAACAATTACTGGATATCCGATTTCATCTGCGAAAGCAAGGGCTCCTTCTACCGTGTTTACGATATCAGATTCCGGAACCGGTTCGTTCAGTTCTCTCATCAGCTCACGGAAAAGGTCTCTGTCTTCTGCTCTGTTGATGGCAGAAAGCTTTGTTCCCAAAACTTCCACTTTGCATTCTTCAAGAATTCCTGATTTTTCCAGTTCTACCGCCATGTTAAGACCTGTCTGGCCTCCAAGAGTTGGTAATAATGCATCCGGACGTTCTTTTCTGATGATGTGGCTTACAAACTGTAATGAAATCGGCTCGATATATACTTTATCAGCGATTTCCACATCCGTCATGATCGTTGCAGGGTTTGAGTTGATCAAAATTACCTTGTAGCCTTCTTCCTTCAAAGACAGACAAGCCTGCGTTCCTGCGTAATCAAATTCAGCTGCCTGGCCGATGATGATAGGTCCTGAACCGATTACTAAAATTGTTTTTATATCTGTACGTTTTGCCATTTTTCTTTTTGTTAATTAGAGTCAAGAACCTAGAGCCAATAGCCAAGATTTCCAGACTTTATTTTAAATTATTTTTAAATGAGTAAATCATTCTTTGAATTTCAGAAACTTCATTGAGTAAAACATTTACTTTTTCTTCAGCTAAAAGATTCAACTCTTTTACCAGAATCAATTGAGTTTGCAATTCAAATGCAGAACCTAAAGCGATAGCAAGAAAATGATTAAACTCTTTATTGCTATTTCTTCCAGAACCTTCAGCAATGTTAGAGGGAATAGAGATAGTACACCTTTTAATCTGTGAAATTAATCCATACTTTTCATCATTACTGATCTCTAGACAAACAATGTATACATGTTTTGCCAATGCAATTGATTTCTGCCAGAAAAGTAATTTTTCAAAGTTGTGCATATATTTTCTCTCTTACGTCTTGACTCTTGGTTCTTGGCTCTTGAATCTTACTTTTTAAAGTCCTCCATCATTTGAATGAACTCATCAAACAGGTAGTTTGCATCTTCCGGGCCAGGACTCGCTTCAGGGTGATACTGAACTGAGAAGCAAGGGTGAATTTTATGTTTCAACCCTTCATTTGTTCTGTCATTCAAAGCGATGTGCGTTTCGATAAGATCTGTTCCTTTTAAGCTTTCCTGATCTACCGCGTATCCGTGGTTTTGAGAAGTAATAGCTACTGTATTTTTCTCCAGATCCAATACCGGGTGGTTTCCTCCTCTGTGTCCGAATTTCAGTTTGAAAGTTTTCGCTCCACAGGCAAGACCAATCAGCTGGTGTCCCAAACAGATTCCGAAGATTGGGACTTTTCCTAATAATCCTCTGATCATATCTAAAGCATGTGGTACATCTTCCGGGTCACCAGGACCGTTTGACAACATAATTCCGTCCGGATCCATCAACAGGATTTCTTCTGCTGTAGTATCCTGGGAAACCACAATGATATCACAGTTTCTTTGAGACAGTTCTCTGATAATTCCCAATTTTGCCCCGAAATCTACCAATACTACTTTAAAACCTCTGTTTGGATTAGCATAAGGTGTTTTTGTAGAAACTTCCTCTACCTGATTGATTGGGAAACTCGTTGCCTTCAATTCTGAAGCTACTGCAGCTTCGTCAGTATCTGCATTTACAATTTTTCCTTTTACTACTCCATGGTTACGAAGAACTCTTGTCAGTCTTCTTGTGTCAATTCCTGAAATTCCTGAAAGGTTTTTCTTTTTAAATAATTCGTCTAAAGTAATCTGAGTACGGAAATTGGAAGGAAGATCGCAAAGTTCTTTTACGATAAGCCCTTTGATTGCCGGCTCAATACTTTCATAATCATCACGGTTAATACCATAATTTCCGATAAGCGGATAGGTCATACAAACTATCTGACCGCAATACGATGGGTCAGAAATCAATTCCTGATACCCTGTCATTCCGGTATTGAAAACTACTTCCCCTGCAGTTTCCAATTCTGCTCCGAAACCTTCTCCATGAAACACTTCACCGGACTCCAGTATTAATTTTTTCTTCATTTTAAACTTTTATCTCTTATTATTTATTATATGTCATTAACAGGTCGCCCTTACAGGGCTTGGATTGTCTACATCCTTTTTTTCATGGGTTTCACCCATTGCTATTAACAGGCCGCCCCTACGCGGCTTCTAAACTTTTAACTTTCGCCCTGGCTCTTATTTAAAAGTATATCCTTTAGTTTCCAATGCTTCTTTCAAAATGGCCATTCTTGCGAAAACACCATTCTGCATTTGCTTGAAAACTCTTGATCTTTCGCATTCTACAAGATCTGAATCTATTTCCACTCCTCTGTTGATGGGTGCCGGATGCATGATGATCGATTCTTTTTTCATGGCCTTTTCTCTTTCTTTGGTCAGTCCATATCTTTTATGGTATTCTGAAGCGGTGAAGCTCATTGCGGCATCGTGTCTTTCGTGCTGGATTCTTAATAGCATTAAAACATCCACTTCGCCGATCAGTTCATCTACTGACATATAAGTCCCGTTGATTAAGGCTCCTTCGTCAAACCACTGTTCCGGTCCTGAGAAGTATACTTTAGCGCCTAACCTTCTTAAAGCCTCCGCATTGGAGTTCGCTACCCGGCTGTGTTTTACATCTCCTACAATTCCTACTTTCAATCCTTCAAACTTTCCGAATTCCTGATAGATCGTCAGCAGATCCAGCATACATTGTGAAGGGTGGTTTCCTGTTCCATCTCCTCCGTTGATCACCGGAATATTAATATTTTTCAGTTCCTCGAAGTATCTGTCTTTCTTATCACGGATCACCACAAGGTTTACTCCTATACTTTCAATAGTCTTTACGGTGTCATAAAGACTTTCGCCTTTGTTTACCGAACTGTGCGATGCATCAAAGGGAACTACCTGAAGTCCCAGCTTTCTTTCTGCAAGATCAAAACTTGTTTTTGTTCTTGTACTGTCTTCGAAGAAAAGATTTGAGCAAAAAACTTCTCCTTCAATTTTAGCAGTTTTACCGTTTGCAAAAGCCAGTGCTTCTGTCAGTATACTGTTGATTCTCTCGGTGCTTAGTTCTGTAATCGTAAACATATTTCTAATTTTTGGACATAAAAAAAGCGAAGACAACAATCTTCGCTAATAACAATAAATATCGTAAAGGGCGCTCTCGCCCGGTAAATCTAATGATATAAATGCTTTTTTATTCATTAGCTGCAAAGATATAACAATTTTATGAACCAGCAAAAATTATGTTTAAAATAAATTAAAAACTTAAGTACTTCCTTATTCTCATTTAAAATTAATATTTTTGTTAGCCACAACTTTATTTTATGGATTTAAAAGACAAAATGATTCTCAGCATTATTCAGGAAGATTCCACACTTTCGGTTAAGGAAATTTCCGAAAAGATAGGCCTTACCTTTACTCCTACTTATGAACGCATCAAACAATTGGAGAAGCAGGGGATCATTCAGAAATATGTCGGGCTTTTAAACCGTGAAAAACTGGGTTTAAATATTGTGGTCTACTGTAACGTCCGTCTTAAGGAACAATCCAAGAAAGTATTGGAAACCTTTGAGAACCATATCGGAAAATATGATGAAGTACAGGAAATCATCAGCCTTTCCGGAGAATATGACTATATGCTGAAGATTATTGCCAAAGACATCAATTCTTATAACGAATTTGCTGTTAATGTTATTTCAAATATTCCCAATATCGGCCAATATCACAGTTCTATCGTACTTCACGAGGTAAAAAAATCTACCAAGTTTAAAATTGATCTGGAATAATCCTTCTATTTTTAAACAAAACTGATTTAAACTTCTTGATGAAAATCTTTGATTTTCTTGCGCCTTGAAATCCTCACACATATTTGTTTTATTCCTTGCGCCTTTTGCGCTTACCAACATATCGTATTTTGAATATTTTATTTTGTTAGAAAAACGCAAAGACGCAAAGAAATTTATCAACTTTATGCTATAAGGCGCAAAGATTTTATCTCCGATAAAATTAATACAGCCAATCTTAATTTTTCAACTATACTCATAGTTTCAAAATCAATCATCAAATTCAAAGAGCAGAGTAAAATCAAGCCATTAAGATCACTTAAGCAGATAAGATTTAAGATTAAGGCTTTCACAACGAAAAGGCAGCAGGCTAAAATAATTTTAGAAATTCCACTGATTTTGCTTAAGTTTTTGCTGACCTTAATGGCTTAGATTCTAACCCAATAATTTATTTTTCAGTTTATTAAACTGATATTCTATTTTATCCAGACAAAGATTCCCAATACTTCCCTGGTGAGTATGTTCAAGGTTTCCGGGTTCAAATTCAAATGCATTGTTTTCGATCTCCTGCCCTACTTTTACATAAGCGTCCCGGAATGAGCTTCCGTTTTTCACTTCTTCATTAATCTTTTCTACGCTGAAAAGATATTTGTACTTTTCATCTTCCAGAATTCCGTCTTTTACCTGAATATTCGGTAAAGTATAGCTTAAAATTTCCAGACATTCCTTTAAAGAATCTATCGCTGGGAAAAGTATTTCTTTCGTCAACTGCACATCTCTGTGATATCCTGAAGGCAGATTGCTTGTCAATAGAATCAATTCATTCGGAAGTGACTGGATTCTGTTGCATCGTGCACGAACCAGCTCAAAGATATCCGGATTCTTTTTATGAGGCATTATACTGCTTCCTGTAGTAAATTCCTTTGGAAAGCTGATAAAATCAAAGTTCTGGCTCAGATACAGGCACACATCGTAAGCAAATTTCCCAAGTGTTCCGGCCAAAGTAGCCATGGCCATGGCCAGCATTTTTTCCGATTTCCCACGGGTCATCTGAGCGTACACAGAATTATAATTCATGGACTGGAAGCCCAGATTATAAGTGGTGCTTTCACGGTTAATCGGAAAAGAAGAACCATAACCAGCCGCTGATCCTAATGGATTTTTATTAATGATATTTTTTACTGAAAACAGCATTTCCACATCATCCAGAAGCGCTTCAGCATAAGCTCCGAACCATAATCCGAATGATGAAGGCATTGCAATCTGCAAATGGGTATAACCCGGAAGCAGAACGTTTTTATGCTGATCCGCCAGCTGAATTAAAATCTGGAAAAACTGATCTGTAAGGGCTGTAATCTCACGGATTTCATCCAATAAATACAATTTGATATCCAGTAAAACCTGATCGTTTCTTGATCTTGCCGTATGGATTTTCTTTCCTGTATCTCCTAATTCTTCAATCAGGATTGCTTCTACCTGAGAATGGATATCCTCAGCATCTTTATCAATTTCAAAAGTTCCATCCTCAATCTGATTTAAAATATGATATAAAACAGACAGCATCTGCTCCGATTCTTCCTGAGTGATAATTCCGGTTTCTGCCAGCATTTTACAATGCGCCACAGAACCTTTCACGTCATATTTGGCTAAACGTTCATCAAAGTCAAGATCTTTACCGACTGTGAAATTATTGACTAATATATTGGTGGCAAGGTCATCCTTCTGCCATATCTTTTTCATATGTAATTGTTTATTTTTTTTAAATCATATGCAATCACCACTTCTGTCTGTTATATTACCAGAAAAATTCGCTGGTAGTGATTCATGATCATATTTGATTTAAAATATTTGTTGGTTTTGACATGCCCGGCAAGGCAATCCTTATTACTATTAACTATAAAAAAACATTTCCTTATGTAAAGCTTTCATTTCTAATTTTCTTTTTTGCATAAATCTTATTAAAAACTAAACTTCAAGTGCCTGCCGGGCGGGGTCAAAACATATATTGAGCTGGAAGCCTGAGGATGGAGACCGGAATTGAATTACAAACTGTAACAAACTTCCAGCTTCCCACTTCATTCTTCCTTTCTTTATAACACTTTTTCTAAGATTCTGATGTAAATTTCTATTCCTTCTTCTATTTCATGGATATAGATAAATTCATCTGCTGTATGAGAGCGCCTACTGTCTCCAGGGCCAATTTTCACTGATGTACAAGGAATAATTGCCTGATCTGAAGAGGTTGGTGAACCGTAAGTTGTCCTTCCGATTTCAACTCCTGCTTTTACGAATGGGTGATCCATTTCGATTTTTGAGGAATTCAGCCTGAATGATCTTGCCGTTAAAGTAGATTTCATCTGAGACTGGATGATATCAAATGCTTCCTGATTAGAATATTCGTCAGTTACCCTTACATCCAACGTGAAATTACAAGACTCCGGAACGACATTGTGCTGTACTCCTGCATGAATTCCTGATAAAGTAACTTTAACTTCGCCCAGATATTCTGAAACCTTTGGAAATTTAAAGTCTAAAATATTCTGCAGATCCTGCATACATTTTATAATTGAATTATCATCATTAGGATGAGCGGCATGAGAAGGAGTCCCTTTCATTTCTCCATCAATCACCAAAAGTCCTTTTTCTGCAATCGCCAGATTCATCTGCGTGGGTTCTCCTACAATGGCGAGTTCTACATTGGGTAGCTGCGGAAACAGAGCTTCAATTCCATTAAATCCTGAGATCTCCTCCTCTGCCGTCAAAGCAATAACTAAATTATATTTTAAATCCTCTTTATCATAAAAATGTAAAAAAACCTGTGCCATAGAAACCAGAGAAGCTCCGGCATCATTACTTCCCAATCCGAAAATCTTGCCGTCTTTTTCAACAGGAACAAACGGATCCAGCGTATACGCTTTATTGGGTTTTACCGTATCATGATGTGTATTCAGTAAAACGGAAGGCTTAAAAACATCAAAGTGTTTGTTCACCGCCCAGATATTGTTTTTAAAACGTTTGGCAGGAATCTGATGTTTTTTGAAAAAATTTTCAATTTCTACCGATGTATTAAACTCATCTTTACTGAATGAAGGAATCTCAATCAAATTTTTAAGCAATCCGACCGCATTATTCAACAGTTCTTCTTTATTATAAACAGATTTCAGTTCCTGCATGATGATTTTCTATATGGTTTTTCAATTCTGTTTCTTTGATCAGAAACACTTTCTCTACATTATTTTTTACAGCTCCAAGAGCATTTTCAAGTTTGGGTAAAATCCCTTTGTGAAGCTTTCCTTCTTCTTTTAATGTGGTGAAATCTTCCTCAGTTACACTTTTAATAACAGATTCAGGATCATTTACATCTTCTAAAACCCCTTCTTTATCAAAACAGTATAATAATTCAACTTCATATTTCTCCGAAAGAGCCTGCGCCATCACAGAAGCAATAGTATCTGCATTGGTATTGAAAAGATTTCCTTTTCTATCGTGGGTAATCGCAGAAAACACAGGAACAAGATTCAGCTTGATTAGTTTTGATACCAGTTTCCTGTTCACACTTTTCTTGGTGATATCCCCCACAAATCCAAAATCGATTTCAGGATGTTCTCTTTTCTTAGCTTTAATTAAATTTCCGTCTGCTCCGGAAAATCCTATGGCATTGCACTTTTTCTGCTGCAGCTTCTCTACAATATTTTTATTGATTACTCCCGCATATACCATCGTTACAATGTCCAGTGTCTCTTTATCCGTAATCCTTCTTCCGTTGATCATCTTTTGTTCGATCCCCAGTTTATCAGCCAGCGTTGTCGCCAGCTTTCCGCCGCCATGAACAAGGATTTTCTTTTCCTGGATTTCAGAAAATTGTTCTAAGAATTGGGTTAACAATTCCTCATCATCAATTAAAGCTCCTCCAATTTTTATGATGTATAACTTTTCTTTCATTGTAAACGTTTTGTGATTTTTACTCTTTTCTATCCTTGTCAAGGTTTTAAACCTTGACAAGGATTATTTTAAGCTTTTAATTCATCTAAAATTTCACTGAACACAGCCTGTGCGGAGAAAATACGGTTTTTTGCCTGCTGGTAAATGATAGAATGATCTCCATCCATCACTTCATCACTCAGTTCCACATTACGGCGAACCGGAAGACAGTGCATTACTTTTGCTTCATTGGTATGGGATAGTTTTTCTTTGGTCAGCATCCAATCCCCTTTCACTTCAGGCATTGCTGCATAGTCATCAAAAGATGACCAGTTTTTTACATAGATAAAATCTGCATCTTTCAACGCTTCATCCTGATCATGAATTACTTTCACATCTTTTGTGAAGTTTTTATCTAAATCATATCCCTCAGGATTTGTAATCACCAACTCAACATCCATTTCCTGCATCCATTCTGCGAAAGAATTTCCAACGGCATGAGCAATAGGTTTGATATGCGGTGCCCAGGTCAATACCACTTTGGGTTTATGGTCTTTTTTCCAGTTTTCTGTAATGGTGATACAGTCTGCTAAACTTTGCAGTGGATGGCGGGTAGCAGATTCCAATGAAATAACAGGTACTTTTGCATGCTTTTCAAACTGGCTTAAGATACTTTCATTCACATCATCTTCTTTGCTTTTCATTCCTGCAAAACAACGCACAGCGATGATATCACAATATTGGTTTAACACTTCAATCGCATCTTTGATATGTTCCACTGTATCACCGTTCATTACTGCTCCGTCTGCAAATTCAAGATTCCAGGCTTCTTGTGCTGCATTTAATGTCAAAACATTCAACCCTAAATTTTGAGCCGCAATCTGACTGCTCAGACGGGTTCTCAAACTTGAGTTTAAAAATACAAGTCCGATTGTTTTTCCCTTTCCTTTTTCTGTTTCGGTAAGAGGATCTGCTTTTATCTGTAAAGCTTTTTTTATGATTTCCTGTAAGTTTTCTACATCACTTACAGAGGTAAATTTTTTCATTTGGTATTTTCTATTTTTTTTCAATGGACATATGGAATATCCATTTCATTTTAAATTGATTTTAAAGATTTTGTTTACACATTTTTGAGAGTTTTAACGCAATAACGGAACGCTTTTCACTGATGTTTTTTCCGTTCGCAAGGACGTTTCACTCAGCAATTGACGGTTGTTTTGTCATTCTGAGATTCTTCACTCCACTTCGTTACATTCAGAATGACAGGTATTGTGTACTATTTTAAGTTTTTTAACCCTTTTGCAGCTTTGTTCTTCAACCCTTAGATATTTCCCAATACTGCTTTCAAAGCATTGATGAAAAGATCCGTTTCCTCTTTTTTGATATTGAGTGCAGGAAGAATCCTTAATACTGTTTTATCATTCGAGTTTCCTGTGAAAATATGATGATCAAACAATAAGCTTTTCCTTATTTCCGAACAGTCTCTGTCGAGTTCTATTCCGATCATCAATCCTTTCCTTCGGATGGATGTAATATGTGGTAAATCTTTAATTTCATTTTCAATATATTCGCCCATCTTCTGAGCGTTTTCGATAAGATTTTCATCTTTCATCACGTCCAGCACAGCAATTGAAGCAGCGCAGGCAAGATGATTTCCTCCGAATGTAGTTCCCAGCAAACCATTGCTCGCCTGAAACTTAGGATGAATCAAAACTCCACCAACAGGAAATCCGTTCCCCATTCCTTTTGCAGTCGTAATAATATCCGCTTCTACACCAAATTTCTGATGGGCAAAGAAATATCCGCTTCTTCCATATCCGGACTGCACTTCATCCAAAATAAGAACAGCATCATATTTTTCACACAATTCTTTGATTTTGGATAAAAATTCCGGTGTTGGAATCATAATTCCGCCTACTCCCTGAATTCCTTCAATGATAACGGAAGAGATTTCACTTCCAAACTTCTCAAAGGTTTCTTCAAGCTGTTGTACATCATTCCATTCTGATCTGATGAATCTTTCTGAAAAGTTAACAGGAGCTACAATTTTAGGATTATCAGTCACTGAAACCGCAGCTGAAGTTCTTCCATGGAATGAACCAGAGAAATAAAGCACCTTGCTTTTCCCGTTATGGAATGAAGCCAGCTTCAATGCATTTTCATTGGCTTCCGCCCCAGAATTACATAAAAAAAGATTGTAATCTTCATATCCTGAAAGTTTTCCAAGCTTTTCTGCCAGTTCAATCTGTAATTCATTCTGAACAGAATTAGAATAAAAGGAAATTTTTTCCAGCTGATCTTTCAGCTTATTCTGATAATGCGGGTGGTTATGCCCGATAGAAATCACAGCATGACCTCCGTAAAAATCAAGATATTGTTCCCCTTTATCATCCCAAAGAAATGATCCCTGAGCTTTTACCGGATTGATGTTGAATAATGGATATACGTTGAATAAATTCATTTTTTGTTTTTTTATCTTTCTTTTGTCTTGAAACAAAAGAAACAAAAGTTCAAGACCTGGAAACTTCCGCTAAAAATTAGTTCTATTCTCTAAAAATTCTAAAACTTGTGCGAAATCCAAATTGGTTCTTCGGTTCTTTATTTTCCTCGCACTTCGAACAGTAGAATTTTCTTAACGTTCATAGAATTAATTTTCTTAACGCTCCATTTTCCTAAGTCGGATTTACTTCTTGTTTAAAATTCTCAATTATTTATTGTCAATTTAGAAGGCTATTGGCTTCAAATTCAGTCCTGCATTTTCATCCCAGTTCATGGCCAGATTCATATTCTGTACCGCCTGTCCTGAAGCACCTTTTAACAAATTGTCAATCGCTGAGTGAATAACGACAACATTCCCACTCTTTTCGATCTGAATCACACAGCGATTGGTATTGACAACCTGCTTTAAATCAACCGCCTTCCTGTTTACGGTAACAAAAGGCTCCTCTGCATAAAAATCCTGATATAATTTTTCTATTTCCGCCAGCTCCCAATCTGTCTTCATGGTGGAACTTGTAAAAATTCCTCTTGCAAAATCTCCTCTCCATGGAACAAAATTCAGGTTTACTTCTTTATTGTTGAATGAAATCAGCTGCTGCAAAATCTCATCGACATGCTGATGAGTTAATGTTTTATAAGCTGAAACATTATCATTTCTCCAAGTAAAATGAGTGGTTGCCTGCAAAGACTGTCCGGCTCCTGTAGAACCTGTAATCCCTGTAGTAAAGACTTCATGTAACATTCCTTTTTCTGCTAATGGCAGCAAAGCCAATTGAATCGCCGTTGCAAAACATCCTGGATTGGCAATACTTTTCGCACCCGTCAGTTGTTTTTTATTGATTTCCGGCAATCCGTAGATAAAATCTCTGTTTCCGAAACTTCCTTCTAAACGGAAATCGTTTCCGAGATCAACCACCAGCGTTTCATCTTTGACAGGATTCTGAGTTAACCAGTTTTGACTTTCTTTATGCGGAAGACACAGAAAAAGAATATCTACATCTTCAGGTTTATCAGTCAAAACCATTTCACAAACCGTCGTTAAATCCGGGTACAGATCTGAAATTTTTGTTCCCGAATTCGAACGGCTATATAAAAAACTCAATGTCACATGGGGATGAAAAGCCAGTAAGCGTATCAGCTCACTTCCTGTATAACCGTTGGCACCAATGATTCCTACTGTTTTCTTCATTTTGATTCTGACAGCATTTTGTTCTGTCTTTCATTACATCGTCCCTTCGGAACTAGTTGATATTTTGATTAATCTGATGGTATATATTTAAAGAGTTGCTGACAATTTTTGTATATCCTTTTACGTCATCTCCCGTCCATGCTCTGTTCGCTTCTCCATAGCTTCCGAATTTGTCGGACATCAGATCATGATCAGATTCAATTCCGTTAAGAATAAATCTGTATGGATGAAGGGTTACAAATACCTTCCCCGTTACTGTTTTCTGAGAATCTACCAAGAAAGACTCAATATTTCTCATCACAGGATCTAAGAAAAGTGCTTCATGAAGCCAGTTTCCGTACCAGTCGGATAACTGCGACTTCATCATTTGCTGATATTTTGAAAGCGTATGTTTTTCTAATAAATGATGTGCTTTGATGATCACGGATGCTGCAGCTGCTTCAAATCCCACTCGTCCTTTAATCCCAACAATAGTGTCTCCCACATGGATATCACGGCCAATTCCATACGCTGAAGCTAATTCTTCTATTTTTTGAATGGCATATACAGAATGTTCAAAGCTTTTTCCGTTCACTCCTACCACTTCTCCGTTTTTAAACTCAATCTCAAGTTCTGAAGGCTGAGTTTCTTTGATTTGAGACGGAAAAGCTTCTTCCGGAAGGTAATTTCTTGACGTTAAAGTTTCCTTTCCTCCTACAGAAGTTCCCCAAAGCCCTTTATTTACGGAATACTGAGCCTTCTGGAATTCCATGTCATAGCCGTGATCTTTTAAAAACTCAATTTCTTCTTCACGGGACAAAGCCATATCACGAATGGGCGTAATGATTTCAATATCCGGACACATCACCTGGAAAATCAAGTCAAAACGAACCTGATCATTTCCCGCTCCTGTACTTCCGTGAGCAATAGCATCTGCCTGTACTTCAATGGCGTATTTTGCAATTTCCTGTGCCTGAATAGTACGCTCAGCACTTACAGATAAAGGATAAGTATTATTTTTTAACACATTCCCGAAAATCAAATACTTCACACATGAATTGTAGTAATCTTCCTGAGCGTCTACGCACCTGTATTCCTTTACTCCAAGGTTTAAGGCTTTTCTCTCCAACTCTTTTTCCTCTTCTTTTGAAAAACCTCCGGTATTTACAGTAACGGCATACACATCATACCCTAGTGTTTCACTAAGATACTTAGCACAGTAGGAAGTATCCAAACCTCCGCTAAACGCTAAGATGACTTTCTTTTTCATCTGGACTCTTTTTATTTTTATTAATGGTCACATGGAATTTATCAAAATCTTTCTGAATCATCCCATCATATTTATTTTCAGGCAGATTATTCACTACCTCCTCTTTTTTTTTATCGTTTTCCGGAACAAACAGCATCGCTGTACACAAACAGTTTTTGCGTTCCTTCATCATTAAAATTTCATAGTTCACACAGTTCTTGCATCCGTTCCAGAATTCTTCATCCTGAGTCAGTTCAGAATAGATCACTGGTTTATATCCCAAATCACTATTAATTTTCATCACTGCCAAACCTGTTGTTAATCCAAATACTTTCGCATCCGGATATTTGTCTCTAGATAACTGGAAAACTTTCTGCTTGATCTGAGTTGCCACTCCCCCGTTCCTGAATTTCGGTGACACAATCAGCCCCGAATTAGCCACAAACTTCCCATGTGACCAGGTCTCTATATAACAGAAACCTACCCACTCACCGTTTTCAGTGGCTACCACAGCATTGCCCTCTGAAATCTTCTTACTCAAATATTCTATAGAACGTTTTGCGATACCCGTTCCTCTACGCTGTGCAGAATCGTACATTTCCTGCTGTATTTCACTCACATACATTAGATGTTCGCATGAGGAAATTTCTATTTCCATTTATTTATCTAAATTTTTTGGCAAATTTAAAATATAATTTCTTTTAAATCCAAATAAAAAAGATATTTTTTTTGTTTTAAAATTTTAAACAGGTAAAATTATCTTTATTGAAAAATATACATTTGCTAATTTATTATATATTTGCTAAAATAATATAGTTATGGAAAATACCTGCCCAAAATGTAAGAGTATCAAAGTAGTTAAAAGCGGCATCATTAATGAAAAACAGCGCTTTCACTGCAAAGACTGTCATTATTATTTTACCGTTAAAAAACTGGGAAAACAAATTGACGATTACTATGTCACCAAAGCGCTTCAGCTCTATCTGGAGGGCCTAAGCTACCGTGAAATTGAAAGAATTATCGGCGTTTCACACGTTACCATAAGTTCATGGATCAAAAAGTACAATATCACAAGACCTCCTCATTCTGAATTCCATCCTGTTTATAAAATATTAAAGCAAAACGAACTCATTGAATATATCGCGCAGGAAGAAAACATTAAAAACTCAGGAATTATCATTACCCAATTCGCAGATAAGTATATGCTGATTAAATGGGAGCGGTTTAAGAAGTAAGCGTAGTGCATGAGGCGAGGTTTCGGATTACAGGATGCGAAATACAAGGTACAAGATTTAATATAACATTAAATATCAATCACTTGAATCATTTATATTAAAACTCCACAGCCTGAAGTCCGAAAGTTTGGAAAATAATAACTATACTATTACCACTAATATATATTAAATTTTCATAAATAAATTATTAATTACAATTTGGTATTCACAAAAAACAACGCCAAAAATTGATAATTTATGAAGAAATTACTTACATTCATTGGATTAGCTTTAATCAGCAGTTCCGTATACTCACAAGGTTCTCCTGATTATGGCAGTGGCTTAAAACTCAACCTCAACCCCAACGGTGATAAATTCGTCAGATTTATTTTATGGGACCAGTTTTGGGTAAGAAATACTTCCATGAACCCCGGAACTATGGTAGGCGGTGAACCCACCGATAATTCATGGAGTCTGGGAAACAGAAGATTACGTGCTTTAGCCTATGCACAGATCTCAAAAAGATATATGATTCTACTCCATTTCGGTATTAATAATCAGACTTTTATTAATGGCGGCGCTTCAGGTACTTCAGGCACAGGAGGTTATGGCAACGGAAAGAAAACGCAGCTATTTTTTCATGATGCCTGGAATGAATACGCAGTTATTTTACCTGGAGAAGCAGGAAAATTCAGTTTATCTTTAGGGGCAGGGCTTCATTATTACATGGGACTTTCCCGAATGACTATGGCATCCACGCTTAATTTCCTTACATTAGATTCTCCTGTTTTTTCATGGCCTTTAATCGATAACTCAGATCAGTTTGCAAGACAGCTCGGAATGTTTGCTAAAGGAAAGTATGGAAAACTGGAATATCGTTTCAGCTTAAACAAACCCTTCGCTACAGATCTTATTCCTATGAATGTAACAGATCCTGCAAAAGCCGTGGCAGTGGACAATAACGGAAATCCCAGTTTCTCAAAAGCGGGATATGTTGAGTATCAATTTCTGGATGAAGAGTCCAATACCCTTCCTTTTAAAGTAGGATCTTACCTTGGAACAAAAAAAGTATTCAACGTAGGTGCCGGCTTTTATCATCAGGCTGACGGAACAAGAACTTCTGTCAATTCAAACATTGAAAAGCATGATATCACTCTTTTTGCAGTAGATGCTTTTGCGGATATTCCTTTGGGCGAAGCAAAAAACAAAATGGCCGTTTCTGCCTATGCCGGATATTATAATTACAATTTCGGACCGAATTATGTAAGAAATCTGGGAACGATGAACATCGGAGCATCAGATCCTAATTTCATCGGCAATAAAGCCATTGCGGGACCGGGAAATCTACAGCCAACCATCGGGACAGGTAATATTATCTACGCACAGGCTGGTTTGCTATTACCAAGCCAGGCAGAAAAGCCAAAAATCAGAATACAGCCTTTCGCGGCTTATACGCACAAAAGTTTTGAGGCTTTTGATAAATCTTCATCCCAGTTTGATGTCGGAGCCAACTGGTTTATAGATGGGCATCATGCTAAAATAACAACACAATATTCAACAAGACCGGTTTATACGAACCCTACGGAAAGCCCTTCTTCAAAAGGAGAATTTATCGTACAGTTTCAAATCTATTTGTAAGACTTAAACCATTAAGAATAATAAAGATTGTAAGATGAATTAGGGATACATTCCCAAAATTCAAATAATTTGACTCTTGTCATTCTGACGAAGGAAGAATCTTACTAACAACCAGTCACACATGAGATTCTTCATTACATTTCATTTCATTCAGAATGACACTTTTGAAATAGCCCCAAAGCATTAAACTTAATTATTTAAAGCCCTTAATGGTTAAAAAAATCAAATTAACATCCTATTCTACTAACATCAAAAACTAATCAATATGAGCGAAAATCATCACGAAAGCTACGAAAATATGACCGACAGGCAGAAAAACCGCACCATCTGGAGCGTGATCACTGCCTCATCACTCGGAACATTAATAGAATGGTACGACTTTTACATCTTCGGGAGTTTAGCCGTTGTTTTAGCGACCAAATTTTTCCCTGCGGATAATCCTACCGCAGCATTTTTATCCACCCTGGCTACTTTTGCCGCCGGATTTGTGGTAAGACCTTTCGGAGCATTATTTTTCGGAAGACTGGGAGATCTTATCGGAAGAAAATATACTTTCCTGGTTACATTACTGATTATGGGATTTTCCACTTTCCTGATCGGATGTATTCCAAGCTATGAAACTATTGGATTTCTGGCACCGGTTTTAGTTTTAATTTTAAGATTACTTCAGGGGCTTGCTTTAGGAGGTGAATACGGAGGTGCGGCTACGTATGTAGCAGAATATGCCCAACCTCACCGAAGAGGTTACTGGACCTCATGGATCCAGACTACAGCAACAGCCGGACTTTTCATTTCATTAATCGTTATTCTGATCACCAAAACAACTCTTTCGGCAGAAGAATTTGATACCTGGGGATGGAGAGTTCCTTTCTGGATTTCCATTTTAATGGTGGCTGTATCCTACATTATCAGAAAGAATATGAAAGAATCTCCTCTTTTTGCTAAGGCTAAAAGTGAAGGTAAAACTTCCAAAAACCCTTTAAAAGAAAGTTTCGGAAATAAATACAATTTCAAGTTTGTACTATTGGCTTTATTCGGGGCTGCCATGGGACAAGGGGTGATCTGGTATACAGGTCAGTTCTATGCAATGAGTTTCCTTCAAAAAGTTATGAATGTAGAATCTGCACAGGTAGATTCACTCATGGCTACCGCTTTGTTTTTAGGAACTCCTTTCTTTGTATTCTTCGGGTGGCTTTCTGATAAAATCGGAAGAAAAGCTGTAATGATGACCGGAATGCTGATCGCTATTTTAGCTTACAGACCTATTTACGACAGCATGTTTAAAAGTGTAAACCTTGAAAATAAAACAGTTGCTGCGAATGGAATTACAGAAAAAAGAACGGCAAAGATCCACAACGATATCGCAACAGACAGTTTAATAACTTTTCACAAAGAAACTCTTTATACAGATGGAACTTTAATTAAAAAAGACAGCATCGTTCACTGGTCTCCCTCAGGAGTTGTTATGAAAGACGGAAAACCTGAAGAAGCCAAAGTTTCTCAAAGTTTACAATTAAGTGACGACACCAAATGGTATCTGGTATTCCTTGTATTCATTCAAGTGATCTTTGTGACAATGGTTTACGGGCCTATCGCTGCTTTCCTTGTTGAAATGTTCCCTGTGAGAATCCGTTATACCTCAATGTCATTACCTTATCACATCGGAAACGGAGTATTTGGAGGACTTCTTCCGGCAGTGGCTACTTATCTGGTGACTACAGGAAAAGAAGCGGGCCACGAGACATGGTATCTGGAAGGACTCTGGTACCCGATTGGAGTTGCAGGAGTATGTTTGATTATCGGATTATTTTATCTTAAAAATAAGAACAACAATCTTCACGATTAAGCACTGAATCACTCAAATTTTTATTAATTTTAAAACTACTAAAATGAACGGACTAAAAAAAATATTAGGCATTCTCTGGATCGCTATTGCGGTGATTGTAGGCTATTTCGGAATTACGGTATTGGGAATCCCTAAAATCGCATCCGGAAAACAGGAAGATCTGGTTTTTGGGATCATCATTCTCTTTGTACTGATGCCGATTATCTCAGGCGGAATGGCTATTTTCGGATATTATGCCTTAAAAGGAGAATATTCCGACCATAAAATTTAAAAGCAAAAAACAGATAATTGATGAATGCAGTCATTCATCAATTATCTTTTATCAAAATCATTTATGAAAAAAAGACACGAACAAAAACTTATCATACTGAGCGTAGGGCTCATGATTGCTTTCAGCATTCCTATTTCACTTCTTTTCAACAGTGACAGGGAAGTTTTGGGCTATCCAATGATCCTTATTTACCTTTTCGTGGTCTGGATGATTTCCATTGTGATTTCTTTTGTAATTGTAAAAAGACATGATGAATAGTTTCGCATTATTTTTTGTCGTTCTGTTTTATCTGGCTCTCCTTTTCTTAGTTGCTCATTTAGCAGAGAAGAAAAGAAGTAAATTATGGATCAATAATCCATATATCTACGCTCTGTCCCTTGCTGTATATTGTACTGCCTGGACGTATTATGGAAGTATTGGCGTGGCAGCTACAAGCGGACTAAACTATCTTCCGATTTATATTGGTCCTATTATGATAATTCCGGCATGGATTTACATCAATACCCGGATTGTAAGGATTTCCAGAGTCAATAAAATAAGCAGCCTTGCCGATTTCATTTCATTAAGATACGGCAACAGCAGAAGCCTGAGTGCTATCATCACTATAGTCTGTCTTCTGGCGATCGTTCCTTATATCGGGCTGCAGATTAAAGCTATTTCTGAAACCTTTCACTTAGTGACAGAAACTCCGATGTCGAAGGATATCCTGACTGATAACGCAACTTTCGTTGTGGTTTTAATCGCCTTATTTTCTTCTTATTACGGAACACGATATGTAGATGCTTCTGAAAAGCGGCTTGGAATTATCTCGGCAATTGCTCTGGAAAGCTTTTTAAAACTGTTTTTTATTATTATTCTCGGATTTTTTGTCATTTATTATGTCTTTGACGGATTCTCAGATATCTATGAGAAAGCCAGTAAGTTTGAGGATTTTAAAGAAAAAAACACCTTCAATGGCATTGAAGGTGCGATGAACTGGATGGTTCTTTGTATGATTTCTGCCACAGCAATCTGCATTTTGCCAAGACAGTTCCACACCGCCATTGTTGAGAACAGACAGGAAAAACATATCAGAACAGCCATTTGGTTTTTTCCGCTTTATCTTTTAATCTTCACTATATTTATTTTCCCGATTGCGTGGGGAGGAAGATTAATTTTTGACGGACAGAAAGTAAATCCCGAATTCTACTCTATTCTGATTCCACAGCATTTTGACAATACTTTAATTACTGTGTTTGTTTTTCTTGGCGGATTGAGCTCATGTATTTCCATGATTATTATTTCTGCTATTACTCTATCCATAATGCTTTCCAACAATCTCATCATTCCATACGGATTACTGGGAAAATTAAAATCTGAAAATGAAGAAAAAAATACCAGAAGCATTACCAATATCAGAAAGTTCAGCATTTTTGCACTGATCATCATGGCTTTTGCCTTCTATAAATATTTCATCCTGAAAACATCACTGGATTCGGTAGGATTAATCTCATTTGTAGTGATTGCACAATTGGCACCTGCATTTTTCGGAGCTTTATTCTGGAGAAGAGGAAGTTATAAAGGTGCTGTTGCAGGACTTTTAGCCGGATTGGCCATCTGTTATTTCGGGCTCATTATTCCCCAGTATTATTTTTCGTACAATCAGGAATTCAAAGGAGTCCTCAGGGAAATGTATAATGCTTTTGGTTTTTTCACCATTCCTTTTTTGGGAAGGATTCCACAGATCTTTTTCTGGTCGATGCTGGTGAACACAAGCTTATTTACAATCGTATCTGTAAGCTCCAAAGGAAATTACCGCGAAAGAAACTTTGCAGAGCTGTATGTAGATATAGACAAGTATATTCAGAATCACGAAAATGCTTTCATCTGGCGCGGAACGGCTTATATTTCGGATATCCAGAACATTCTGGAACGTTTCTTAGGCAAAAATAAAACGGAACAGGCACTAAGAATTTTCAATTTAAAATATAATATTGATTCCAAAACGGAAACTGCTGATTCAAGGTTTATCAAATTCTCAGAAAATCTTTTGGCCGGAAGAATTGGTACTGCCTCCGCAAAAATATTGATAGAAGGGGTAACCAAGGAAGATAAAATATCGTTGAAAGAAGTTTTGAATATCCTTGAAGAATCACAGGAAAATATCAGCTTAAATAAAAAGCTTACCGAACAGTCTGAAGAACTGCAGAAACTTTCTGATGATCTGAGAACAGCCAATGAAAGCCTGATCATCAAAGACCGTCAAAAAGACGACTTTCTGGACTCTGTTGCCCACGAGCTGAGAACTCCGATTACAGCCATCCGTTCTGCGGGAGAAATTTTAGCCGATGATGATGATATTCCTTTTGACATCAAACAGGAGTTTCTGAACAACATCATCACAGAATCCGACAGATTAAGTGAAATCATCAATGACATTCTTTATCTGGACAAATTACAGCATGGTGAAATCTCTTTACATATCCAGGAAAACAATATTGTTGAAACATATAAAAAAGCCTTAAATCCCCTTCTTCATCTTATACAGCAGAAAAACATTCATTTAAGTGAAGTTAATCTTCTGAATCAGTTTATATTTGAATATGATGAAGCGAGAATGATACAACTGTTTCAGAATATCTGGGGGAATGCCTTAAAATTCACAGAAGAACAAGGAACAATTCAAACCAAATTATTTAAAAAAGAGGATCAGCTGACCATCTCCATTTTCAATACCGGAAAGCATATTCCGGAAGAGGATCTGGAAATGATTTTTGACAAGTTTTATCAATCAAAAAATCAGAATATTTTAAAGCCTACCGGAAGCGGACTGGGATTGGCCATTTCCAAAAAAATTGTAGAGGCACACGGAGGAAGAATAAAAGCAGAAAACAGCGGACTGGGCGTAACTTTCACCATCAGCATTCCCGAAAAAACGAAAAAAGAAATTACCAATGAAGTTGAACACCATTAAAACCTTCTTATGAAAAAGATAATCATTGCGGATGACGAACACAAAATATTAATGTCGTTAGAATACAGCTTTAAGAAAAACGGATATGACGTCTATATTGCCCGTGACGGAACAGAAGTCCTTGAATTCCTGAAAACAATGATACCGGACGTGATTCTTCTCGATATTATGATGCCCAACCTCGATGGTTACAGCACTTTAGATCTTATTAAACAGGAAGAAAAACTGAAAGACACCAAAGTGATCTTTCTGAGTGCAAAAAATAATCCCAGAGATATAGAAAAAGGACTGGAAATGGGTGCGGATGCCTATGTCACAAAACCATACTCTATTAAGAAACTGATGCAGCAGATTGAGGAAATGTTTTAAGAGATTGCTTCGCCTTCGGCTAGCAATAACACAACTACTTACCCTTGTCAAGGTTTAAAACCTTGACAAGAGTATTAAACGAAACATACAACTATTTACATGGAAACAGATACATTATTTAAACAAAGTATAGAAAACAAAGAAGACTTCTGGAAAAAACAGGCAGCAGAAATCAAATGGTTTGAATTTCCCCAACAAATTCTTTCCCATGGTGAAAACGATTACCCACAGTGGTTTTCAGACGGAAAGCTCAATATGTGTTACTTATGTATTGACAAACACATTGAAGACGGATTTGGAGATCAGGCTGCCATCGTTTATGATTCTCCCGTAACCCATCAAAAGAAAACCTATACTTTCAACCAGGCAAAGGAGGAAATTGCAAAACTGGCGGGCGGATTGGCCTCTTTGGGATTAAAAAAAGGAGACACCGCGGTCATTTATATGCCTATGATTCCACAGACTCTTTTTGCTATGCTTGCATGCGCTAGAATCGGGGTTATTCATAATGTGGTTTTCGGAGGGTTTGCTCCTCATGAGCTTGTTGTAAGAATTGATGACTGTAAACCTAAAGTTTTGATCACCGCTACAGCGGGAGTAGAAATCGCCAGGAGAATTCCTTATCTGCCACTGGTAGAAAAAGCAATTGAACTGGCACAGGATAAAGTAGATAATATTATAGTATACAACAGAAAACTGGTCGATAATAAGGATGAAATGTTTGAAGGGCTAATCGATTATGAAGAATTAGTAGAAAAGTCAGCTCCCGCAGACTGTGTTTCTGTAGAATCAACTCATCCGCTTTACCTTCTTTATACCTCAGGAACTACCGGAAAGCCTAAAGGCATCGTTCGTGATACCGGAGGTTATGCCACGGCATTACAATTCTCAATGACTTACGTCTATGGTGTTGAGCCGGGAGAAACGTATTGGGCTGCTTCAGACTTCGGATGGGCTGTAGGACATAGTTTTTCTGTGTACGGACCATTAATCAACAGAAATACGACTATTATTTTTGAAGGTAAACCAATCATGACTCCTGACGCAGGCACTTTCTGGAGAATTATTTCAGAATATAAAGTCTCTGTAATGTTTACAGCACCTACTGCGATCAGGGCTATAAAAAAAGAAGATCCTAATGGAGAACTGGTAAAAAAATACGATTTAACCCATTTCAAAAAGCAGTTTCTGGCCGGGGAAAGATGTGATGTGGCTACTTTGGACTGGTTTGCAGAACATATCGGTGTTCCGGCAATAGACCACTGGTGGCAGACAGAATCCGGCTGGCCAATGCTTGGATTACTGACGCATGACGACAGCTATCAGATTAAAAGAGCTTCTGCAGGAAAACCAGTTCCGGGATATGATATTAAAATATTTGATGAAACCGGATTTGAGCTTGATCCTCACCATGAAGGCTATCTGGTGATCAAACTTCCTCTCCCACCCGGCGCGATGCTTGGAATATGGAAAGACTACGCCCGTTTTGAAAGCAGCTATCTGTCTCAGTATAAAGGATATTATTTTTCAGGAGATGGTGCTATTCAGGATGAAGACGGTTATATTTTCATTACAGGAAGAGTGGATGATGTGATCAACGTGGCAGGACACAGGCTTTCCACTTCCGAAATGGAGGAAATTGTTTCCTCGCATCCGGATGTCGCAGAATGCGCTGTGGTAGGTATTGATGACGACTTAAAAGGACAGATTCCTTTTGCTACGGTGGTTTTAAAGAACGGTTCAGCGATCTCTGAAGAAGATATTGAAAAAGACATTATTCAGATGGTTCGCAACAAAATCGGAGCAGTAGCTTTTTTAAAAAATGTAATGGTTGTCAAACGCTTACCCAAAACAAGATCCGGAAAAATTCTAAGAAAGTTGATAAGAACATTGCTTGACGGCAAAGATTTCCAGATCCCGTCCACCATTGATGATGAAAAAATTATTGATGAAATTCAGGGAAAAATTGAGGAATACAGGGCTTAAACCAGAAATTAAACATAAATTTAAAATATAATAAATTCAAATTTCAAAAAACAAAAGGGATATGAGAAATTACCTGATAGAAGATTTACCACAATATTTTGAAGACTATAAAAAGTCTATCAAAAATCCTAAAAAGTTCTGGGATAAGGTAGCGGATCAGAACTTCGTGTGGTACCAAAGATGGAGCAAGGTTGTTAAGTACGACATGAATGAAGCCAAGATTACCTGGTTCAAAAATGCGAAACTCAATATTACCAAAAACTGTATAGACAGACATCTTACCATAAGAGGAGAAAAAACAGCAATCATCTGGGAACCTAATGATCCCAAGGAAGAAGCTCAGCATATTTCCTACCATGAGCTGTATACGCGTGTTAATAAAACAGCCAATATTTTAAGGGATATGGGAATTGAAAAAGGAGACAGAGTCTGCATTTATCTTCCAATGATCCCTGAACTGGCTGTTACGATGCTTGCCTGTGCAAAACTGGGTGCCGTACATTCTGTTATTTTTGCAGGATTTTCAGCTTCAGCAGTTGCATCAAGGGTCAATGACTGTGAAGCCAAAATGGTCATCACATCAGATGGAAGCTACAGAGGAAATAAAGTTCTCGACCTGAAAACGATTGTAGATGATGCGCTTGAAAAAACACCGACAGTTGAGAAAGTTCTTGTTGTAAAGAGAACCCACAACGAAATTACAATGAAAGAAGGAAGAGATTACTGGATGGCCGATCTGTATGAGAAAGCTTCTCCTGATTTCGTTACTGTCATTATGGATTCTGAAGATCCGCTTTTCATTTTATATACTTCCGGATCTACAGGAAAGCCCAAAGGAATGCTTCATACCTGCGCCGGCTATATGGTTTACACCGCTTATACCTTCAAAAATGTCTTTAATTATAAAGAAAATGATATTTACTGGTGTACCGCAGATATCGGATGGATCACCGGACATTCCTACATTCTTTACGGACCATTATTGAATGGAGCTACCACTGTAATTTTCGAAGGAGTTCCTACGTATCCTGAACCAGATCGTTTCTGGGAAGTGATTGAAAAACATAAAATCACTCAGTTTTATACCGCTCCTACCGCTATCCGCTCTTTAGCCAAAGAAAGTACAGAATGGGTAGACAAACATGATTTAAGCTCTCTGAAAGTGATCGGATCTGTAGGAGAACCTATCAATGATGAAGCCTGGCACTGGTTCAATGATCATGTCGGAAAGAAAAAATGTCCGATCGTAGATACATGGTGGCAGACAGAAACAGGAGGAATTATGATTTCACCACTTCCTTTTGTAACCCCAACCAAACCAACGTATGCTACTCTTCCACTTCCAGGCGTACAGCCAGTTCTGATGGATGATAAACGAAATGAAATCACAGGAAACCAGGTAACCGGAAATCTTTGTATCCGTTTTCCATGGCCGGGAATCGCGAGAACCATCTGGGGCGACCACCAAAGGTATAAAGAAACCTATTTCACCGCATTTCCCGGGAAATACTTTACCGGAGACGGTGCATTGAGGGATGAAGTTGGCTATTACAGAATTACGGGCCGCGTAGATGATGTGATCATTGTTTCAGGGCACAACCTTGGGACAGCACCTATTGAAGACAGTATCAACCAGCATCCGGCTGTTGCAGAATCCGCAATTGTAGGATACCCTCACGATATCAAAGGAAATGCGTTGTACGGCTATGTAATGCTTAAAGAAACCGGAGAAGGCCGTGACAAAGAAAATCTGAAGAAAGAAATTAACCAACTGATTTCAGATCAGATAGGTCCGATTGCGAAACTGGATAAAATACAGTTCGTTTCCGGTCTTCCGAAAACACGTTCCGGAAAAATTATGCGTAGAATATTGAGAAAAATTGCAGAAGGCGACTTCAGTAATTTTGGCGACATCAGTACGCTTTTAAATCCTGAAATTGTAGAGGAGATTAAAAACGAAAGAATTTAAATCTAATCAATTTTTTAACCAATAGAAGCCCTGAAAGTCATTTTCGGGGCTTTTTATTTATAGAACAATAAAAAGAATAAAGCAAATAATCATTCTTAAACATCACCCTTATCTATTAAAAACAGAATATTTATTAACAAATTTTATTGGCTAAAATGCAGTGATAATCAGAAAATTATTAGTAACTTTAAGGGTAACTTAAAACCAATTAACTATGTCACATATATTAGCTGGAGTATTTGATTATCACAGCGACTACAAAAAACTGGAAAGTGATCTGGAAAATTCAGGATTTGAAAACTCAGATTACATGATATACCTTAATGATGGTTCCGGTAATTCCCAATATCTGGCAAGTGTTACCGTAAATGATATCAATCAGATTGACCTTGCACGGAGCGCATTTATTCAGAATGCAGCATTGAAATCGTATCTGTTCGAAAATATGAACATTAATGAAACCAATTATGATACGATTAAAAGGTATATTGATGCAAGAAACAGAGCTGAAATTCATAACAGCCCGGAAATTAAAATCAAAACATCAAGCGATGGTATGAATTCTGAAGTGAAATTCTAATCGATATAAAAATCTAATAACCGAAGATCCGTAGTGTACACTGCGGATCTTTTATGTTTGAAAAAACTAAAAATTTTCGTATTTTCGTCTAATTATAGGCATACGCACAAATGAGCTACGATTTAGAACAAGAGAATAAAGAGATCCTTGCCAGATATAAGGATCTGATTTCTAACACATACAGAACATTGGATGAGGAAAACAATAAGCTCATCCGAAAGGCATTCGATATCGCACTGGATGCCCATAAGGATCAAAGGAGAAAATCCGGAGAACCTTACATCTACCATCCTATTGCTGTTGCTAAAATTGTAGCAACAGAGATTGGCTTGGGTGCTACTTCTATTGCCTGTGCGCTTTTGCACGATGTGATTGAAGATTCTGATTACACTTACGAAGACCTTAAAAAAATATTCGGAGAAAAGATTGCCAATATCGTGAATGGACTGACCAAAATTTCCATCATGAACCACCAGAATATTTCTGTGCAGTCTGAAAACTACAGAAAACTGTTGTTGACATTATCCGAGGATTTCAGGGTGATTCTGATTAAAATTGCAGACCGTCTCCATAATATGAGGACTCTGGAAAGCATGGCTCCGGATAAGCAGAAAAAAATTGCTTCGGAAACAGTGTATATCTATGCTCCCATGGCTCACCGTCTTGGATTATATAATATTAAATCTGAGCTGGAAGATCTTTCCTTAAAATATAACAGTCCCGAAGTATACAACGAGATCACAGAGAAATTGGAACTGGCCAAGGAAAGCCGTGAAAGATATATCGAAGAATTTAAGAAGGAAGTATCCGAAAGACTTAATGAAGAAGGCTTAAACTTTAAAATCAAAGGCCGTGCTAAAGCTATTTCTTCCATTTACAGAAAGATGCTGAAACAGGGGGTTTCCTTTGAAGAGGTATTTGATAACTACGCCATTAGAATTATTTATAAATCTGATGCGAAAAATGAAAAATTCCTGGCGTGGAAGATCTACTCTATCGTTACGGATGTATACCACAGTAACCCTTCCAGAATGCGTGACTGGATTACGCAGCCCCGTTCCACAGGATACGAAAGTTTACATTTAACCGTTTTAGGACCGGATAAAAAATGGATTGAAGTACAGATCCGTTCCGAAAGAATGGATGAAATTGCTGAAAAAGGAGTTGCTGCACACTATAAATACAAAGAAGGGTACAAACAGAGTTCTGATGACAGAAATTTTGAAAGGTGGGTAACCGAGATCCGTGAAGTACTTGAACAGCAGCAGAACCTTTCCACTTCGGAACTTTTGGACAATATTAAGCTTAACCTATATTCCAAAGAAGTATTTGTCTTTACGCCAAAAGGAGAAATTAAAATCCTTCCGACTAATGCTACTGCTTTAGATTTTGCCTTCTCTGTTCACTCTGATCTGGGAATGAAATGTCTGGGAGCTAAAATCAACGGAAAACTGGTTCCTATTTCTTACATTCTTCAAAACGGAGATCAGGTAGACATCCTGTCTTCCCAAAACCAGAAACCTAAATCAGATTGGCTGGAATTCGTTGTGACTTCGAAAGCCAAATCCAAAATCAAGGGTTATCTGAACTCTCAGAAAAACCAGCTGGTAGAAGAAGGAAAAGAAATCCTGCAGAGAAAGCTTCGTCATGCGAAAATCAATTTTAATGATGATGAAATTAATAAACTTCAAAAATTCTTTAATTTAAAATCATCTCAGGAGCTCTTCCTTAAATTCCAAAGTAATGAACTGGATGTAAGCAGCCTGAGAAAATATATAGAAAGCAAAAACGTATTCAATAACTTACTTTCAAGATTCAGAAAATCACCTAATAAAAGTCAGCATTTTGAGGACCTTAAAGAGGAAAACCTTGACATGATTGTCTTTGGAAAGGATGAAGAGAAACTTAACTACACCTATGCAAAGTGCTGCACAGTAATTCCGGGAGACAAAATCTTCGGATTTATTACGATCTCAGACGGAATAAAGGTACATAGTGACAACTGTCCGAATGCCATCAATCTGAGAGCACAGTATGATTACCGCGTCATTCCTGCCAAGTGGGTGAATGCGGAAAGCTTCATGAACAGAGTAAAAATTGAAATTGAAGGACTTGACAGAATGGGGATGATTAATGATATCACAACGGTCATCAGTGGAAGTATGGGGATGGATATGAAAAGTATGTCTATTGAATCCAACAATGGTGTTTTCACAGGAAATATCAACCTCGAAGTCAAAAATAAAGGTCAGCTGGAAGAGACCTTTAAAAAACTTAAAAATATTAACGGAGTTTCAAGAGTGAGACGAGTACAATCATAAACATGAATTTATCCCTTTATTTTAAAAATTTTTTCAACAACAGTCAGTCCTCAGGAATTATTCTTATTTTCTGTGTACTGATTTCATTGCTTATTGCCAACTCATCTGCCGCAGAGGACTTTCAGCTTTTTTTAAACCAGAAAGCCGGCACTCATCTTTTTGGATTGGAATATCCTATCAGCATCTGGATCAATGACGGACTGATGGCTGTATTTTTCCTTCTGGTAGGCCTTGAAATAAAACGTGAACTTGTAGAAGGTGAACTTTCATCTTTTAAAAATGCTTCCCTCCCTATTTTTGCAGCCGTTGGCGGAATGCTTGTTCCTGCTGTAATATACAGCATTTTCAATACAGGAACGGAATACAGCAATGGCTGGGGAATTCCTATGGCAACAGATATTGCATTTTCGCTGGCTATCATTTCGATGTTAGGTAAAAAGATTCCTAATTCTATTAAGATATTTTTGGCTGCATTAGCTATTGTAGACGACCTGGGAGCTATTTTAGTAATTGCGATTTTCTATACAGAGCAAATCCACTGGAGCTATCTCCTGTTATCTTTCGGGGTAACAGCCTTACTTTTTATGTTAAACTTTTTAAAAGTAACAAAAACTGTATTTTATATCATTCCGGGATTATTTTTATGGTATTTCCTTCATCATTCCGGAATTCATGCTACGATAGCAGGTGTTGTGCTTGCTTTTTCAATTCCTACGAATGCTTCCAATGTAGAAATCTCACCATTAGAAAAACTGGAGCATCAGCTTCATATCCCGGTAAGTTTTCTGATCATGCCGATATTTGCTTTAACGAATACCAATATCACTTTTTCCAGTGAAATGGTAGCAGGAGTCACAAGCACATTAGGATTGGGAATTATCTGTGGACTGGTATTAGGTAAACTGATTGGTATCAATTTATTTTCATTGATTGCCATCAAATTAAAACTCAGCTCACTGCCTCAAAATAGCAACTGGCTTCAGATGTTTGGTGTAGGATTACTAGCCGGAATCGGGTTTACCATGTCTATTTTTATTGCATTGCTTTCTTTCAAAGGAGAAATTCCGATTCAGGATGAAGCGAAGTTTGCGATCCTGATTGCGTCCTTTATTGCTGCAATTGCCGGATTTACCATACTAAGTGTAAGCTCAAAAGAAGATCCTGAACTGGAGGAGAATTAATCTTTCTTCCGGTTCTCCATTTTTCTTTTGTGTTCCTCATGATTATCAAAGTCCGGTTCAGTAATCTGAGCATGATATCCTGAGGCTTCTTTCCGGATCTCATCAGACAGCAGTTTTTCTATTCTGAGCTTTCTGATCGCCATATTCAGTTCATTCCCGAATAAAAGAAGATATACATTTACATTCACCCAAACCATCAGTAGAATCATACTGCCAATGGAGCCGTAAAGTACATTATACCGTGCAATATCCTTTACATAAATGGCAAAAATATAAGTAGTAGCTACAAACAGTACCGTGGTCAGAATTGCTCCCGGAACCGCCTGCCGGAATCTTGTAATCTTAACAGTTCCCAACCAGTAAAATAGCGTAAGAAGTATAAAATAAAAAAGCGGGAAAGAAACAAATCCGATAATTTTGGATAAGTTATCTACAAGCCATGAAACATCGTAAGCAGGTTTAAAAAGCTTCATTACCACCTCTGTGTAATACACTCCGAAAAGGGTTAAGAAAACGATAGTGATAAAGCCTATGGTGATAAAGAATGAAAGGATAAACTCCTTTACATCACTTAATTTTTCATCTGTATTCTCATTAAACCCGTTAATCAGGGAAAATGTACCGTTCGTAGCAAAAATAAGGGCCAGAAGAATGGTCAGGTTGCTGATTCCTTTCATATTCGGAATGATATTGCTTACGATATACCCTTTTACATCTCCTTCCATATTGGATGGAAAAACATTATGCAGCAGCACATCAAAAATATAGAACTGAAGCTCATCATATAGCGGCATATGAGGCAGTACAGAGAGCAAAAAAAGGATAAAAGGAAACAGACTTATGGTAAAGCTCCAGGAAATAGCCGCTGCTTTTCGCCCTATTTTTCCTTTAAAAATCCCGGAGATATAGATCTGAAACATCTGCCAGAGTGATATTCCCAAAACAGGAATATGAATGCTGTCGAAAAACTCTTGAATCTTTAAAATAAATCTGGGAACCTTTACACTCATCGATCTGTTTGTCTTTATACAAAGGTAGGGGAATTAAATTAAATAGGAAAAAGATAGAACGGAATTAGGCTGCAGATGATAGATGTCAGGGGTAGCAGGGATCAGGGAATAGCTATTTCTAAGAAAATATCAGATTCAGGTTATAGACTTATCCCTTGAATTAATACTCGATATTAATCATTAACAAAGGTATTTATATTCATAACCCTTCGACAGGCTCAGGGTGACAACCCGAATACCAACCGAAGTTTTTCAGACATTATCAGGCTGAGCCTGTTGAAACTATTATTAATAAAAGGGATCGTTGAATCAATTTATTAACCCTTACCTTTAAAGAACTGCCAACAAAATAACCCTGAAATCTCAAAACTTTGAACTTTGAACTTGCCGTATGAAGCCCTATCTTTGCCCTCTGAAACTTCTTACAATGCGAATCAGTTTACTTTGTATCGGTAAAACAGATGATAAAGAAATAGCCTCTTTAATCAATTATTATCTCAACCGTTTACCCAAACACTGGAATTTTGAAATTACAGAAATTCCGGATGTAAAAAATGCCAAAAACCTATCTCCGGACCTTCTTAAAAAAGAAGAAGCCAAGTTATTTGTAAACCATATTGATAAAAACGACCTGGTTGTGATTCTTGATGAAAGGGGAAAACAGTTTACCAGCCGCGAATTTTCCCAGAAAATTGATACCTGGATGAATTCTTCTGTAAAAAAAGTACATATTCTGATTGGAGGAGCTTATGGTTTTTCTGAAGAGATCTACAGCAGAGCCAATGAGAAAATGTCTTTATCCAAAATGACGTTTACCCATCAGATGATCCGCCTGTTTATTGTAGAACAGCTTTACCGTGCCGACCAGATTCTGCAGGGAAAACCTTATCATAACGATTAAAACAAAAGAGGCTGTCTCAAAAGTCAAATAATTTGGCTTTTGTCATTCTGACAAAGGAAGAATCTCATTATAACCAAAAGTATGGGATTCTTCATTACATTTCTGAACTACGTTCGCAGACTTTCAGTCTGTGTTCAGAATGACATTTTTGAGACAAACTCTTTTTTATTTCAGGCTGATCTGCCTCTTTGCTTCACCCACTACAAAAGCAACGGAATTGGCAATATTAAAGCTCCTGATAAGTTTCGACATAGGAATGGTTAAATGATTTTCAAAACGGTCTAAAACCTCTTTACTCAATCCCACACTCTCCTTTCCGAAAACTAACCAATCTCCGTCCTGAAACTCAGTTTCAAGATATGATTTTTCAGCATGTGAACTCATTAAAAACACACGGGACCGATCAGGAATATTTTTAGCCCATTCTTCCACATCTGCATATTCAGAAACATCAAGATGTACCCAGTAATCCAATCCGGAACGCTTCAGGTTTTTATCATTAATTACAAATCCAAAGGGATGAATCAGGTGTAATCTGCTTTCGGTTCCTACACATAATCTTCCGATATTTCCGGTATTATTGGGTATTTCAGGCTCTACAAGAACAATATTCAACATCTCTCTCTATCTCTTTATTCGTTTTTTAGTATGGATTTATTTATATGATCTGGATTGGAATTTTGTAATTTATTTCTTTACACATTTAGCATAAGCATCTGTCAGCACTGCTTTTTCATAGCCTAAAGCTACAGCCTTATCAAGATTTTCGCAGGCTTCCTTAATTTTGGAAGTATCGAACAGGATCATTGCTTTGCTCACATAAGATTGTGCAAATTTCGGGTCTATGGAAATTGCTTTATTGGCATCCGTAAGCGCTTCCTTGTATTTTTTCATTTTAAAATAAACATCTGCACGACCATTATAAAGCAATGATTCCGGTTTTTCGGAAAGAAGTTTATTATAATCTTTTAAAGCTCCGTCCAGGTCACCATTATTTTTTTTCAGATTGGCCAGCCCTGTCTTCGCAAAAAGATTATCAGGAGCAAAAGTCAGAATCTGATTAAGATCTTTGATGGCAAGATCCTTTTTTCCCTGACTGTCGTAAATTTTGGAACGGGTAAGATACAGATCCGGAGTTTCAGCATTCACCTGAAGTCCTTTTTCTATATATTCCAGCGCTTTTACCTTATTTCCTTTCTGACTGTAAAGTGATGAAAGATTGGCATAAACGGAAACAGACAAGGGATTGGCTTTCAAAGCAGATTCATAGGATTTAAAAGCCTGAGTGGTCTTTCCAAGCCTTCTCTGAGCTGTACCCAGATAATCGTAATATTCTGATTGAAATTTTTGGATCTGTTCTTTTTCTGCCAGTTTTAAATATTGCTCTTCTGCACATTTATAATCAGCTTTTTGAAAGCATTCTTCAGCCAGTTTTTTATCCTGGGCATAGAAGTTAATTGAGAAACAGAGGGAAGTTACTACCAGTAAAGTTTTTTTCATGAATTTATAGTTTGTTTGTTGATGACTTTTTTGGCGAGTGCACCAAATATCACTCCCAATAAAGATCCAACAAACGCCCCCACCAAAATATCTATCGGGAAATGCACTCCTAAATATATACGGCTGTAGGAAACCACTATAGCCCATACAAATATAGCATATGGAAACCATTTAAGCTTATTTTTTAACAAAATACTTAAAAAGGATGCCAAAAAGAATGTATTGGAAGCATGAGCAGAATAAAACCCAAACTGTCCACCGCATTTCACAATTCTCATATGATGTTCCAGAGTAGGATCATGACAAGGTCTTAACCTCGCCACACCATATTTGAAGACACTGGCTAACTGATCAGAAACCGTTGCTCCAATAGCCAGAAATATAAGGATAAAAACTAATGATCTTAGTTTGTGGTTTTTGTATAAAAAATAAAGAAATATAATATAAAGAGGCACCCAGATCCAGGTACTGGAAATCAGCATCCAGAACTGATCGAAAGATGAATCCCCCAAATTATTAAGGTAAAGAAATACCTTCTTATCTTCCTGAATGATTTCCTCCATGATTATCTGCTTACAGGTCCTTCGTAAGTCTCATCATCTGCAGGTTTCGGTTTTGGAGGCTCATTGGAAGCCACTGAAGAAGGTTCCGTCAGAATATCTTTCTGGATATCATTCATCGGGTTGAAATCCTTTGCAGCATCTTTTACCTTCTCAATCTCACGCTTGATTTCAGAAACAGGATTATCTGTTTCTTTCATGATTTCGGTTTTAATGTCTTCCACTGCCCCACGCATCTTTCTAACGCCTGCACCTAAGTCACGCGCAATCTGAGGCAGTTTATCCGGACCGAATAATACAACGATTGCAATGGCAATGAGTGCCATTTCTCCAATGCTTAATTCCATGTTGTAAAATTACAAAAGATTATTGCATTTATGGACTGTAAACTAAAAATTTAAACAAATTTTAAGATTTTATAAAGTTCTGGGGATTTCAGGTACGAGTTTAATTTGTTGCTGTTTTTTGGGGTGTTGCAAGTTTCGGGTTACTCATAACCTTAAACTTTGAATCTTAAACTCTCAAACTCACCCCTAATTCCTGCTACCTTTCACCTACTACCTATTAGTTAATAAATATTTAATTCAAAATAATGAGAATTACACAACAATTATGTATATTTATGATACACAACCAAACAAATATTAATTATGAAAAAACTAGTGACTACTTTTAAAGTTTTCGCCGTGCTTTCGGTAATGGCACTTCAAGGCTGCCAGAATGAAAACAATGAAATGAATCAGCAGGAAATGGTTCAGGCTAAGACAGCCATAGATGAGCTGAAAAAAGAGATTACTCCTTCTTCTTCTCAACTTGTTCCTGAAGCAGTACAGCTTCAACTGAATGAATCCACCAAAAATCTTGAAACTTATTTAAAAAATGATTTACAGATTGTGGGAGTGGCTGTATTGGGGAAAATTTCAACCCAACAAGGGGTAGAACTGTCTAAAAAACTGATTACGGATAAAGATCAGTTCATTGCTTCCGGAAATATTATGGATCTATCCTCTGTAAAAATCGGAAAAATTGGAGATTTGTATCATGGTGAGGATTTAACAATCGCCCAACAAGGATTAAAAGAAGCCATCACCGAAGAAGTAAAACCAGGTACCCAGGTTATGGAAGTAACATGGAACGGCAAAAGCGGGAAATTTACCACACTATGTTTTTATGGTGATTCAGGAATCATCTGGGACAATATCTTCGGAGGTCTTGTGATGATGGATACCCGTGGAAGTTCAGAAGCGTCTAACAATCAGGCTTCAAAAGTGGTTTCTACATGGTATAAACAATGGTGGACAGCTAACTGGCTATGGGGATCTAAGCGAGGTGAAGCAGGATATCAGATTACCATTTATTATTCAGGGTCTACGGTGTCCAATGCAGATGTAAGTGACTGGGGATATATCAGTTTAGGAAAAGCAAAAAGCGAAAGTAAAATTACCAAAAAAACAGGCGCTTACGGGCAGTGCCGTTATGCACTGGGACTTTGTACTCCTACAGGTTCTTTGAGCTTTAATTCTACTAATTTCTCTGTATCATTCTCCGGATTAGGCAGTAATATTGTAAGTAACGGGACAAAATCCCTTTATCCATAATTTTCATAAAAATCAGATTTTAATCAAAACGGGAAGCTCGCTGAGCTTCCCGTTTATTATATTTTATAAGTCTTACCAGATTCTGATTTTTGACTTCAATGCTTCTATTGCATTTTCGTTAAGTCCGAATGTATTCATTAATATTTCGTAGAGCTGTATATCATTTTCTATCGTTACAGCTTCTTTTTCACCATCAGCGGATCGTATATTCAATACATGATCCGTATAGGTATAGCGGGCATTTTCATCTACTTTCGAAAGAATCAGCCTGTTCTTAAAATGAGAGTCCGGATGAGTAGACAGATACCAGTTGGAAATATCGAGATCAATGGGTTCTACATGTTCGGGAATAAACCTGTACACCGGAAGCCACTGCTCTTTCCACATCCAAAGTGTATACGTTTCTTTTTTATGAGAAACTTTAAATATTCCGTTGGGTGTTTGCTGCTGATCTTCTTTGTTTAAAAGTATAGGCGAAGTAAGTGTAGCTGTTCCAAATCCGCAATCCACCACATAATGCACTCCTTCAAAATCAACAATAAGCAAGAGATGGGTTTGTGCGGCAATACTGTCTTCCTGTCTTCCCCACACTACTCTTCCCAGCTGGAGCTTTACATGGAATCCCAATGTTTTTAAAACTTCACTTAAAAGCAGGTTTTGTTCATAGCAATATCCACCTCTGGATTCAATAACCAGTTTTCTGAAAACATCATCTGAATGCAAAGAAGGAACAATTCCCGTATAGGAATCAATATTCTCAAAGGGAATATGCTTGGGATGGAGCTGATGTATCTTTCTCAATGTCTCCATGCTCAATTCCGGAGTTCCGGAGAAATGAATCCGTTCCAAATACTTTTCAAGATCCGATGTATTCATAAATTGATTTTTACCTGTTTCAAAAATGAGTAAAACGATTTCACTCGTGTAAAATTATGGAAAAATGTAACTTAGAAATCACCTATAGCACATCAATAGAACAAATCTATGGCTTGTGAAAATCCTTTTCCGAGGTTACATCAACTGAATTTTTATTTCTTTTCTGAAAAGCAGCATAAGTAATCACGACACTGACTGCCATTAAAATAAATGCTAAAAAGAAAGGCGCACCGGAAAATTTGAACGGCGCTTCATCATGCGTGAAATAGTAAAACAAATTAGTCATCATGGGTGGCCCGATAATGGATGTAGCACTCATTAAACTCGTTAATGCTCCCTGAAGTTCCCCCTGTTCATTGGAAGGAACACTTTTCGTGATAACAGATTGTAGAGCTGGTCCGCAGATTCCTCCTAAACAGTAAGGTACCAAAAATACAAACATCATCCAGCCTTCCGAAGCAAAGGCAAACAACAGCATTCCCACAGCATAGAAAGCCAGCCCGTAATAAATACTTTTTTGCTCCCCCAACCTAGGTGTCGTATATCTGATAAGTCCTCCCTGTACAAGACCAACCAACAAACCTACTACTCCCAATGAGATTCCCACCATTCTTTCTGTCCAGCTGAACTTATACATTGTAAAAAAGCTCCAGTTACTCTGTACGGCATGCCCTGCAATATAGATTAAGATCAACGAAGCGATCAAGCCTGAAATTTCAGGATGCTTACCTAAAAACTTAAATGAACCTATAGGATTGGCACGTTTCCACTCGAATTCTCTTCTTTTATCTTTATCCAGACTTTCAGGAAGGATGAAATATCCGTACAGGAAATTAAGCAAACACAAGCCTGCTGCAGCATAGAAAGGAACTCTTGCACCATAATGTCCAAGAACTCCGCCCAGAACCGGTCCAATGATAAATCCCAGACCAAAGGCAGCCCCTATCAGTCCAAAATTCTTAGCCCGGTCTTCATCTGTAGAAATATCGGCAATGTAGGCACTGGCCGTGGTGACACTTGCTCCTGTAATCCCAGCAATAATCCTTCCCAAAAACAACCACCAGATTGTGGTGGCCAGTGCAAGGAAAATATAATCGATTGCAAATCCGAAAAGGGAAATCAGAATAATGGGTCTTCTCCCGTATTTGTCACTAAGGTTTCCTACTAACGGAGAGAATATAAATTGGGTAAATGCATAGGCAAATCCAAGCCAGCCGCCATACTTTGCAGCTTCACTGATATCTGCATGAATAAGTTCCTCAATTAATTTAGGAACAACAGGAATGATGATACCCCAGCCTGTAATATCGATCAGTAAAGTAATAAATATGAAGCCAATAGCCGCTTTTTTCTTTGAATTTTCCATGATGGTGCAAAATTAATCAAATCTGAAAAATAATGATTCTAAATTATGGATAGTTAATATGAATACTAAAAAAATGTAAAGCCAACATGATAATGAATAGCTACTCGTTATTTTTTTGACTTTAACTTTAAAAAAAAGGCCGTCTCTTTCGAAACGGCCTTTACTAATTTATTGTAGTTTGTATTACTTTGAAGCAAGCTCTTCTTTTGCAGAAGTGGATTTTCCATGTACCTCTTCTTCTTTTCCTGTTTTAAGGAAATCATAAGCAATTGCAGACGCAACAAAGATGGATGAGTAAGTACCGAATCCAATACCGATTAACATCGCAAACATGAATCCTCTTAAGTTATCACCTCCGAAAATGAAGATCGCAAGGATCACCAGAATCGTAGTGAATGAGGTGTTGAATGTTCTACCCAGTGTACTTGAAATAGAGTCATCAAACAGACCTGCCAATGTTAAAGATTTTTTCTCTCTCAGGTATTCTCTGATTCTGTCGAAAATAATTACGGTATCGTTGATTGAGTAACCCAATACTGTAAGGATCGCAGCGATGAAATCCTGATTGATCTCCATGTTAAACGGCATGTATTTGTGAAGCAATGAATAGGCTCCCAAAATAATTACCGCATCGTGGAATAGAGCAGCAACCGCTCCAAGAGAGAACTGCCATTTTCTAAATCTTACCAGGATATAGATGAAGATCATTGCTAATGCTGCCAATACCGCATAGATACCGTGAGTCTGGATATCATCAGCAACAGAAGGTCCTACTTTCTCAGAAGAAACAATTCCTGCGTGGTCTTTATCAGCAGATTTGAAATCTTTCAATGTAGTTCCTGCCGGTAAGTTTGATTTTAAGCCTTCAAATAATTTCTGCTCGATAATCTGGTCAGCTTTCAAAGATTCATCTTCGATAAGGTAATCTGTAGAGATCTTTAATTGTTTGTTGTTTCCGAAAGTTTTAGCTTCTACAGAAGAGTTTTTACCATCTTCAGTTTTGAATAATGCTACTAACTTTTCTTCAACATCTTCAGCTTTTACATCTTTATCAAATCTAACGACATAGTTTCTACCACCGGTAAAGTCGATACCGTATTTGAAACCGTGTGTTGCGATAGAAATAATACATACAACTGTAAGAACAGCAGAAATGATGTAAGCATATTTTCTCTTTCCGATGAAATCGATCCAGGTATTTCTGAACAGGTTCTTCGTTGCCGGAGTCCAGACAGAAAGTCCTTTTCCTTTATTTAATCTTGAGAAGATCATTACTCTTGAAAGCAATACAGACGTGAATAATGTCATTAAGATACCGATCATCAACGTCAATGCAAAACCTTTGATAGGTCCTGTTCCGAAGAAGAACAATACAACTGCCGTTAAGAAAGTAGTAGTGTGACCATCAATAATCGCATTTAATGCATGTTTGAAACCATCTTTGTAAGCTTCAAGAATACTTTTCCCGGCGAATAATTCTTCTTTGGTTCTTTCATAAATGATAACGTTCGTATCGACCGCTACTGCCATCGTAAGAACAATACCCGCGATACCTGGAAGCGTAAGGGTAAAGTCTCCCGAATCCATGATACCGAAAATATAGAATAAGTTGATCACCATCGCAATTACCGCATATACACCAGCTCCACCGTAGTAGAAAATGATATAAACGATGATAATCGCAAATGCAATGATAAACGACATTAAACCAGAATCAATAGCCTCCTGTCCTAAAGACGGACCTACAACTGTAGCCTGAACTACTTTTGCACCTGCAGGCAATTTACCAGCACCTAATACGTCTACCAGTTCTTTAGCTTCCTCCTGAGAGAAGTTACCAGAGATCTGCGTTCTACCGTTAGGGATAGCACCTACAACGTTAGGAGCTGTGTATACTCTGTTATCAAGAGTTACTGCAACCGGTTTTCCAACGTTTTTCTCAGTAAGTGTTTTCCATTCTTTAGCTCCTTTAGAGTCCATCTGCATGTCTACCACTACTCTGCTTAGTTCATCGTAGCTGATGTTTGCAGTTTCCACAGCACCGTCTACCGGAGCTTTTTGGTTGATGTTACCTCTGATCGCGTACAATACTAAGCTTTCAGCATCTGTAGATTCAGGTTTGTAACCCCACATGAACTGTGTATATTTAATGTTAGCCGGACGTAAAGACTGCCCTACTTTGCTGTTTAAAATTTTGTTTACAACAGCAGTATCAGATAATTTTACGTTAGCAACACCATTTGTTCTTAATTTGTCAAGCTGTAAAAGGCTCATGAAGTTCACATTCTTTGCAACTCCCATAGAATCTCCTTTTGTAGCAACCATAGTTGTTAAAGTCTGGAAATAAGGGGCAATTTCAGGAACCTGCTGTACTTCCCAGAACTGAAGTTTTGCAGAAGTCTGAAGCATTTTCTTCACTTTATCGATGTCCTTCATACCAGGCATTTCTACAGAAATTCTCGCAGTACCAGGTACTCTCTGAACGTTTGGCTGGATCGCTCCAAGCTTGTCAATTCTCGTTCTGATTACCTCGAAAGCGGTTCCTACAGATGCATCGATTTTTCTTTTAACAATGCTTTTTACCTGATCATCAGGCGTATTGTACTTTACCTCAGTAAGGGTTGTATTTCCGAAAATTTCCGGATCTGCCAACTTAAGGTTTGCACCTTTAGCTTTGTTAATTACATCGAACTGCTCGAAGAAGTTGTCGATGTAAGGTTTAGTAGAATTCTTCTGTGCTTCATCCGTTTTGTTTAAAGCCTCAATAAGGACAGGATTGGTAGAATAATTGGTTAAATCATTCACAAGATCTCTTTGGTTGATCTCCAAAAGAACGTTGATCCCCCCTTTCAGGTCAAGACCAAGTTTCATTTCCTTGTCTTTGGCTTTAGTGTAATAAAGTTTTGTGAATCCTAAGTTCAAAGTATCCTTAGAAAGTCTTGCGATTTCTTTTTGATACTTCTCCGGATTGTCTCCTGCAATAGCAGTTGCCTGCTTTTCAATTTTGCTGGCGTACCATGTTGGTAATAGCTCGTTTAAGCAAATCAACCCTAGTACAATAGCGACAATTGTAATAAGTCCTTTTCCTTGCATTTTGTTATAACTACGTTAAATTAAGTCGGCAAATATAATGATTTTCTTGTATTTTATGAATTTTTAACAACAGAAATGGTTTATTTCCAGATATATTGGCATCGTGATTTCTATTTAAGATTTAACAATTTTTTCATACTATCATCATGAAGTCTTCAAAATCGATTGGTATAAAATTTTCATTTACTTCCTCAACACACTAAATTTCAAAATATTATGAAAAAACTATTTTTTTGCATCAGCATTTTTTCTTCCTTAATTGTTAATTCTCAAAGCATTAATTTGGAAGAATTTGTGACAGGACTTACCAGCCCTGTAGAGATTACGAACGCCAACGACAGCCGCCTTTTTGTTGTACAGCAGAACGGTATCATTAAAATTATTCAACCCAACGGGACTATTAATACCACCAACTTTCTGAATATCGGATCAAAAATTACTTTCGGCGGTGAAAGAGGCCTTCTTGGTCTTGCATTTCATCCTCAATACTCTGCGAACGGGTATTTTTTTGTGTATTATAACAATCTTTCAGGCAATATTATTGTTGCCAGGTACAGCGTCAGTTCAACAGATCCAAATGTAGCCGATCCTGCGTCTGAAAAAATACTGTTGAATATTCCCAAGCCTTTCGACAATCATAATGGAGGAAGCATTCATTTTGCTCCTGACGGAAAACTCTGGATCATCACCGGAGACGGAGGAAGTGGCGGTGACCCGAATAATAACGCTCAAAACAAAAATTCACTACTGGGAAAAATGCTGAGAATAGATGTAGATGCTACCGGTCCTTACAATATTCCGCCTGATAACCCTTTTGCAGGAGCAGGTGTGGATGGCTCAGACGAAATTTGGGCTTATGGTCTTAGAAACGGATGGAAATTTTCCTTTGATCTTACAACAGGAAATGCTATGATTGCAGATGTGGGACAGGGAGCAATAGAGGAAATCAACAAAATGCCCATTACTACTGCCGGATTAAATTATGGCTGGCGCTGCTATGAAGGAAATAACACCTACAATACCACAGGATGTGCAGCACAGGCTACAATGACTTTTCCTATTGCGGTATATGATCATTCGGGAGGAAAATGTTCCATCACGGGCGGTTATGTATACAGAGGAACTCAATATCCTGCATTGCAGGGGAAATATTTCTTCGCGGATTACTGTTCTACCCAAATCGGAGTTCTGGACACCAATAATGCCATAACATGGACTTCTCCTTATTCCGGAAACAACTTTTCTACTTTTGGAGAGGACTATCAAAAAGGATTGTATGTGGCAGCCGTCAACAGCGGAAAAATATTTAAAATTTCAACAGGCACTTTAGGCACTCAGGAAAACACTTTAGGAAGTATCAAAGTTTACCCCAACCCTGCTTCAAAAGAAATTTTCATTGATGGCGTGAAGGATAAAAAAGCAACGTTGGAAATCATCAGTGCAGAAGGGAGAAAAGTATTGGAAACAGATCAGATCACTAGCAGTAAAGGCATCAATATTTCAGGAATACCTGCCGGAGTATATTTTATCAATCTAAAATCAGGGGAATTAAAATCTTATAGCCAGAAATTAATTATTAAATAATAGTCTTTGTAGGCGCAAACGAAACACTATGTCTATAAAAGGATAAAAACTAACCCGAAACCAAATCAAAAGCGGTTCAGATCTGAACCGCTTTTGATTATATTGTCATAGAGAAAATTCTTGTTTCCGGTTTATTTCTCATCATTCTCAGGTCAAAAACCATTGCTACATTTCTTGTGAAAGCTCTACCTGCTTCAGTAATTTTAATTTCGGTTCCGTTGATCTCAACCAAACCATCATTTTCCATTTCTTGCAGCATTTCCAGTGCATTTTCAAGTTCAGGGAAAGAATTGTTAATATCAAAAGTGGTTTCAAGCTGACACATCAGATTCAGAATATGTCTTCTTACAATAAGATCTTCTTCACTCAGTACGTGCCCTTTTACAACAGGAATTTCTCCCTCTTCCACCATTTTCTGATATTCTTCAACGGTTTTTATATTCTGGGCAAAAGCATACCAGGAATCTGAAATAGCAGACATTCCAAGACCAACCATCAACTGGGTTTTGCTTGAAGTATAGCCCATGAAGTTTCTGTGAAGTTTTTTATGAATCAAAGACTGGTACAGATCATCATGCTCTAGAGAGAAGTGATCCATCCCAACCTCAATATATCCTAAATCCTGAAGCAGTCTTTTACCATCTTCATACAAACGGCGTTTTTCTTCACCGCTAGGCAGGTCATTTTCATCAAAACCTCTCTGCCCAACACCTTTTACCCATGGAACGTGTGCATAAGAATAAAATGCAAGTCTGTCCGGTTTCAGCTCCATTGTTTTCCGGATGGTATGTTCCATTGCATCCCAATTCTGGTGCGGCAATCCGAAAACAAGATCATGGCTGATTCCCCTGTATCCTATTTCCTTCGCCCATTCTGTAACGTTTTTCACATTTTCAAAAGGCTGGATTCTGTTGATCGCTTTCTGAACTTTAGGATCATAATCCTGAACTCCAAAGCTCACTCTTCTAAAACCAAGATCATATAGCGTTTGAAGATGTTCCTTCGTGGTATTATTTGGATGCCCTTCAAAAGAAAATTCCGGATGTTCCGCAATCTCTACTGTTGAAAAAATACCTTCCAGCAATGTTCTTAAATTCTCAGGAGAGAAGAAAGTAGGCGTACCTCCACCAAGGTGTAATTCTTTCAGCTTAGGTCTTTCATTGAAAAGATCAAGATAAAGTTTCCATTCCTTTAAAACACTTTCCAGATAAGGAATTTCAACACTATGCTGTTTGGTAATACGCTTATGGCACGCACAGAACGTACACAACGCCTCACAGAAAGGCAAATGGATATAAATAGAAATCCCCTCCTCTGCATTGCTCTCATGAAAAGACCTGATTACAGTTTCCTTCCATTTTTCCGGTGAAAATGTTGATTCATCCCAATATGGAACGGTAGGATAAGACGTGTAACGTGGCCCGGGAATATTATATTTATCTATTAAAGAGTTCATTTTGAAAATTAAAATTTTATAAGGATATGAAATTTAACATAATTAAAATTTCACCTTACAAAATTAACCATTAGTTATGAATTTTAGCCTATGAATTATATTAGGTTCTATTTTATAATGAATCTAAATACGATGAATACTGACTTTCTTCAATATAATGATAAATTCTATATTAACTATTTAAAAATTGTTCATGAGAAGAATATGTCAATCATATGCTTTTATGGTGCATTGCCCATTAAAATGTAAATATTTTCGCTTTTGAAAAATTATCATCCCACATAATGAAGTCATGACCGGACGGTGCCATATCTGTTTCTTTAACTATTGATGGATTGGAAGGATATTTACCAGCTTTCGCATCCCATTTCAAATGTATGAACTTTCCGTTTCCACTCTTTAAAATAAGATCATTCCATCCTGAAGTAATTGCTGCACTTCTGAAAACCGGCGGTCTCATTACCGTAAACCTGTTGATCAGCTTCATATCACTGCTTAGCAATAAAAACGTACAGCCTCCACTTCCACAAAATGCTCTTCCTGAAAGTGAAATGAAATATTCATTTTTTTTATCATTATTGAGGTCTATGGTATAAAAAGAAAACTGGCGGTCGGAAGTTTCCAGGGAGGGCAGATCGTTTTTCAAATAATCCTTGAGATAAAGCTTCAGTTTTTCAGCAGTGGCATTGTCTGTGGTGTCGGGATTATATCCGGATTCTGTAGTCCCCGTCTTGGCAGAATCCACAACTTTTCCTTCAGAAGAAGAAATTACAGGAGCTGTGTTTTCCGGCAGCTTTTTTTCATCTTTTTTACAGGCAGCTAACATTACTGCTGACATTCCAAGACATATAGCCCATTGTTTATTTTTTATCTTCATCATCATATTAATTAATCTTTTTTTGTTCTCGGTGTTACCGAAACTTCTCCGGTAAATTTCAATATACAAAAATAACATTTATTTCTGTAAGGATATCCCAACAGCCTGTTTTATCTGAAATTTCAAGAGAGAAAAATTAAAATTTCAATTTTATGACGGCAATTCTGTTATTTCCTGCAAGTACAACATTGTTACCATCTAACCATTGACACACAAAGAAGCCATTCTCATCGGAAATTCTCTTCCATGTCCTTCCAAAATCTGAAGAGTAACTGATATGCTTGTCTCCCACCGCAATAATCTCTTTTCCTTTTGATCCCGGCTTAATTTTCACACAAGTGGTGTATCCCGCATTTTGCCCTGAAGCCTGAATCTGCCAGGTTCTCCCCCCATCATTAGTGGTAGCAACATTGTTGATATTAGCATCCTGTTTTGTATAATCTCCTCCTGCAGCAATTCCAAAATGATCATTGTAAAAGTCAATAGAATATATCCCCTGTGAAGATTCTCCCTGTATAATTGGAGTATTGAAAACTTCGATATTTTCATCCTTCAGATTCATTCTTAATATTCTTGAAGCTTTTCCTCCTGTTGCAATCCATAAATATTTTTTAGAGGATGAAATATTGGTATTACTTGCAGCAAAAGCAGCTTCACCCTCGTTTAATATTATATTATTCTTAAACATACTCCATTTCCCGTCTTTATAGACCGCCAGCTTCAGCCTCAGATCTTTATCCGAATCACTAAAAGTATAGGCTAACTTATCATTAACGAAATGTAAAGCATCATAAAAAGCTGTTTTTGCTGTATCTTTAAAAACAACCTGTGACTTTAAAGTTTTCTTATCGATAGCAAAGAAACGTCCTGGACTCTCAATATTGATAGCATAAAAAATAGTTTTATTTTGCGCTAATGTTCTGAATTGAAGTTTCTCTTCGGATAATTTTATCTGTTTCTGGCTTTTATAATCTTTAAGATCTACAAACCCAAATTTAGAATCGGTACCACTGTACCAGACCTTGTTGTCATATAATTCAAGAGCTCTGATACTGATCTTATCATTAAGAATGGTTTCAAGGCTTTCCACCTGCTGGGAAAACGCTGTAAGTCCGGTGGACAGAAATAAAATGGAAAAAATCTTTTTCATATTATAATATTGTGACAAAAAAAACCGCCGAAGCGGTTTATATTATTAATCCTGGTTCTGATATTTTTCAGGATTGTTCAGTTTACTGTTTGATTTCCCATAAACGAAATATACTAAACCACCCAGGAATAACCACACAGCCGAAAGCTCCAAAGCATGAGCACTTAAGTTAAAGATCAAATAAATATTGATAAATACTCCCAATGCCACAACTATTTTATAAGCCGGAACTTTGAAAGGTCTGATCAAATTAGGCTCTTTCTTTCTCATCACCCAAACTGCAATACAAACAAGTGTAAATGCAAACAGGGTTCCGAAACTTGTCATATCTGCCAATGTTGAAATAGGGGTAAATGCTGCGATCAAAGCTACTACAATTCCTAACAAAATAATTCCTTTATAAGGTGTTTTTGTTTTTGGATGAAGATCACCGAAGAATTTAGGAATCAATCCGTCTTTTGCCATCCCGATAAAGATTCTGGATTGTCCCATCATCATTACCATTACTACGGAAATTAACCCTACAGTAGCAGCAATTGTTACGATATTACTGGCCCAGTGTTTTCCGGCAATTTCAAAAGCATATGCTACAGGAGCTTTAATAGCATCAGGATATTTCCCTTCCGGGTTAAAGTCTGTATAATGCATCATCCCTGTTAATACAAGAGATACACAAATATATAAAGCCGTACAAACCAATAATGAAGCAATAATTGCGAAAGGTACATCTTTCTTAGGATTAATAGCTTCCCCAGCCTGCGTAGAAACAGCATCAAAACCAATATAAGCAAAGAAAATCGCTGCTGCTCCGGAAATAATTCCTTTAATACCGTAGGCAGAAACCATATCTCCTTCAGAATTTTTAATCTGAATCTGATCCGGAATAAAAGGTTTCCAGTTTTTAACACCGTCTACAGCGTTGTAAAGATCGGTATTAGAGAAAATAATATATATTCCTGCAATAATTACAAAGATAACAGCTGAAGTTTTCATTAAAACGATCAGGTTATTCGCTCCTGCAGCTTCTTTAGTTCCCTTTACCAATAATGCAGTAATTAAAAGAACAAGAATAAATGCAGGAAGGTTCATAGAAAAACCATCTCCGGTATAACTTGCCGGATCTGATGTAAGATAGGCAGGCAAATGAATATTAAAAATCTTTAAAAATTTGTTAAAGTATCCGGACCAACTTACGGAAACGGCCATACTCGCCATGGCATACTCGAGGATGAGACACCATCCCATTGCCCATGCAAAAATTTCTCCTACTGTTCCGTATGCATAGGCATAAGCTGAACCCTCTACAGGAATAATGGATGCAAACTCTGCATAGCATAATGCAGCAAAAACGCAGGCAATCCCTGCTATGATAAAGGAAATAGCAAGAGCTGGTCCTGCATGATAATAGGCTCCTGTTCCGGTAAGAACAAAGATTCCACCACCAATGATAGCACCCACTCCAATTGCTGTTAAACTCCATTTTCCAAGGACTTTTTTCAGCTCACTTTTCTTCATATCTGCCTCATAGGCACTTAGTGGCTTTTTTACCCAAATTTTCGACATGTTTTTTTATTTATTAAGGATTTACGAAAATATAAAAAATTTAGAAACTCTCACGTTAATCGTTAAACTTTCCTCATTTATTTTACATTAAAGGTTTGAAAACCTGAACAACACATTATATAATCCATTTTAAAAAGTCCATATTTTTGCTTATTTTTGATTGCATGAATTTATATGATCTTTTTGTAAAGCCTTATGAAAGCTATGATTCTTTACAAATTATGTTGGAAGCATCAGGTGCAATTTTCGGAATACTGAGCGTATTTTTTTCCATAAAGAAAAATATATGGGTGTACCCTACCGGCATTATTTCAACGCTGATCTATGTATATCTTCTTTTCAATGCCGGGCTGCTGGGAGACTGTATGATTAACGTCTATTATACTGTCATGAGTATTTATGGATGGGTTCTATGGGCAAGAAATTCTGAAGATCATATTCATGTAGAAGTTACATGGGCTACCCGAAAAGAATGGATACATGCAAGTATTCTTTTTGTGATGAGTCTGGCACTTGTTACCCTAATTTATTATTACAAACCTTATATCGATAATCAATTTTCGATGGAAGGAGTCAGTTTGGGATTATATCATCTGGACTGGGCAAACTGGATGGATGTTTTCACTACCTCCATATTTTTGGCAGGAATGTGGTTGATGGCTAAACAACGCATTGAAAGCTGGATTTTCTGGATTATCGGGGATCTTATTTGTATCCCTATGATGATTTTTAAGGGGCTTGGAATCACTTCGGTTCAATATTTGGTATTTACTATAATGGCGATCTTGGGATACGTCAGTTGGAAAAAAAGTTTTAAAGAAAAAAAAGTACAATAAAGTCATGAAAAATTTATTTAAAATAGCATTCAGTATTTTTGCTATTACCAGTTTAACCTCTTGTTTAGCTTATACCGACGGATACGGAAGCAACGGAAGCTATGGGTATGGAGATCCGTATTATAACAACGGATATTACTATGCGCCTTCAGGATATTACGGAAGCGGTGGATATTGGGGTAATGACGGCTATTATTACAGAAGCAATGTTAATTATTACTATGATAATGGTATTCCTTATTACTATGATAGCTACAATAACTCCAGAAGAAAGGTCTACGTAGAAAGAAGGTCTACTTCATCTTCAAGACCTCAGAACGGATTCCAGAATACGCGTACAACGAACAGCAACGGTTCATACAATAATAACGGAGGATTCAACAATAACAGAAACTCCAACAGCAACAGCGGATTCAGAAACCAGAACAATGGTTATCAGAATAATCAGGGAAATCAAAACAACAGCGGTTTCAGAAATTCCAACGGTAACAGTGGATTCAGAAATCAAAACAGCAGTAATCAGAATAACCAGAATAACAGCGGTTTCAGAAATTCTGAAAGCAGCAGGTCAGAATCTTCCGGCGGGGGATTCAGAAATAGCTCGGGCAGCCAAAGCACGAGTTCAAGCAGACAGCAGAGCGGCGGAGGCGGCTTTAGATAAAACGATTATAAATAAGGAAACGAACAGTTAACACTGTTCGTTTTTCATTTTAAATATAGTAATTTTGCTTCTTCATTAACAAAAAAATATGGAATTTTATAAATATCAGGGAACAGGAAATGATTTTGTAATGGTAGACAACCGTGATCTCCAATTTACTAAAGATAAAGATAGTATTGAAAAGCTATGTGACAGACGCTTCGGAATAGGTGCTGACGGTCTTATTCTATTGGAAAACGATCCTGAATATGATTTCAAGATGGTATACTACAATTCTGATGGCGGGGAAAGTACGATGTGTGGAAACGGAGGAAGATGTCTTGTTGCTTTTGCTTTTTTCCTTGACATTTTTGAAGATAAATGCAAGTTCATTGCAACAGACGGAGAACATGAAGCTGAAATCCATAACGGAATCATTAAATTAAAAATGATCAATGTAGATACTGTTTCCCATGACGGAAATGATTTTGTTCTGAACACCGGATCTCCACACTATGTAAAATATGTAGACAACCTGAAAGAGTATCACGTCTATGACGAAGGATATGGCATCAGAAATTCTGAAAAATATAAAGAAAAAGGAATCAATGTGAACTTTGTAGAAAAAATTTCAGATAATGAAATTTTTGTAAGAACCTATGAACGAGGCGTTGAGGACGAAACTTACAGCTGCGGAACAGGAGTTACAGCTTCCGCTTTAACTTTTCTGCAAAAACATAATCTAACCTCTGTAAAAGTTAAAACTTTAGGCGGAAACCTTAAGGTATATGCTGAAAAAAGCGGGGATGCATTCCAGAATATCTGGTTAGAAGGTCCTGCAAAGCAAGTTTTTAGAGGTAAAACAGATCTTCTTTAAAAACAAAAAACTTTTAATCAACATTTAATAAGAATGAAAAAAGCAATTCTCATTGTCATTCTGCTGGCTTTTGTAGTGGCAGGATTTTTTGGTTTGAGATTTTATAATAAATATTTAGGAAATAACGTAGAAAAAGAGGGTTACGTTCTGATTCCTCACAGAGCGGGCTTTAAACAAATCCTAGATTCTATTGCTCCTTATATTAAAGACAGAGAGTCTTTTGAAGCTGTAGCCAAGGAAAAAGGTCTTGATACGAATTTTAAAGCAGGGCGTTACCATATCCAGAGCGGAACAGGCAACAAAAACCTTGTCAATATGATCAAAGCTGGTAACCAGACAGCCAACTCTTACCGAATCGGTGATTTTGGAGATATGTACCAGATGATTGGTAAGGTGACTAAAAAAACGGAAATTGATTCATTACATTTTGTCAATGATCTGGATGCTGTTGCACAGGAGAAAGGCTATAAAAATGTTGAAGATTTAAAAAAATACTTTTTCATTGATACCTATAATTTTTTCTGGACAGTAAGCCCGAGAGAGTTTTTCTCAAAGTTTGAAAATCAGTATAATGATTTCTGGACGAGTGAAAGAAAAAGTAAAGAACAGCAGTCTGGTCTTACAAGAGATCAGATTTATGCACTGGCTTCTATTGTTTATAAAGAATCCGGAGGAAAAAAAGATGAAATGAAAACGATTGCAGGATTGTATTTAAACCGTTACAGAAAAAGAATGAAGCTTCAGTCTGATCCTACGGTTATTTATGCAATCAATAAGCAGACAAATTTTAAAGAACCTATAAAAAGGGTATTTTATAAGCATTTGTCTACACCATCACCTTATAATACTTATGCCAATGCAGGTATTCCTCCGGGGCCCATCTGTGTAGTGGATAAGAATTCAATAGATGCTGTTTTAAATGCTGAAAACAACAATTTTATATTTATGTGTGCTGATCCGGCAAGATTCGGATACCATAAGTTTACTGCAAGTGCTGAAGAACATGCGGTGAATGCAAAGGCCTATCAGGATTGGCTCAACTCAAAAAATATAAAATAGGCTTAGAAAGCACCTAAAAAATTTATACAGTTAGAAAAACAATAAACGACCATAATATTTTGATGATCAGCCTAGTATGGACACTCAAAATATTAAGGGTTATTCTTTCACGATCTTATACAAAAAAATAACCTATGAAGAATAAGACAGAAATTGTCAATATTTTCACCAGAAAAACTTTAGGACTTACCTTAGTACTTTCAGCGGCAGCACTGGCTTTTGCACAGGAGAAAGCTGGAGTTTCAGGGATCATTGTCAACAAAAAAAATCAACCGGTTCCTTATGCTTCCGTAACTTTCAGCAATAAGGCCAACAAGACTTTAAGTGATGCTGTACTGACAGATGAAAAAGGGCAATATACCCTTCAGCTTATGCCCGGAGATTATGAAATTACAGTAGAAGCTATTGATTACAAAAAAAGTGTAGTCAGCAAAAATATTGCAAAAGCAGGTAATATCGGAGCTTTATCTATTGAAGCAGAGCCTTCGTCTACTGCTGATGGCAAAACAAAAGAAATTCAGGGTGTTGTAATTACTGCTTCTGCAGCGAAACCTTATAAAGTAGAGCTTGATAAGAAAACATATGATCCTTCGCAGGATATTGTGAGCAAAGGAGGAAATCTTCAGGATGTTTTAACTAATGTTCCTTCAGTTTCCGTGGATACAGACGGAACAGTTTCTATGAGAGGAAGTACCAATGTAAAGTTTCTTATCAATGGAAAGCCTTCTGCCCTTCTTGGGATAGATGACGGAGCGAATGCACTGCAGAGTATTCCGGCGGATCAGATTGAAAGAATTGAAGTTATTACCAACCCTTCTTCTAAATTTGAAGCAAGTGGTACATCCGGTATTCTGAATATCATCCTAAAAAAAAATAAAAAGGTAGGATTTAATGGTAGTGTGGTTGGATCACTGGGATATTTTCCAAGAACTTCTCTCAATACGAACCTGAGCTGGAGAAAAAACAACTGGACATGGTTCCTGAATGGCGGTGGTGGTTACACAGAAAACAAAACGAAGAATAATTCGGAAACAACCTATCACAATCTCACATTTCCCGATGTGATTGCTTTCCAGCAGCCTAATGATGTTCTTGTTCATCAATTGCAAAACTCCGAGAATAAAACGTATAATAAAAATTATAATGTGAGTGCGGGTTTTGTATATGATTTATCTGATAAGACTTCCATTAATTTCACAGGATTGGTGAGAACATTTGAAGGAGACGGAAATGAACTTCTTGATACCTACGACAGTTTTTACAGGTTTTTCAGAGATTCACCGGATCCGGGCACTACAGCAGGAAAATGGAGTTTATTAAATCCCTATGGAAGAAGAGATTCTAAAAGTATCTTCAATAACCTTGCTTTCCAGGGAGATTTGGGATTAGATCATAAATTTGATGATAACGGACAAAATTTATCCGTATCATTAAGTCTGCAAAGGAACAGAAGTAACAATAATGCGGATATTCTTGAAACTTACGACCTTCGTCCTGATGTGCAGGATATTACAAGAAGATATTCGTTAACTAAAACAATAATCGGTAAAGCTGATTATGAGCTGCCAATAGGAGAAAAATCCAAGCTTGAAGCAGGATATAGATTGGATGTTAATGATAATACTTACAATAATTTTGTAAGCAGTACTTCCAACAATCCTTTTATTCCAAGTTATAATAACAATACAGATTATAAAGAAGTCTTCAATGCTTTTTATCTACAATTTAAGAGTAAAATAGGAGAAAAATTTGCTTATCAGCTCGGTTTAAGAGATGAGCTGTCTAATGTCAGCATTAATTATATCAATCAAAATCCTAATGATAAGCCGTTAGATAAGACCAAAAATTATAATAATCTATTTCCGAGTGTATTCTTAAGCTATGATGTATCTAAAAATAATCAGATTTTGCTTAATTATTCCCGCAGAATAGACAGACCAAGGTCCTTCTTTATGGTTCCCTTCCCGAATTACAGCAACAGCCAGAATATTTTTGAAGGAAACATAGACCTGAATCCCTCATATGTAGATTCATTTGAAGTAGGATATAATATTACCAGAAAAAAATTCACGGTTAATCCTACCCTATACTACAGACACGCAACGGATGATACCAAAATGTTGGTCTACAGACCTGATGAAAGCCTTGGTGTATTTTATACAAAGCCAATCAACTTAGGAAATGATGACCGTTATGGTTTGGACCTGAACTTTACTTATGATCCATTTGCATGGTTGAAAATCATGGGAAGTCTGGACATGTTCGGATATAAAACTACAGGAATTGCTTATTATGATGCTATTGATAAAAATAAGCTGCAGCAAACCCGCAGCATGAATTTCACAGGAGACGGTTTTTCTACCAGAGCCCGTCTTAATACAACATTCAAGCTTGACAAAACGCTAAGTGTACAATTACAGGGATTCTATAGAGGGGCACAGAAAACAGCCAGCCAAAATACAGAAGATATGTATGCCCTGAATCTCGGTGCATCCAAGACTATCTGGAAAGGAGACGGAACAATTTCCTTCAATATTCAGGATATATTCAATACAAGAAGCAGAGAAGTATTTAGTTTCAATGAGGATTATACACGAAGAAACTATATGCAGTGGCAGCCAAGACAGTTTGCTATTTCGTTAACTTACAGATTTAAGCAGGGAGAAAAAATTGAACAACCTAAAAAGAAAAAGGACATCAATTCCAACGCAACAGGTGATGACCAGCAAGGCGGCCCTATGTAAGACAGCAAAAAATCAGGAAATAAGCCTATTCAATAAAAAAAACCTTTATCAAATTTGATAAAGGTTTTTTTTATTGAATAATTGTTATTATAATCCACATGAATGTCAAAATAGATATGACGACTCAGATGTATCAAAAATTATACGTTATATTCATCAAAAAATATCTTGGGATAATATTTACATTGGTTGTATTTACAGAGTAATCATTAATATCTACTTCGGTTATCATTTTTTTATTCAGTATATTTTTCATAAAAAAGGATAATTCCCAATTCCTATTTACAATATATTTTATTGTATTATCAATAAAGAAATAATTTGCTTGGGATTTGGTATTGGGGCGGAAATAATCAAAACTTGCGATGATTGAAAATTTACTAAACGGCCTGGCAATAATCCTAAAACTATTATTAAATGACCTCAAAGTATTTTTTTCTTGATTTTCTACCTGAGTACTGTTTATATTGTAAGTAAATTTATTCTCAAAATTAATTTTAAAATCAAAAACTGTTTTCCAAGAAAAATCATATGTCTGAGTAACATTGTTTATTTTTCTGGTTTCAGAATTATTTAGGATGTTTTCATAATTTGAAAATGTGAGATTTGAACTTAGCTTTAATACACTATCCAGGAATGAAAAATATTTATCATACATAAAGTCAGCACCATAAGTAGATCTTACTTTAGGAGAATAAAAATAGGTATAGTGAGTGATATAAGGTGAAATTGTTATATCTGAAAAATAATTCCCTTTATCACTTGTATAATACAATCCAAAGTTAAAATTTAATTGCTTATACAAATCATTGATAACATAACTTACCCTGCCGTTAAAAGTCTTTTGAAAGCTTAAAGAAGGTACATTACTTATTATATTTCTATTACTAATAAAGACAGGATTTATAAATAGCTTATCTTCTGAAAAAGGCTTCTGCCGATAATCTACAATGCTATTTATGAAAGCTACATCATTAATTTTATATTTCAAATAAAGTTTAGGTTCAAATACAACAGTTTTATTTTCAAGGTTTATATTGTTTAAACTTTGTCTCTGATAGTATAAATTAAAAGAAGGCTGTATATATAATCTTGATATATTGAAATTAGCTTGCCCTGAAAGATATGTGGAAGCTTTTTTATTATTCAATAAATTGCTATAATTATTTTTTTTCGAATTGTTTAAACCCATTACTTCCGAATTAAAGGTATTGGTTTCATTGTTATTCCCAAAGGAAAAGAAATACTTGATATTTTTATATTTAGCCAAATAAGTTAACTGAAAATCCAATACTGATTTTTTAAAATTACTCAATTGGGTATTAAATGATGTATCATTATCAATATTTAAATAAGGAAATGAGAACATATTTTGAGGAATATCATTCCAAGCATAAGTAGTACTGAATTGAAAAGCAGACTTATCATTTAGCTTATATGTAAATTGTAAGTTTTGTTTTAAAAAAGTGTTTTTGGTTAATAAATTGGTTTCAAAATTCCTGTCACCATTTTGTAGAACCGAGCTATATTGTTGGTTACTCTCATTAGATGCTGATAATTTATATTCTAAAAGAGATTTTTTGGTTGTATTTGTTTTACTATCAATTTCTATCCTAAATAATTCAGGTTTCTTTATTGTATTATAGGTATCTGAAAGATTTAAATTATCATCTATAATATGACTCTCATTATAGATATCCTGCATGAGTTTATCTTTCAAATATGAAAGGTTTATCCTTGTACTATTCTTCTTAAATGCCCTAAATATCAAATTATAACTGCTAAAAAAAGCATTATTGCGGTTAGCTCTTGTATCTTCTAGAAAACTTGAAAATGAATTATCATTAATGATTTTTGCCGCAGAATAATCTGAGTTTTTCTGTTGATCTATAGAAAGGTTATTGGAAAAATAATCGTAGGGAGATTGATTAACTCCGATATTATTATAAGAAAGATTTAAAAAAGACTTATACCCTTTTGCAACCTGTAATAAAGTTGAGTTGATAGAACTCACCTGTTTTACATCAGAATCAAATCCACTTGCCCAATCTATATTTCCAGAAAAATCAATCTTTCCTTTTTTGATTTTTAAATTTAAGGCAACTTTATCAGAAGATTCTATTCCCTTTAATAAAGGGTTTTCAGAATAATTTTCTATTGCCTCAACTTTCTCAACAATGTCAACATTAATATTTTTTGTTCCAACAGTATAATTAGTTCCAAACAAATCATCTCCTTCCAGCTTTACAGTTTCTACTGACTTCCCTTTATATTTTATTTCTCCGGTTTTTTCATTTACCGTGATTCCAGGCATTTTTTTTAATACATCCTGAACCTTTTTGTCAGACGGATCCTTGTATCTGGAAACGTCGTATACCACAGTATCTTCTTTTATCTCAAATGATTCTTTTTTTTGATTAATGATGACTTCCTGTATTGTCTTTATTTTTTCGTTCTTTAAAACAAAATCAAGAGAAATTTTTTCTTTATTATCTAATTCTACTTCCTGAACTGATGTTTCAAAATTAGCAGCATTTGCAACTATATAAATCTTTTTATACTTCTTATTGAGAACAAGATTATATACTCCGTTTTTAGTTTGAGTGAATTGATTTATTCTTTCATCATCTGCATTTTCTTTAATGAGAATATTGACAAAAGATATTTTATCCCCCGCCTCAGAAGTAACAATACCAGAAATAGTCTGAGAAAAAAAGCATTGAGAAAACAATAAAAAAACAAGGAACATGCCCGGTGTTCCTTTATTCATTATTTTCTCAAAAAAATGTATAATCATACAATTTTATTTTATTTCAGTAAAACCTAAATCTTCTATTGTATTATCCATTTTAATAGATCCTCCATTCCCATCTTCACTGTCTGCACTCCATTTTTTTATCAACCTCTTCAGATATTCTTTATAATTTTCTTTATACTGATCCCAAGTTATTAATTTTTCTTTTTCAAATGGGTTATTAATAGATGTATTTTTCTCTACTATTTTATATTCCTTTAGTTCAAAAGTATATAAATTATCCGTAGTTTTTGCATATACTACTACACCAGGCAATCCATAAAACTTCCATGGAGCAATATTGAATGAAACTTTAGGATCAAAATAAACAATCCAGGTTTTTCCCCGAAATTCTGTTGTTGCCTCGTTATATTTTTTCCCATTATAAATTACTGTCTCATCTGATATCTTCCATGTAAACTGATCCAGATTTTCTTTAATATAACATGCTTTTGTTAAATAAAAATTTCGGGAAAGCATATTATCCGTTTGTGAATCTTTATAATATTCTGGAGGAGAAGGCATTATAATATTTTTATAATCATCAGAAATATGTTCCACAGTTAATCCACTCTCACTAGATGTTTTTTTCGTTTCTGAAGTATCAATTAACAACTCTTGCTTTGTTTCTACAAACCAGGTTTTATTTTGGGAGCTAAGAATACTATTATATGTCTGGGTAGGCACTTTTGAATTAATTTTGAATATATATATTCCTGTAAATGTCTGAGAACTAAGTATACTAAAGCAAAGTACAAATACCAAAATAAATAATTTATTTTTGTTCATTCCTTTTAAATTAAAAACAAGTTGTTTTGAAATAAAAACAACTTGTTATGTTACATACCAAAAATTGGCTTATTAATTTTTATTCAGTAGCCATTGAAAGATCCAAAACCTTTCTCATTAATTTTTTTGTGCAATTCTGAGAAGCAGTTTCGCAGCTTGTAAAAATACTTCCGGCAGAAGATGTTATAGTAAGAGTATTCATTCCTATCTGAACAGATGTAGAACATGATACAGTACAAAGAGAAGCTTTTTCTTTTGCCGAAACTGAATTTGTAATCTTTTTAGGAGATGAAGCCGGTTCTTTAGGAGTATTTTTAGCGCTAGCTAATCCAGTAATCATAATCATAGTAGCTAAAATAATCTTTTTCATATATGTACAATATTAGATTTTAATTAAAGTTCATATCCAGTTGGTTCCATACCAAAAGTAGCTTTCATTTTCGTGCTACATTTCTGTTGGGCTGCTCCACAACTAGTGAAAAGATTTCCTGCTGACATAGTGTAAGTTATACTTGATCCGTTGCTATTGCTAACGGTAACGCTACAACTTACAGTACAAGTAGCTTTTTTATTTGTTTTTTTTACTTTTTTGGCTGGTTGATTAGTACCTGCAAAAGCTAAACCTGCCCCCAATGTCATACATAACATGGTTAAAATTGTTTTTTTCATGGTTTTTTTAGTTTTTAATTAATTAACGCTCAAAAAGAGTAAAAAATTATCAAATAAAAAAGTAAAATACCTTTTTTTTTATTATGTTAAGTATCACGCACTAACAATCTAATAGTATTTAATTCTGATTTTCAGCGTTTTAAAAGACCAATATGAATAAAAAAAATCTTCATTACATTGAATAAAGATTTTATTTTTTTCTATTTTACAGGTTCTGCTTTGGCATCTTTTTCTTTTTCAGCTTCGTAGATTCTCCTTCTCAGGTCACTGGTGGAAAACCGATGGTCTCTTTTGTTGTAAAAGATCTCAATTCCTTTTTCCTCACAGTATTTTTTACCTGTAAAGTCTCTGTCCATATAATCATCTCCAATAATTCTTACATCAATCACAAATGATTTAAGAATATCCAAAAGGTCTTCTTCTGTGTAATAAGGAATAATCTCATCCACAGCATTCACTGCTTTCAGTTGAATATATCTTTCAACAATAGTCTGGCTTGGCTTATTTTTGTTTGGACGATCGTGAGACGGATCGATTTGAAGTCCAACAATTAAATAGTCACACACGGTTTTAGCTTCTTCAAGCATTTTGATGTGACCTGCATGCAATAAGTCAAATGACGAAAATGTAATACCTATTCTCTGTGTCTTCATATTAATGTTAAATTAAAGCTTCGCTGAAATACATGTTTCTTAAAAAGATAAAACACTTAATTTTCAAGGAAGATGTTTGTAATTTGTTTTATGATCGTTTAAATTATTATTTCATGTGACGTCAGTATTTCTCAACACTTAAGTCTATGAATTTCTGGTTTTCAGATATTTCTGCCATTCCCAAACTGTTCTTAGAGCTTCTTCAAGCGAAGTTTCAGACTTCCAGTGGAGCTCTTTTCCGGCTTTATCTGGATTAGCATACGCAATAGTAATATCTCCCTCTCTTCTGGCACATATCTGATAAGGCACTTCTACATGATTGGCTTTTTCAAATGCTTTTACCACTTCCAGTACAGATGAACCCTTTCCTGTTCCCAGATTGTAGATATCTATCACAGCATCCGATGAAGGATCATCAATGAGTTTCTTTAGTGCTGCAACGTGTGCTTTTGCAAGGTCAACAACATAGATATAATCACGAACGGCAGTTCCGTCCTCTGTAGGGTAATCATCTCCCCAAATATTTAATTTTTCTCTTATTCCTGAAGCTGTTTGCATCACATAAGGTACTAAATTATTAGGAATTCCTATAGGCAATTCTCCCAGCTTTCCGGATGGATGTGCCCCGATTGGATTAAAATACCTTAATAGCGATATTTTACTGTGATAGGCTTTTGCAAAATCAATCAGAATCTGTTCTCCCATTTGTTTTGTTTTCCCGTATACACTTTCAGGCGTTTTCAACGGAGTATTTTCATCTATCGGCATTACATCTGCCTGTCCGTACACGGTACACGATGAGCTGAAAATAAAATTGGAGATCTTTCTTGTTTTAAATTCCTGAAGAATATTAATCAAAGAAAACAAATTATTCTCATAATAGTCTACAGGAATGATCTGGCTTTCTCCTACCGCTTTAGAGGCTGCAAAATTGATACAACCATCAATGTGGTGCGCATCAAAAACCTGAGTAAGAAGTTCTTTTCTTCTTAAATCGAAAGGATAAAAAACAGGTTTCTTACCAGTAATTTCCTCAATGTTTTTTAAAATAAACCTTTCCGTATTGGATAAATCGTCTATAATAACCACTTCAAAGCCGTTATTAAGAAGTTCTACAACAGTGTGAGAACCAATATATCCAAGGCCGCCGGTAACAAGTATTGCCATTTTTATTTTTTAATCTTTGTTAATCTTGATGTTTTCCTATGTTTTCTATTTCATTCGCTCCCGCATATTTTTTCACTTTAAATACATTGACAATCAGTAAATTCAATATGAGTATAATTAGGAATTTAAAAATAAAATTTTCCAAAATATTATATCCATTTAAAAATCCAAATAATAAAGGGTAACCTAAAACAATTATAGATAAAAATAAACTAAGATTTAGGAACAAAATAGCTTTATCATATTTTTCTACAAGATTGACAAATGCAAACGAATTAATAACAAGCGAAATAGCAATAAACAATGTTTTAAACAGGTTAAAATCATTAAATATTTCAAATACGGAAAATGCAGATATTATAAAAAGTAGTAAGCTGGTTATTACCGCTAAATAGTATACCAGCCTATATTTAAATATCTTTTTTTTCATTTATTTCATAAACTCAAGGACTGCATCCGTAATATATTTCAGCTGCTCTTCGTCTAATTCTGTATGCATCGGTAAAGAAATTACCTGATCCAAAAGCTTATCAGTATTCACAAAATCTGCAGCATCACTTTCCTGGAAGTATGCTTTTTGTTTTCTCAACGCCACAGGATAGTAAATCATTGCAGGAATATCTTTTTCCGATAAAAACATCTGAAGCTCATTACGTTTTCCATTCAGAATTCTTAATGTATACTGGTGGAATACATGAGTAGAGTTCTCGGCTCTTTTGGGAGTCAGGATGTTTGGATTTCCTCCAAATGCTTCATCATAAAAATCTGCTGCTTTTCTTCTTGCCTCGTTATAAGAATCAAGGTGAGGAAGTTTTTTTCTTAAAACCGCTGCCTGAATGCTGTCCAAACGTGAGTTTACCCCTACCTCATCATGGTAATATCTCTCGTACATTCCGTGGTTTACAATTCCTCTTAAACGGTGAGCTAATTCATCATTATTGGTAAAAATAGCCCCTCCGTCTCCGTAGCATCCCAGGTTTTTTGAAGGGAAGAAAGAAGTGGTTCCCACAGTAGACATTGTTCCTGCCTGTTTTACCGTTCCATCGGAAAATGTATATTCTGAACCGATTGCCTGGGCATTATCTTCAATAACATATAAATTGTGCTCTTCAGCAATTTTTAAAATTTCTTCCATATTGGCACACTGTCCGAAAATATGTACCGGAATAATCGCTTTTGTTCTGGGCGTAATTGCTTTTTTAATCTGTTCAGTAGAAATTGTGAATGTATCATAATCTACATCTACCAGTACAGACTTTAATTTAAGCAGATGAATTACCTCCACTGTTGCAGCAAAAGTAAAATCAGCCGTGATAATTTCGTCTCCTTCTTTCAGATCCAACCCCATCAGGGCAATCTGTAATGCATCTGTACCATTGGCACACGGAATCACATGTTTTACGTCTAGATAAGACTCCAATTCATTCTGGAAAGACTTTACTTCAGGACCGTTAATAAATGCCGCAGAATCCATTACATTCAAAACTGCATTGTCTACATCATTCTTTATTTTGTAATACTGACTTTGCAAATCAACCATCTGAATTTTTTTCATATACTAAAATATTTCTGTAAAAATAAGGAATTTAAAATCCTATCAAAAATTTTATTGATTTTGTTTTTATCTTTATACAAATAAATTTTATGAAAAAACTTTTACTCTTTTGTTTCCTAACAGGTTACCTAACCGTTTCTGCACAAACGGAGCTTGTTTTTGTTTACTTTACGGATAAGCCTAATAAAGCTGCTTTTTATGCCAATCCGCTGTCAGAGCTCAGCCAGAAATCACTCAACAGACGTACAATGCTGGGAATACCGCTTAATGATCAGGATGCTCCTATTGAACAGTCTTACCTTCAGAATCTTCAAAATTTGGGATTTGTTGTTAAGGATTACTCAAAATGGCTTAATGGAGCAGCTGTAAATGCCACTCCGGCGCAAAAAACGTTATTACAGGCCCAATCTTATGTTTCCTCTGTTGAAAGTTTTGCCAGAAACACTTCTACTACCGTGAAAACATCATCAGGAAAATGGAAAGACGATGCCAGTATCAATAAAACACTTACCAACTTCAATTATGGATCAGGGGCAGGACAAATAGACCAGGTGAATATCCGGCCGCTTCATCTGGCAGGTTATACGGGAACAGGAGTTTCCATAGCGGTAATTGATGCAGGATTCCCAACTGTGAATACAGGAGCTGCCTTTACAAGATTATGGACGAATAATCATATCAAAGCTTCTTATGATTTTGTTACCAAAACCGCAGATATTTATAATACGGCTCTCAGTACTCATGGTTCCGTTGTGTTAGGTGTTATTGGCGGATATCTTCAAAACGTTTTTGCAGGAGCTGCACCTGATGCTGATTTTTACCTTTACCGCAGTGAAAATGCTACCGTAGAGATTCCCGAAGAAGAGCTATACTGGATTGAGGCGGCTGAGGAAGCAGACAGAAAAGGAGTTGAAATCATTACTTCATCATTGGGTTACAATATTTTTGACGAAAGCCGATACAATTATACGTATGCCAATATGGATGGCAATACCTCCTTTATTGCCCGCGGAGCAGGCATTGCTGCTGAAAAAGGTATTTTTGTTCTTGCCGCTGCCGGTAACTCGGGACAACAGCCGTGGCATTACCTTATGACACCCGCTGATAATGCTAAAGTATTTTCTATCGGATCTGTAGATTCTGCCGGAAATGCTTCAGGGTTTTCTTCTTTCGGGCCTAATGCTCTCGGAGTGGTAAAGCCGGACGGAAGTACTCAGGGAACCGGTACGACAACCGTTTATGATAATGCTACCTTAATTGTGAATGGAACTTCAATTGCGACTCCCATTGCTGCCGGCGGTGTTGCATGTCTTATCCAGGCGTTTCCAGCGATGAACAGAGAGCAGATGAGAACAAAGCTGAGACAAACGGCATCACTTTATCCTGCACATTCCGATCAGATGGGATTTGGAATCCTTAATTTCGGAAGCTTATACAATCTTGTTCTGAATACATCTGAAATTGTAAAAAAAGAAACGTATTCTATCTTCCCGAATCCTGCAAAAAACATTCTTAATGTAGCATCAGACCAAGAAGTTCAGTCCCTGGAAATATATGATAATCTGGGAAGATTAATCAGAAAAAGTAGTAATCAAAAATCAATAAAAGTGGAAGATTTCCCCAAAGGGACTTATTATCTGAAAATTCAGACGAAGGATAAGGTTTTCTACGAAAAATTCTTAAAGGAATAATTATTTGTCTCCTGCACATCCAACAGATTGAACAGATTCTATATTCTATTTGATCTGTTGAATGTGTGAAAACTATTTTTTCTCAAACTGCATATCCTATGTTTTGGCTGAAGCCGGAGGATTGGTTAATAAAAAAAGAATGGGCATCCTTCGACTACGCTCAGGATTATAACCCATTCCTATTGATATCCTATTACTTTCGTAATAACTTATGCAGAATTCCTACTGGCATTAATATTTCCGAATAATGAACGCGTCACCAGCTTTTCGTAAGCTTCTTTGTTCCCTTCTCCTTTCTGAATTTTCATCAAAGCATACTGCTGGATACTTAACAGCGGAAGCACAATCTTCTCACGGATCTTCACAGATTTTCTGGATAAAGGATCTTCTTCCTGAAGCATTTTAAATCCTGTCAGCTCCAGCATAATATCTCTTGAAAGCTCGTATTCATCGAAAAGAATATTCCAGAATGCTCCAAATTTCGGGTTATTTTTAATATAATAAGTCAATGGGAAGTAAGACTTGTTCATACTCATCATGGAGTTCAAAACTAAAGTTTTAAAGAAATCCGAACCTTTGTACAGTTCTCTTACCTCTTCAAATCTGCCCTGCTCTTTCATCTTTTGCATTGCATATCCAAAACCGAAAAATCCCGGGACATTCTGTTTTAATTGTGACCATGAGCCTACAAACGGGATGGCTCTCAGATCTTCAAATTTAAGCTCGCTTCCGTTTCCTCTTTTTGAAGGGCGGCTTCCGATATTCGTTTTTCCGTAATATTCAAGCGTACTCATTTCCTGAAGGTAAGGCACAAACATGGGATGCGCTTTCAGATCCGAATATTTTTTATAGCTGATATCTGCAAGCTCTATAATCAAAGCTCTTTCCTTTTCTGTAAGTTCTTTTTTTGAATTTTTAAATACATCATTTTCAACACCTGCTGTCAGAAGCTGTTCAAAGTTGTATTTTGCCTGCTCCTTGTTTCCGAAAATACTGGTAATCGTCTGCCCCTGAATGGTTAATTCAATCTTATTATTGGCAATCGTTTTTCCCTGGGAAGCATAGAAATCGTGGGTTTTTCCACCTCCTCTTGCCGGCGGGCCTCCCCTGCCATCAAAGAAAACAACTTTAATATTATTCTGTTCCGAAAGTTTTGTGAGTACTTCTTTGGCTTTATAGATTTCCCAGTTGGCTTTTAAATATCCTCCGTCTTTGGTTCCATCTGAGAATCCAAGCATAATCGTCTGCTGGTTTCCTCTTTTCTCAAGATGCTTTTTGTAGACTGGATTATGATACAGCTCATTCATTACATTTTCTGCATTGGCAAGCCCTTCCATGGTTTCAAAAAGCGGAACAATATCCATATTGATCTCTTCATCTTTATAACCGCAGATTTTAAAGAAGGCATATACGTTCATCACGTCTTTTACGGCATCAGAATTGGAAATAATATAGCGGTTCATGCCTCGCAGTCCATTCAGATTCTGAATTTCTGAAACCTGAGAAACCGTTAACAAAGTATCTTTTACAATGTCTTCGAAATCATCTGCATTTATTTTTTCAGAAATCTGAATCAGCTTATTGAATTTCTTCTCGTAATCAGCCTCTTCATTTCCATATACTTTTGCATACACCTCATCAATAACTTTCTGGTGAATTCTGCTGTCCTGACGGATATCCAAGGTTGCAAAGTGAGTACCGAAGATCATCACACGGTCTCTGAAATTAATCAAAAGATCTAAAAACAAAGAGTTATGTTCGTTGATCAGTATTTTTTCTGCTTCGGCTGCTTTCTTTAAAATATCTTCTGCTTTAATGTCTTTTCCATCAAAAATGGCAGCATACAGCTCTTCGCTTAATTGGGTTAACACTTCGGAAACGCCTCTGAAACTCAATCTTCTCCTGATAAATTTTAAGTGGCTGTAGTATGATTTCAGAATAGCAGAACGAAGTTCTTCCGCTACTCTTTTCGTTACCTCTGCTGTTACAAAAGGATTTCCGTCTCTGTCACCTCCCGGCCAGAAACCAAGCTGGATAATATCTTCATGAAGGTGAAAATGACCGTTCCCGAAAGTCTTTTTGATCTTCGTAAACAGTTCGCCAATGGTATCATAATATACATATCTCAGATAAGAAATAATACTCAGCGCCTCATCTATTGGAGTCGGTTTTTCTTTGTTGACAAAAGGAGTTTTCCCCAGCTGCTGCAGAAGAGTATCAATCTGAGTCACCGAATCATGGGTAATAGCCCCTCTCAAATCCTGAATAATTCTCTGTACCGAACTTGGATAAAACTGAGTAGGATGCGCAGTAAATACAACCTTAACGCTGAAATCTTTCAATTTCTCGCGTACTTTTTCAATTTTATGATCCTGAAAAGAACGTTCAAAGAGGTTGGTCACCGTTCCATTATCACTTTCTGAATGAAGATTAGGAAATGCTGCATCTTCAATACTGTCAAACAAAACAACCTGTCTTTCTATATACTGGATGATCTTGAAAAGCAGTTCAAGTTTCTGCTCTTCGTTCTGAAGATCGGTATGGTTTTTAAAAAATTCTTCGACGATATTTTCAGGAGTTTTTCCTGCTTCATAGCCAGTTCTGCTTTCTTCATAGAGAAACGGAAGCAGCATTCCGATATTCGTCATTTTATCATAAGGCAGGCTCATAAATAATGAATTGTAGATCTGGAACTTATTTTCCACGATCTGCCTGAATTTTTCTGCGCGTTGGTCATGTATCATAGTAACAAATGTAAGCGATTTTAAAATTAATTTAATTGACAAATGACAAAAATTGAGGGCAAAATGCAAAAAAATAATAGTAAATTTACTCTATACATCATCTGTAATCCATGAAAAAAATATTGACTTTCTTACTCATTACCCTTCTATTCATCTCTTGTGAAAAAGATTGTTACAATGCACCATTACCCATCATTTTTGAGTTCGTCAATTCCAATAATGAAAATCTTATCACCAATGGAACATTAACAACTTATTCTATTCAGGATGAAAATAATGCCAGTGTGCAATTATCCAAAACATCCGATAATAGAATCCTTTTAGAAAACGTAGGTGCTTATAATGGAACAAAAAAGTATAAATTCTTTTCTAATATTAAAGACCTGGATTTTTCAATTCAGTCATCAGAATTTAATGGAGGTTGTGATGGCTATCAAATCAATAAATTAACGTTTACAGGTATAGATATTGATGTAACTGCTGAAAAAGGATATTATAAAATTGTATTGGAATAATTCTCTTTCTTAAATTTGTACAGACAACACATTCTCTATGAAAGTAATCATCGCATTTTCCCTGATTCTCTCTAATCTGCTTTACAGCCAGATCAAGGTTTCCGATGATTATAAAAAAATTCCTGATATCCTTGATACCGCAGAATACCTCTATCCTTTCATAGTTCCTGATAAAGATTATGCTTACTGGCGCGTTCTCAGCAATGATATGGATTATGAAAAAGCAGTTATCTACGAAAGCCAGGCTCCTGATTTTATGACGATCAATGAACCTGTTCCTGAAAGAGGTTTTTTCCAGAAATGCATCGGGAACAATTGTTTTTCATACATTCTTGCGTGTAAAAATGAAAAGTCTGTTTATTTTTCCAGTGAACAGCAGCTGAGAGATTTTATAGGAACTGTTGATAATCTTCCTGAAGCGATTTTACTGGCCAAAACGTATGGTTATTCGGTAGATACAAGCAACCGTTTTACCGGAGCTTATAAAATGGACAACCGTCATTTTTCTATGTATCTTATGCAGTCTAAGGGCTGTCCGGCTGTGAAAGAGTCTTTTTTAGTTACAATCAACAGAAGAACCGGAAAGCTGGAAGCGAAAAGGAATGGAGTATATGCGAAAGATGAAAACTGTACTTCTCTGTAACCGCTTTTTTGGAAAATAGTAAGCTTTTTAGGCTGATAAAGGGAATTAAGGGAAGATACTTTATTGTTAGAACTCATCTATTTTGGATTTGAAAAGTTATCATCTAAAAACAAAAGGGCTGCTTGCCTCAATAGCTTTCATAAAACTGAATGATAGCAATTTTAAAATTTTATTAACTCACTTTTCTTTTTTCATTCCGTAAATTTGACTTAAAATAAATTTAGAACAATGCTTAATTTCGAGTTTAAAAATCCTACAAAAATACTTTTTGGAAAAGGCGAAATCGCTAAAATCTCCAAAGAAATCCCCAAAGACGCGAGAATATTAATGATTTACGGCGGTGGAAGCATCAAAAACAATGGTGTTTACGATCAGGTAAAAGAGGCGTTGAAAGACCATGATTTATATGAATTTGGTGGAGTTCCTGCCAATCCTGAATATGAAATTCTGATCAATGCCCTAAGCTTTATCAAAGAAAAAAACATCACTTACCTTCTTGCTGTAGGGGGCGGATCTGTAATTGACGGCACAAAATTTCTTTCTGCAGCAGCCAATTATGATGGTGAACCGTGGGAGATCCTGAGAAAGTCGGTAAGAACATTTGAAGGACAGGGAATGCCTTTCGGAAGTATTTTAACACTGCCTGCAACAGGTTCGGAAATGAATTCAGGTTACGTTATTTCCAGAAGAGAAACCAATGAGAAATTATCTTCAGGAGGACCCGGGCTTTTCCCGCAGTTTTCTGTACTGGATCCGGAAGTGATCAGATCTATTCCGAAAAATCAAATCGTGAACGGAATCACAGATGCCTATACTCACGTTTTGGAGCAATATATGACGGCTCCTTCTTCTGCGGACCTTCAGGAAAGAATTGCAGAAAGCATTCTGATCAGTCTACAGGAAACCGCTCCTAAAGTACTGGCTGATGATTTCAACTATGATGCTGCCGGAAACTTTATGTGGTGCTGTACAATGGCTTTGAACGGACTGATCCAGAAAGGAGTGATTACAGACTGGGCAGTACATGCTATGGGACACGAGCTGACAGCATATTTCGGCATTGATCATGCAAGAACCCTGGCAATTATTGCACCTTCTCATTACCGTTACAATTTCGAAGATAAAAAAGGAAAACTGGCTCAGTACGCTGAAAGAGTCTGGGGAATCAAAGAAGGAACTGTAGAAGAGAAAGCTGAACTGGGTATTAAAAAACTGGAAGAATTCTTCCACAGTCTTCACATCAAAACCAGACTTTCCGAATATACAGAGGACTTTAAAGGAACTGCTGAAAAAGTTGAAAAAGCTTTTACGGATAGAAACTGGCTTGGCCTTGGAGAATATAAAAAACTGACTCCGCAGGACGCGTATAAGATTGTAGAAATGAGCTACTAGGAATTTAAAGTTTAAGGTTTAAAATTCTAAGTTTAAGGTTTAGTATTTTACATTCTGACTGAAGCCGGAGTGGCTTTTAATTGTATAGGAAGCGGGCTTTTGTCCGCTTCTTTTGATGTTAGATAGAGGGACAATATCTTTTGTCTTTAAATCATTTTTTTATTTTTAAAAGCAATTTATCTGCTTGAAAATACTGATTTCATTCTCAAAATTATTTAATTTACAAACATTCGTTTAAAAATTCACTATTTCATTACAGATATTTCAAATTTATTTATATTTTAGCATATTATTAAATTTGTGAAAATGAAAAAACAGCTACTTTTATTTGCCTTTTCTGCCCTGGCGCTTACTTCTTGTAAAGATGACAATCTTGAAGCTTATGATATGGAAATCATGAAGGGAGACTGGAAGGAAGTTAAAAGAGAAATTATTTCCGGAAAAGATAATAAAACAGTGCTTCAAATGTATCCAAACACCGGATGTGCAACCAAAAATACTCTTTTCTTCAGAACAGATTATTATGTGAGCTATACAGCGTATACAGGAACAGGTGCAGACTGTCAAATGGATCAGAAAAGTGAGGGAAGATACACTTATGATGCTGACTCAAAAGTTATTGGAATTAAACTTGATGATGAGGGTACGGTCAATTACAGAATAGATGTATTGACAGGCAAAAATTTAAAAATGGCTCAGCAGTCAGGACTATTTGATATGGACGGAGATAAAATTCCCGACATTCCTTATATTACCTACGAAAGATAAATTATAAACTCCCGTTAATCGGGAGTTTTTTTATTACTTTTATAGTTAAATTTAAAACTGAATATAATGAAGAAGATTCTATCAGCATTTTTATTGCTGTATTTTGCTATTGCCTTTTCTCAGGAGAAAAAACCCATGTTCTGGCAAGACATCCAGGAGTTTAAAAAGCTTGACCAGCAAAATCCGCCTCAAAAGGATGCTATCCTTTTTCTGGGAAGCTCATCATTCACAAAATGGACGGATGTAGCAGATTATTTCCCGGGTAAAACTATTATCAACAGAGGGTTTGGAGGATCAAGACTTACGGATCTTAATGATTTTGCGAATGACCTTTTAGCTCCTTATCAGCCCAAACAGATCATTATTTACTGTGGCGAAAATGATTTTGCAGATAATCACCAGCTAAAAGCCAAAGTGGTCGTTAACCGATTCAAAAGCTTTTACAGAAAAATACGTGAGAGATTTCCTGATATTGAAATAGATTATATCTCGATCAAATATTCGCCAAGCAGAGAAGTGATCTGGCCTCAAATAAAAATAGCCAACAAAAAGATCGCTGCTTTTATGAAAAAAGAACCCAATGCTGAATTCATTGATGTTACAAAAGCAATGGAAGATGCTGACGGAAACGTAAGAAAAGATATTTTTGTGGAAGATATGCTTCACTTTAAGCCGGAAGGATATAACATCTGGGCTAAGGTGATCACTCCTTATCTGAAATAAAAAATAAGCTGGATTTTCAGGATGAGGACTTGCTTTAAAATAAAAAACGATTCCCGTATCAGGAATCGTTTTTATTTTATTTCTTTCTTTTCGATTTAGATTTTGCTTTCTGCTGAGCCCTGTTGGCTCCAAATTTCTTAGGTGCTTTTCTTTTGGAAGGTCCACCCCAGTTTTCTTTGGTATTTTTAGCCTTTTTCTCATGGAATGCTCCACCGCCATCATTCAGTTTTACCTGTGCAGGATTTTTCATAACGATCTGCTCTTCTTCAGCGGCGATCTTTTTAGGATTGATCTTAACTTCCTCAGGAAATTCATTAAATTTCAATGCCTTATCCATCAAAAGCTCAATATCCAGAAGTAAAGGTTCTTCTTTTTTCGTTACAAAGACCAAAGCTGTTCCTTCTTTATCTGCTCTACCCGTTCTACCGATTCTGTGGATATATTGTTCCGGAATATCGGGTGTTTCAAAATTGATTACATGAGTAATATTTGAAATATCAAGACCTCTTGCCATTACATCCGTCGTAATCAAACCTCTGATCTCTTCATTTTCAAACCTTTTCATTGCTTTTAGTCTGTAGTTTTGTGATTTATTCGAGTGGATCACATCAAACTGTTCAGGGAAAAGCTCATCAATTTTAGTAAAGAGCAAATCGGCATGTCTCTTATTATTATTAAAAATCAATACTTTGGACATATCAGTATTAGTCTTCAGTAAATGTTCAAGTAAATTGATTTTAGTATTAAAGTTTTCAACTTTGTAACCAATCTGCTCTATTTTCTCCAGTGGCGTTCCGGATTTAGCCAACGAAATTTCAATTGGACTGGCAAAATACACATCCAGCATTTCATCTACCGCTTCCGTCATGGTTGCAGAGAAAAGAATATTCTGTCTCTTCTCTTTCATCATTTCAAAAATGTGAGTAAGCTGTGGTCTGAAACCCAGGTTAAGCATCTCATCAAACTCATCAATGATCAGCTTCTGAACTTCTTTCAGAGAAATAGCGTTGTCTATAGAAAGATCCATTACTCTTCCCGGTGTTCCTACCAGAATATCGCAGCCATCGTTGAACAATAGTTTTTGGGTATTGATATTCTTTCCTCCGTATATTCCGATTACTCTTGCAGTGATATTTTCTGTCAGTTTTTCAAGAATTTCTGTTACCTGCACCACCAGTTCTCTTGTAGGAACAAGCACCAAAACAGTTGGGTTTCCTGTCTTGCTGTATTTCCAGGTTTTCAGAACGGGTAAAAGATAAGCTAATGTTTTCCCGGTTCCTGTCTGCGCAATTCCCATTACATCTCTTCCCGAAAGTATAGGCTTTAAGCTCTTCTCCTGAATTGGAGTAGGTTCAAATAATTCCAGATCCGCTAAAACATCGAGAATTTTAACCGGAAGGTCAAAATCCGCAAAAGTGAGTTTTTCCATTTTGCAAAGATAGGTATTTAATTAGAAGTTGAAAATTAGAGGTGGCAGATATTAGACAGCAGGTTTTAGGGAGTAGCTATGTGAATATAGAAAATCGCTGCCAAATACATTGATATTTTCAGCAACAAAGAACCACCAGCAAGAAGTTAACATGCTAATTTACCTTTACACTTTCACTGATTATTTTAATATCATCATCTATCCATTTGCTGGAAGTAACGATAACATACCCTTTCTTTTTCGGATCTTTTCTGATAGGAAATTGCTCTTCTTCCCACTGATTACAATGGGTTGAGATAGGAGGCAATAATGGCTTCCAGTCAGTTTTATCCAAAGTATACACATAAAACGGATGCCAGCAGCTGGTACACCAATTCGGATAAAAGCCAATCTCATCTTTCCCATCGCCATTAAGATCTCCCAGATTATACAGACTTCCCTGGTTTGCGGGTATGATCTTTATAGGCTTTATGTTTTTATCACTGAAATAAATGGTGGTTTCACACTTTCCTTCACATTCCTCACAACATTCGCTGACTTTTGTATAAGCGTATTCTTTTGTTCCACTGCCATCAAAATCTCCCTGAAGTTTCTCTTCATTTGTTTGCTGAGCGAAACTATAAGAACTGAATAAGGCGATTACTGGTATAATAAGTGTTTTCATTGTTGGCTGAAATTACGGGTTGCAGGTATAACAGAGTGTTGAGTAAGAGAAGGGATTTTTGGGTGGATAATTGTTTTTTAAATTACGTTTATTTTCTGGTTACCCTCAGCAGGATGATTACGACCAAAAGGATCGAAAAGATAAAGCCTAAAACCGCTACTACCGAAAGTTCTCCTATTCTGGGTCCTGATTCCGAAGAAAAAACGATAGCAGTGGCTATGATATTTGCCCCTAGAACCATGGCTAGTATAAGATTCACCACACTGGATTTGATGAGCTGGTTGGTCTTCTCTATATTTTTGATTTCGCTGGAAACGGTGAATTTATTATCATCCAGTTTTTGAAGAACGGAACGAAGTTCTTTGGGTATTTCATCTACATTATCCGTGAAATTCATCATCCTGTCCATCCCTGTCTTTAACAGGTTCTTAGGACTTATTTTCCTGGTGAAAATATTTTTGGTGTAAGGATGAAGACTTTTAACAATATCAAGATCTGGATTAATACTCCTTCCCACCCCTTCTATCAGGCTGATTCCTTTGAATAAAAGATAAAAATAATCCGGCATATAGAGCCTGTTATCTTTTAGAATATCCTTCATCTTGTTGATGATTAGCTGTACATTGATATCTTGTAATGATGAACTGTGAACAAAATTCAGAATTTCTTCCACATCATTTTCAAAACGCCTTTCATCAGGTATTTCATAGCTTATGGCCATTTTTTTGAGAGAACGGACTATTTTATGAGAGTTTTTGGCGACGAAGCTTATGATAAGATTTTCAAGAATTTCTTTATCATTAGGCAGAATTTTCCCAATTGCTCCAAAATCAATGAAAACAATTTTACCGTCTTTTCTCACTAAAATATTTCCGGCATGAGGATCAGCATGAAAAAATCCATAGTCTAAAATCTGTGATACAAAAAGTCTTAATCCTGTTTCTGAAACCTTTACAGGATCGATATCATTTTCCACCAGGGCAGATGTATCGGTTACTTTGATCCCATCAATAAATTCCATACAGAGAATATTGTTGTTGGAAAACTCTTCGTATACTTTAGGAACATAAGTTTCTTTATTGTTCTTAAAATTCACACGGAACTGCAGGATATTGTTCTTTTCATTGATCAGGGAAACTTCTTCCAGCAAAGACCTTTCAAAGGTAGAAATAGCCTGTTTCAGATTCAGCTTTTCTCCTATTTCCGAGTAGGCAGATATCAGCTTTTCAATATCTTTAATCAAAAGTAAGTCATCTTCAATGACTGACTGTACATTAGGCTTTCTCAATTTTAAAATCACAGGACTGCCATCCAGCAGAACAGCCTTATAAACCTGCGCAATGGAAGCAGTAGCCAAAGGTTTTTTTTGGATTTCTCGGAAATAATCTTTCACAGAAATATTAAATTCATTTTCCAGTGCTTCCTCTACATCCATCTCTACTGTTTCCACTTTGTCCTGAAGCCTCTGCAGCTCCTGAATCAATTCCGGCGGTAATAGGTCTTCTCTGTTACTGAATGTCTGACCCAATTTTACAAACGTAGGTCCCAGCTCTTCAAGAGCCAGTCTTATTCTTTCGTAAACGGTTCCTTTTGAAATGATTTCATCTGAATTACCGGAGGAAGATTCTTCCTGTTTATTTCCATTCATTCTTGCCAGAATATCTTTGAATCCATATTTACTTAGTACGGAAATCAGTCTTGCGGATCTTTTCAGTTTTCTTTGAGGCTTGTCAAACATAGTGTATCAATAGTAGGTGCAATTTACTCCAAAAATTGTTCCTTTATGAAAAGAATTATGACTACAAAACCGATAAATAAATTAAAAATAATAACACATAATCAATATTTTAAAGAATAAAATACATCAATAACAACAAAACAGCATCATATATTATAAAAATTAATATATTTACAGCGTACAAAATTAAAACAAATCAAAAGTATTAGCACATGAAAAATTTACGTAACAACAAACTTTCAAGAGCGCAATTAAAAGGGATTGCAGGAAGCGGGATCATTATCGGAAACTGCTCCAACGAATGCTGCCCTAAAGATGGAAGACCAAGATGTCCAAAATTGATCTGCCCTGCTGTAGTATGTCCTGAGTATATGTAAGCTGCTCAAAAAAATTTTAGGTAAAATAAAAACAGAATGCTTTCGCATTCTGTTTTGTTATTTAAGATAGGTCTCATAAAGATCTTTTCTGCGGTCTTTCATCACCTGAACAGAACCGTTGTGATGGAGATCTTTCAACAGGTTCAGATCTACATCCACAATCAATGTCATTTCTGTATTGGGAGTCGCTTCTCCTTTTACAGCATTGGATGGGAAGGCAAAGTCGGAAGGGGTAAATACGGCTGCCTGTCCGAACTGAATGTCCATATTATTGACCTTCGGAAGGTTTCCTACACATCCGGCAATGGCTACGTAGCATTCATTTTCAATGGCTCTTGCTGCAGCACAGTGGCGTACTCTCATATAAGCATTCTGAGTGTCTGTCAGATAAGGAACAAACAGTACTTTCATGCCCTGGTCGGCTAAAATCCTCGGTAATTCCGGAAATTCTACGTCGTAGCAGATCACGAGACCTATTTTTCCGCAGTCGGTATCAAATACTTTAATTTCATTTCCTCCTTTCATTCCATAATATCTCTTTTCATTCGGAGTAATGTGAATTTTCCGGTATTCGTCTATACGCCCGTCACGGTGCAAAAGATAACTGACATTATACAAATCATTATTATCAAAAACAGGCATACTTCCGGAAATAATATTCACGTTATAGCTTATGGCCAGTTCTGAAATTTTCTTTTTAATCTGTTCCGTAAGCTTAGCCAATTCTATCATACTGTCTCTTTCAGAAAGATTGTTGAAAGGAGCTAATAAAGGTGTATTGAAAAGTTCCGGAAACAGGACAAAATCGGATTTATAATCTCCCATTACATTCACAAAAAATTCCACCTGTTCATAAAAGGCTTCAATATCTCTGAAGTGCCTCATCTGCCATTGCACCAATCCGAGACGGATAATGCTGTCCTGCATGGTATTCGGTTTTCTGCTGTAATAGATGTTGTTCCATTGTAAAAGAACTGCATTTTCTCTGGATGCTTCATCTTCCGGAAGATATTTTTTCAGGATTCTTATCGGAAGAAAATTATTGGAAAGCTGGAAAGACAATACCGGATCATAAATCTCTTTATCTCTTACTTTCCGGATATATTCTCTTGGAGAAAATTCATGGCTGTATTTGTGGTAATTCGGGATTCTGCCGCCCAGAACAATGGATTTCAGATTTAAGTGTTCACAAAGTTCTTTTCGGGCATCATAAAGCCTTCTTCCCAAGCGCAACTCCCGAAACTCAGGATCTACGAAAACTTCAATTCCATAAAGAACATTTCCCGTGGAAGTATGGGTATTAAATGTATAATTTCCTGTAATATCGCTGTAGGTATGTTCATCCCCGAATTCTTCATAATTGACGATGATAGAAAGTGCTACAGCAGCCAATTTTCCATCGACAGTAATACATATCTGCCCATTAGGGAACATTTTTGTCAGCTTATCAATACTTTTTTTGGACCAAATGGACTCCGACATTTGCGGGTAGGCCCTTTTCATCGTTTCCGCCAGTTCATCATAATCCTGAAGCGTCAGGTTTCTTGTTTCTATTTGCATTTGATGTAATTTTACTTAAATTTAGGGAAAATATTTTACTTATATCCTTATACAAAGTACTTCCCAAACTATTTATACAAAATTTAACAGTGGATATGACCGAAACTTTACAAGCAGCACTTTATTCAAATAATTACTGGAAACATTCTGATTTCAGCTCTGTAATCGAGGTACTTATAATCCATTATAATGCTGATATAGAAATGGATACAGAAAAAAAAAAAAAAAAAAAAAAAAAAAAAAAAAAAAAAATACTATTCTCTGCCTTGAAAATAAAACCATCGGATATATCTGTTTGAATTAATCCTCTGATTTTTATCGAAAGTCAATATGCTTTACAAGTAAAAAATATTCTTCATTCATTTCATGATATAGAATACATTAGTGTTGATACTCTCTCTAATCCATATCTATCTGTAAATCCTGACATTTACAATGTTTATTTTGAATTTATGGAAAATTTGATTTTTTTTTCTGCTGAAGATTTTTATTTTACAATGTCAATTAAAAATGATTCTCGTCCGATTAAATTAAAGATAATTAGCAGGCCGCTCCTCCGGAGCTTTATTTTTATGGGAACTTCTTTTTTTCTACTAACAGCAGATCCCGACGGGATCAAATCCAGCTCCACTGGGAGCTAAAACTGTTAATAGGACATATTTGTTTTAAAATTATAGCTCCGGAGGAGCGGCCTGTTAATTCATGCTGTAAATATTGATATTCTCAATGTATTTATAACTTTTTATCGGAGAGTAATGATTATATTAAATTTTTATTAGCTGATGAAACCATACGCAGTAACTTTATTCATCAGTATCACCATTATTTTTATTTTAAGAATTTTTTATTCAGACTCAATGATCAATCTTTCACATAATTTAAACTTGTTTTCAGCATCTGAAATAAAACCTCAGGAAGTAAAAAGTTTCATTTACTTTTACTTAATGATTACAATGTTAATAAATTACGTTATTTTCCATAAACATATACTCTTCAAGCTGGTATATTGCTTATTAATTGCTTTAAATATTTTACTGATTATTTTTTCCTTGAAACAGTTTTAACAAAAAAATCCCACCCAAACGGGCAGGATTATATCTAAATTCAAGTCAGAAATTATTCCCACTCAATCGTTGCAGGCGGTTTGCTTGAAATATCGTACGCTACTCTGTTGATTCCTCTTACTTCGTTGATGATTCTGCTTGAAACAGTATCTAAGAACTCGTAAGGAAGTCTGCTCCATGTTGCGGTCATAAAGTCGATGGTGTTGGCAGAACGAACTACCGCTGTATATTCGTAAGTTCTTTCGTCACCCATTACTCCTACAGATTTTACAGGAAGAAGGACTACAAATGCCTGAGATACTTTTTCATAAAGATCATTTTTGTATAATTCTTCAATGAAGATATCATCAGCTTCCTGAAGGATTCTTACTTTTTCAGCATCCACAGCTCCCAATACTCTGATTCCTAATCCAGGACCTGGGAAAGGGTGTCTGTATACCAAATGGTGAGGAATTCCCAATTCTTCTCCTACTCTTCTTACTTCATCCTTGAAAAGCTCTCTTAATGGCTCTAATAATTCAAATTCCATATCTTCAGGAAGTCCTCCCACATTGTGGTGAGACTTGATTACTGCAGATGGTCCGTTGACAGACTGGCTTTCGATAACATCAGGATAAATAGTCCCCTGAGCTAAGAATTTAGCACCTTCAATTTTGTGAGATTCTTCGTCAAAAACATGGATGAATTCGTTTCCGATGATTTTTCTCTTCGCTTCAGGATCGTCTACTCCGGCTAATTTTGTTAGGAATCTTTCTTTGGCATCTACCATTTTAATGTTCATATGGAAATGCTCTCCATACTGATCCATTACTTTTTTGCCTTCATCCTTTCTCAATAATCCCGTATCTACGAAGATACAAGTCAACTGATCACCGATTGCTTTGTGGATCAAAACAGCGGCTACAGAAGAGTCTACACCGCCTGAAAGACCAAGGATTACTTTATTATCTCCTACTTTCTCACGGATTTCCTCAACTGTTTTTTCAATATAGTTGGTCAGTTTCCAGTTTTTCTCTGCATTACAGATGCTGAAAACGAAATTTTCAAGCATTTTCCCTCCTTCTTCTGTATGAGAAACTTCCGGGTGGAACTGAACGCAGAAGATTTTTTTGTCTTCATTGGAGATAGAAGCAATTACGCCTGATTTTGCATTTAATTCAAAACCAGCAGGCAATTCTCCTACTTCGTCAAAGTGGCTCATCCAAACTACAGAGTTCTGAGTAACTCCTTTCAATAAAGAACTTTCTTTAACGATCTCTAAGTTGGCTTTACCGTATTCTCCTTTCTCTCCTTTGTTTACTTTTCCTCCTAAAAGGTGAGCCGTCATCTGCATTCCGTAGCAGATTCCCAATACAGGAACTCCCTGCTCATATAATTCTTTTTCAACCAGGTGGGCATTTTCTGCATTTACAGAACTTGGTCCACCGGAAAGGATGATTCCTTTTGGCTGTTTAGCTAAAATATCTTGTAATGGTGTATTGTAAGGCAAGATTTCAGAGTATACACCCATCTCACGGATTCTTCTTCCGATAAGCTGGTTGTACTGGGATCCGAAATCTAAAATAATAATACCGTTGTTCATTTTTGATAATTGATAAATGATGATTAATTATAAGCTTTAAGCTACAGGCTTCATGCTATAAGCTTTTTATACTGCAATAAGCATACTGCCTGTAGCTTAAAGCTTATTGCTTATTTAACTGTTTTACAAAAAAAGACTTGGAATGTATCCAAATCTTTTCTCGTGATTTTTATTAAAACTTTCCGATGTCTTCTCTGTAGAAGCCGTAATCGAAATGTACGTGACCTGCGTCTTCGTAAACTTTTTTGCGGGCATCTTCGTAAGTAGCTCCTGTAGCCACAATGTTCAGTACTCTACCTCCATTGGAAACTACTTTATCTCCTTTGCTGATTGCTCCTGCGTATAACAGTTTACTGTGTTTCAGTTTATCTTCACCCGTAATTTCGAAACCTATTTCGATGTTTCTCGGATAACCTCCGGAACACATTACCAAACAAACTGCTTTTTCGTCTTTAAACTTAAGCTCAATGTCTTTTCCTTCCATACAATCCTGGATCACATCAAGAAGATTGTTTTCCATTAATGCCATCAATACCTGAGTTTCAGGATCTCCGAATCTCATGTTGTATTCAAGAAGGTAAGCTCCGTTTTTCGTTACCATCAATCCAAAGAAGATGATTCCTTTAAATCCGAAACCTTCAGCTTTAAGACCTTTAACAGTAGGTTCTAAGATATTTTTCTCAAAATCTGCATAATGCTCCTGAGTAAATTCCGGGCTTGGTGCTACGGAACCCATACCTCCCGTATTAGGTCCTGTATCTCCGTTTCCAGCTTTTTTATAATCTTTAGCCGCTACACAAGGGAATAATTTTTCCCCGTTAGAGAAAGCAATGATAGACGCTTCAAAACCTTGTAAATATTCTTCAATAACTAAACGAATACCAGCATCACCATAAATTCTTCTGATCATGAAATCGTGGATTGTAGCTTCAGCTTCTTCAAGGTTGTCACAGATAACCACCCCTTTTCCGCCTGCTAAACCGCTAGCTTTGATTACCAAAGGATATTGCTGTGTCTGCACATACTCTTTAGCGTCATTGTATGAATCAAATACGACCGCTTTAGCTGTTTTGATATCATAGGTCTGCATAAATTTCTTAGAGAAAGCTTTACTTCCTTCCAGGCTCGCTACTTTTTGATTAGGCCCGAAAACTTTAAGATCATGCTTTTTAAACTCATCCTTGATACCCGCTACAAGAGGAGCTTCAGGACCTACGATCGTAAGATCAATTTTTTCTTTAATCGCGAAATCTCTAAGTTCTTTGATTTCTGATAAATGAACATTTTTCCCTATTACATCGGTAGTAGCATTCCCGTTGGCAAAAAACATTTTAGAAATTCTTGAGTCATTCTGAAGCTTTGCCGCTAAAGCAGATTCTCTACCGCCTTCACCTATGATTAATATTCTCATACTTTATATTATTATCTAGTCTTATTTTACAAATATATAATTTTGAATGCTAAAAATACAATCCCTAATTATTTTTTAATTCTATTTTAATTAGTGGAAAAAGTGTCTGACACCTGTAAACATCATTGGAATATTGTGCTCGTTTGCCGCCTCAATACTATCCTGATCTTTTACACTTCCACCCGGCTGAATGATTGCCTTGATACCTTCCTGAGCGCAGAAATCTACCACATCACGGAAAGGGAAAAATGCATCTGAAGCCAGAACTAAATCTCCTGAGAATTTCTCTTTTGCTCTTTCGATAGCCTGCTGAGTTGCCCAGATTCTGTTGACCTGTCCGCCTCCGATACCGAATGCCTGAATTCCGTTGGAAACTACAATTGCGTTAGACTTCACATATTTTACGACTCTCTGAGAGAAAAGTAATGCTTTTTTCTGTTCTTCTGTAGGCTGTACTTCAGTTACCACTTTGATATCATCTGAAAAGTGAAGGTCATTATCCTGGACAAGGATTCCTCCGTCTACTTTCACCCAAGTTTGTTTGTCTGAAACCGGGTTTACGATTTTGATAATTCTCAGGTTTTTCTTTTTTCTTAAACCGTCAAGGGCTTCTTCATCAAATTCAGGAGCCATTACAATTTCAAGGAAAGTTTTGTTGAGTTCTTCCGCTGTTGCTGCATCAATCTTATAGTTCATTGCAACAATTCCGCCAAAGATGGAAACCGGATCACATTCGAATGTTTTCTGGTAGGTTTCCAATGCTGAAGTACCAATGGCAACTCCGCAAGGGGTAGAGTGTTTTACCGCACAACAGGCCATTTCTTCTTTGAACTCAGTGACTACTTTCCAGCAAAGGTCCATATCACGAAGATTGTTGAAAGAAAGTTCTTTACCTCCAAGCTGTTCGAAATCTTTCATCGCTCCGTTCTCGAAAGTAGAAACGTAGTAAGCTGCTGTCTGGTGAGGGTTTTCTCCGTATCTTAGATCCGCTACTTTTTTATAGGAAGCATTCAGATAAGCAGGATATTCTTCATCTAAAAGCATTCTTGAAATTGCTGCATCATACGCAGAGGTAAGATTGAACACTTTTCCTGCCAGCTTTTTACGGGTTTCGATGTATGTATCTCCGTTTTGTTCCATTTCAATTTTCACTGCTGCATAATCTTCCACATCAGTGATAACTGTAACAGAATCAAAGTTTTTAGCTGCAGAACGAAGCATTGAAGGGCCGCCGATGTCAATAAACTCTACTTTCTCATGTAAAGAAATATCCTTGTTTACATTTTCAAAGAAAGGGTAAAGGTTTACAATCACCATGTCAATCAGACCAATTCCGTGTTCCTGAACGGTTTTCATGTGCTCTTCGTTGGTACGGACAGCCAGCAGTCCACCATGAACTTTCGGGTGTAGAGTTTTCACTCTTCCATCCAACATTTCAGGGAAATTGGTTACCTCATCAATCTGAATAGGATTTAAACCAGCGTCTTTCAAATGTTTGAACGTTCCTCCTGTTGAGATCAACTCATAATTCTGAGCTTCCAAAAACTGTGCGAATTCAATTAATCCACTTTTGTCAGAAACACTGATTAAAACTCTCTTTTTACTCATTTTACTTTCAATTTTTTACTTTTTACAGCTATTTCAAACTGTGTCCGGGTCTTTCACCTCCGAACTTACTTTTATTTTACTTAGATTTCTTTTATTAGTATAACAATGTATCAATTTAGTAATGTAACAATACCTTCAACATTGGTAAATTGGTACACTGATACATTGTTATATTTATTCATTTCCCAGAACCTTATTGATGGCTAGCGGGAAAATTTCATATTCAATCTGGTGAACTTTCTGAGCCAGCGTTTCAGGAGTATCTTCAGTGGTTACTTCAAAAGACTTCTGAAGAATAGCTTCTCCTTCATCAATGCCCGGTGTCACAAAATGTACAGTCGCCCCACTCTCTGTTTCTTTGGCTTCAATGACTGCATTGTGAACGTTCATTCCCCACATTCCTTTTCCTCCGAATTTCGGAAGCAAAGCCGGGTGAATATTGATTATTTTACCATTCCAGTTTTCACAGAATTCAGATTTTAAGATGGATAAAAATCCTGCCAATACAATAAGATCTGTATTTTCAGGGATTACTTTAGCCAATTCACTGCTGAAATTCTTTCCTCTCGGAATCAATATGTTTTCTATATTGTGATTCTTTGCTCTTTCCAGTCCGAAACATTCTCTGTCAGCTACCACCAAAGTTACTTTTGCATTCCGGATTTCTCCTGAGTCAATAGTATCAATGATTCTCTGCAGATTGGTTCCTGAACCGGATACGAGTACAACGATGTTCTTCATATTTCTAATTAGCCCCGATTGCAGCGGCATCCTTTTTTTGTTGCGGCCGCAGCGAAGCGGAGGCCGTGACGAAAAAGATATAGCGGAAAGCGGGATTAAGCTTCTAAAACTTTAAATTGATTTTCTCTGCTCCTTCAGTGATTACTCCGATTTCGTAAGCGTCATCCAAAAGGTGCAATACTTTTTCAGCATGTTCAGCATCTACAACGATTACCATTCCTACACCCATATTGAATGTTCCGTGCATTTCTTCACGTTTTACTCCACCTCTTTTTTCAAGCTCAAGCATCACACTAGGAATTCTGATTTTTGATTCGTCAATAGAAGCGCAAAGTCCTTCAGGAATAATTCTAGGAACGTTTTCATAAAGACCTCCTCCTGTAATGTGAGCAATCCCTTCTACTTTTACTTCTTCCAATACTTTGTGGATGTCTTTATAATATAGTCTTGTAGGAACTAAAAGTGTTTCGTATAATGGTTTTCCTTCAAACTCTTCTTCAAAGTCCGGGAATACTTTTCTTACTAAAGAGAATCCGTTTGAGTGGAATCCTGAGCTTGGTAATGCAATAATTTTGTTTCCTGCCTTGATCTTAGAACCATCAATGATCTGATCTTTTTCTACGATTCCTACACAGAATCCGGCAACATCATAATCTCCAGGCTGGTACATTCCAGGCATTTCAGCAGTTTCACCACCAATCAGCGCACAGTTGTTATCCTTACAAGCGGCAACCATTCCTAAAACGATTTCTGCAGCAATTTCTGAATCCAGCTTTCCACAAGCCAGATAATCTAAAAAGAATAACGGTTTTGCTCCGTGACAAAGAATATCGTTGGCACACATTGCGAAACAATCTACCCCAATAGAATCATATTTTTTAGTATCTAAAGCTACTTTCAGCTTTGTTCCTACTCCATCTGTTCCTGATACAAGAACCGGATTTTTGTATCCCCCGATTTCATAGAACGCCCCAAAACTTCCCAAATGATTCAGTACATTGGAATTGTGGGTTTCACCAACCGCTTTTTTGATCTTGTCGACGGTTTTATATCCTTCTTCTTTGTCTACTCCTGCTGATTTGTAAGTGTTGCTCATGTCTAATAATTTAATAATGTAACAATATATCAGTTTAGCAATGTAACAATAGCTTCACTTTGGAAACCGGAGAATTGGTAAATTGGTACATTAGTATATTGGTACATTTTATTTTAATAATTACTTTTATACTCGATTTTAGAAAACAAAAAAGCCGACAATCTTTTCAGATTATCGGCCGTTATTTTATCTCAGAATTTCAGAGTCCACAACTTTCCCTTTATGAGAAAAACATTGTTTATAGGAGGTCTGAATTTTCATCTCTTTTCTTTTTGCAAAAATAGTAATTTTAAACGAATATTCAAATTCTATTTTTCAAGGATTGTTTCAATGGCTGCAATCTTCTTAATTTTTTCTTTTAACTCACTGTCTTTCTCTTCATTAGAAATTTTCTGAGCTGCTTTATCAAAGTTATCATTAAAGAAAGGAAGAGAAAAAGTCTCTACCACATTTCCTCCATGGAAAGGAAAACGCTTTGACGCAGCTTCCAAAACACCTGCTCCACCTCTACCTCCGGGAGATGTAGACATCAATAGCATAGGTACTTCGTTCCAGACAGTTCTGTCTTTGATTCTGGATACCCAATCGAACACATTTTTAAATGCTGTAGAATACGTTCCGTTGTGCTCTCCCAAAGAAACCAGTAATACATCAGCACCGTCAATTTTTGCTGCGAAATCATGAGCTTCCTGTGGAACACCACCTGCTAATTCTCTTTCGTGTTTATAGATTGGCATTTCAAAAGGATTTAAATCAATTACTTCTACTTCTGCATTTTCAAATAATGTTGATGCATAGGCTACCAACTGTTTGTTTATTGAAACTTCTGAATTACTTCCTGCTATGGCTAAAATTTTCATATATGAGGCTTATTTTTAAGGTTACAAATTTAGTTTTTTATTTAAGATAAGACGGCAGCTCCATTGGGACTTCCATTAATAATATTTCGGTGTCTTCCACGGCTTCGATATTAAAACTCTGGGTATCCCAGATTCCTAATCCGTCTCTTTCGTTCAGAATACGGTCTCCTATTTTGGTACTTCCTTTTAAAACGAATGCATAAACCCCGTTTCCTTTTTTGTTGAGCATATAATTTTTACCATTTCCTTTTGTAAAATTCGCTAAGTTGAACCATGCATCCTGATGAATCCAAACTCCGTCATCATTTTTATTGGGAGATAAGATCTGCTGGAACCCGTTGATCTTTTCACCTTCTTTAATGCTTTTCTGATCGTATCGAGGTTCAACATCCAATTCTCTTGGGAAAACCCAGATCTGAAGGAATTTTACTTCTTCATCTTTATTTTTATTGTATTCGCTGTGCTGTACACCGGTTCCCGCACTCATCACCTGGATTTCTCCTTTTCTGATCACCGCTGTAGTTCCCATTGAATCTTTATGCTCCAGATCTCCTTCCAAAGGGATTGAAATAATTTCCATATCCCTGTGCGGGTGTGTTCCGAAGCCCATTCCCTGAGAAACGGTGTCATCGTTCAATACTCTTAAAACACCAAAGTTCGTTCTGTCTCTGTTTTGATAGTTGGCAAAACTGAATGTATGGTAAGAATTTAACCATCCGTGGTTGGCATGGCCTCTTGAATCTGCTTTATGATATACTGTTTTCATTTCTGTGATTATTTATAGTACAAATGTACGGTATGCGGATGTTTAAAAAGTTGATGTAGGTTAAGAAAGGAAATTTGGAGAAATTAAAAAGGTTGAGAGAGCTCAGAAAGTGAGGATCATTTTATAGGTTAGATTACGCAAAGACGCGATTTTTTTATTTTCAATATGTTTTTAAGGCACAAAGATTTTATGTGGGATAAAATTTTATAAGGGATATTTTTTCTTCCAATGATTAAACAAGTGCAAGCATCCGTGTTATCTGTGAAAATCTGTGGGAGATTATTGCAATCTTGGATCAAAAAAATAATAAGTATACGAAGGATAGATTTTAAGTTTTGGCTAAAGCCAATTGATGAATGTTTAAAAGAAAAGCGGGCTAAAGCCCGCTCCTATTGATACTTGTTTAAACCAGTTAACTTATTCCTAATACTCGAGATTAATGATTAACAAAGGTCTTCTTATTAATACCCCTTCGACAGGCTCAGGGTGACAACCCGAATACCAACCTAAATTTTAAGCGATGTCAGACAGGGACTATCGAAACTATTATGACTAAAACGAATAGGTCAATACAACTATTTATTTTTTAAAAGTGTACCTGCTTGATTTCTTCTTCGATTTCTTTTGGAGTTTCATCTTCAGATTTTACAAAAATCATGGTTACTACAGCTCCAATCAGCATGCAGACACCTCCTACAACCACATAATCCATCGCCTGCTTTCCGAAAATCCCGCTTACGATGGGACCTCCGAACAAACCATTGATGATCTGTGGAATCACAATAAAGAAATTGAATATTCCCATATAAACACCCATTTTTCTTTGTGGAATCACCTCAATAAGCATTGCATAAGGCATTGCTAAAATACTTGCCCAGGCAAAACCTAATCCGATCATGGAGATCCATAAATTATTGACATCTTTAATGAAATACATTGAAACCAATCCCAAACCTCCACACAATAAGGCTAAAGCATGGGTTTGTTTTTTACCGATCAGTTTAGCAATAGGTGTCAGCAGAAAAGCAAACGGAATTGCCCAGAGATTATACATCCCGAAGAGCTTTCCGGTAAGATCTCCGGCATCATTAAATACCTTGGAATGAGTATCTTCCTGAGAAAGACCAAAATGATGGGTGGCCAGTGCGCTTGTTGTAAATACCCACATGGTAAATAAGGCAAACCAGGAAAAAAACTGAACAATTCCCAGCTTTTTCATTTGTACAGGAATCGCAGCAAAATCTTTAAATATATCTGAAAATTTAGACTCCTGTTGTTCTGCTTCTTTTCCATCTTCAAAATCAGCAAATTCCTGTGGAGAATATTCTCTGGTTGTCATGATGGTATACAGAATTGATATAATAAGCAATCCTGCCCCGATATAAAAAGAATAAATAACATTATCGGCGACAAAACCTGCTGGTGCTTCGTTTGAAATTCCCAGTTTTGTTAACCAGTCAGGCAAATATGAACCCAGTACTGCCCCGATTCCAATCAGAATGGTTTGTACCGAGAACCCTATTGTCCCCTGATGTTTAGGGAGCATATCTCCCACCAAAGCTCTGAAAGGCTCCATGGCGATATTGACCGAAGCATCCATCATGGCGAGGAATATTACGGCTAACAAAAGTGCATTGGCAGCAAACATTTGAGTAACAGAAGCTGCATTAGGAAGTAAAACCAACCCTATTGCACACAAGACCGCTCCAATCAGGAAATAAGGTTTTCTTCTACCCAACGGACTCCATGTATTATCCCCCATATGACCGATAATAGGCTGAACGATCAAGCCTGTAATGGGAGCTACAAGCCAGAACCAGGACAGCTCGTGAACATCTGCTCCTAAATTCCCCAGAATACGGCTGGCATTTCCGTTTTGTAATCCGAACGCCATCTGAATTCCCAGGAATCCCATGCTCATATTAATAATCTGGAGCATGGATAAGTCCGGTTTTTTTCTTTTTCCTACTGCTCCTGTATCATATTTCCCCATCATTATTGCCATTATGATTTCAGTTTTTTAATTAATGCATCTTCAATAGGTGCTTTTTCTGTAACTACTTTATCTACCACTTCATTGGGAACAGTCATGGAAAGAACATACTGTTTTACTTTCCAGCTTCCGTTGATTTTTTCCACTACCCCCGAACCTCTGCAAATTTTCATCTGGGTATCCAGTAATTCATCAAACCAGGCCAGTTTTCCGTCTTTACTGAAATAAATATTTCTTTTAAGGGCTTTAAAATTCCAGGTTTTCTTTTTATCGAAATAAGGTTTTGCCCATACCATAAATGCTTTTTTATCCCAGATTTCAGTAGCATCTGTTCCAATAAAGGTAGATTCCTCTGCAAACAGATTAAAATAGGCAATGTAATCGGCCTTTGCTGCCATAGCATTGAAGGTATCAAGCATGGTAGTGATTTCCGATTTTTCTTTTTCAAATCCGGTCGTCGATTGTGCTGTAAGTAAAGAAAAACCCATTAAAAAAAGGATTAATGTATAAGCAGTCGTTAGTTTATTCATAGGGTATTATTATTTTTCTAGTTCAATGATCAGTGGAGTTTTGGCAGGAATATTCATGCTTTTTTGTAATGAAATTTCTTTGTCTGAAATAATCTCTTTTCCTTGTGTAAATCCGTTAAGTGATTCTGCAAACCGTTTCAAATCTAACGTCTGATCTTTTTCATTATTGTTGACCACCACCATTACACTTTCTTTTTCATTATATCTGAAATATACAAAGACCCCATCCTGAGGAACGAAATTTTTAGTCTTTCCATTATGAATCACCTCTTTGCCTTTTCTCCAGTTCAGTAGTTTTTGGGTAAACCGGAAAAATTCTTTCTGCTCCGGGGTCTGAGAGGAGGGATTAAAAGCGTTTTGTGTATCAGATTTCCAGCCTCCCGGAAAGTCTCTGCGGATATCTGCATCGCCTCCCGTCTTTTTATCACCTCTCATTCCTATTTCTGATCCGTAATAAATCTGTGGAATTCCTCTTACTGTGGAAATCAGAGTAAGTCCTATTTTGTAAGCTTCCGGATTGGCGTTAAAGATTTCATTCCATCTTTCGGTATCATGATTTTCTAAGAAAACAAGCAGGTTATTGATATCCGGATACAGGAAATCGCTGGTAAAAGAGTCATAAATTCTAATCATCCCTTTATCCCAGCTTTCTTTTTCACTAAGGGCTTTAGGCATATTTTCAAAGAGCATAAAATCCATTACCGACGGTAAATTTGAATTATAATTTTCTATCGCCCCTATTTTCGAATTTTTCTGCCACGCTGCAATTTGCGCTGCTGTATACAGCCATGTTTCTCCTACGATATTGAATTTCGGATATTCATCCGTAATTGCTTTAGCCCATTTTGCCATGGCTTCTTTATCATTATATGGATAAGTATCTACACGGAATCCTCCCAGCTCAGCATATTCGATCCACCAGATTGCATTTTGGGTCAGATATTTAAGAACCAATGGATTTTTCTGGTTAATATCAGGCATGGTGGTATCAAACCAACCATCCAGTGCATATTTTTTATCTATATCAGAAGCATTGGTATCAAACTGTGTTGTCGTTTTGTAGTTGGACCTTTTAAATCCTTTTTCTCCTTCATCAAACCAGTGGATCCAGTCTTTGGAAGGCAGATCTTTAATCATCCAGTGTGACCCGCCCCAATGGTTGGTTACATAATCCATCACGAGCTTCATATTTCGTTTATTCAGCTCCCGGGATAATGTTTTATAATCTTCATTGGTTCCATAGCGGCCGTCTATTTTATAGAGATCAGTCTGGGCATAGCCGTGATAGGAATATACTTTTTCGTTGTCTTCATTCACAGGAGTAAGCCAGACAGCGGTAGCTCCCAGATTCTGGATATAATCAAGGTTGTTGATAATTCCCCGAAGATCTCCGCCATGCCTGCCATTGGGAAGGGTGCGATCTGCTTTTTCGGTAAGTTCCGGTCTTGAATCGTTCTTTTCATCACCATTGGCAAATCGGTCCGGCATGATCAGATACATAAAGTCTTTTGAAGTAAAAGACTCACGATTGGCAGATCCGGGATTTCTTTGTTTTAACTCATAGGTATATGAACCAAGATTCTTTTTATCTTTTTTAATATTGATAATAAACTTCGGAATGTTTATTTCCCGGGTATCCACCGTAACAAAAACATAGTTAGGATTATCCACTTTCCGGATGTCTTTGATCTGTATCCCATCTGAAAGCGTAATCTCGTGATTGGCTACATCTTTTCCATAAACAAGGATCTGAAGTTCAGGATTTTTCATTCCCTTCCACCAGAAAGCCGGCTCTACTCTTTCCAGATTTTTCTGGGAAGAAGCAAAGGAAGCTATCGAAAGGGCGAATGCTGCATATATTGTCTTCATATTAGTGTTCAATTTAGCATTAAATTTTTATATATGCATCCAAAAACACAACAGAAAGTGTATTTTTTTTACAATGAATACTTAAATTTTTCATAAAAAATTCATGCATAAAATTAATTTCCCACGCTTTTTATGTTTAGTTTTATAGAAAAAATGTTGGATTTCAGCAATATGTTCAAAACTGAAGGACCGGATGTTGTTTACACATGGACGATTCCTGTGTTTGCTGCTATAATTTTCCTGGAAATGGTCTACAGCCACTTTAATAAAGAGAAAATATATGAAACTAAAGATGTAGCAACAAACGTTCTTTTCGCCCTGCTTAATTATGGATTGGATATCATTATGAAAGGTTTTTCCTTATTCGTGATGATGTTTTTCTACCAACACCGTCTTTTTGACTGGCAGGAAGGCATATGGTATTGGATTGCGGTATTTCTGGCTCAGGACTTTGCGTATTATGTTCATCATTATGTAGATCATCATTCCAGGGTTTTCTGGGCGGTACATATTACACACCATAATTCTGATTATTTCAATATCAGCACAGGATTCAGAAGCCCTGTTTTTCAACCATTGTACAGATATCTGTTTTTCTCTCCATTAGCTTTCATGGGCTTTCATCCGTGGCATATTCTGGTAGCTTATTCTTCTATACAGATTTATGGCACTTTTGTTCATACCCAATCGATTAAAAGTATGGGATTTTTGGAATATATCCTGGTTACGCCTTCCCACCACAGGGTACATCATGCGTGTAACATCAAATATCTGGATCGTAATATGGGAATGGGACTTATTATCTGGGACAAAATTTTTGGAACTTTTGAAAAAGAAGACCCTGAAGTTCCTGTGAAATATGGTGTATATCCAAAAATAAAATCCAAAGATCCTGCTACGATGCTTTTCTATGAATGGAGAAGAATCGGAAAAGATATCAGACAGCCGGGAATTTCTTTTAAGGACCGGATAAAATATCTTTTTTATTCGCCGGGATGGAGGCACGACGGCTCCGGGAAAACGGTAAAGCAGTATCAGAAGGAATATAAAGAAAAGGTAAAAAACATTCCCAATTAAAGAATAAACAGTCTACAGAGCATGAACCTGTAGACTGTTTTGTTATAGTGGATTAAAAATATCAGACTAAAAATTTATTTACTTTCTATGTAAGTTACATTAACCAATTGATTAGGCTTCATATAAACGACATTTTTTTGAAAATCTAAAAATACGTTGAATCTCTTTAGTATTTCATTCCCTAAAATATTCATCCTGGTACCCGTTACTGGTCTGCTTTGAGATAATAGCTGTACAGGAATATTTTTTAGTTTTGTTTTTCCTAATGATAAAGACTGAAGATTGGAGGTCATCACCGGAATTTCATTACCCTGAGCCCCTTTCATGATTACTTTTTTAATGACCGTCATTTTACCGGCAGGAAAACCCTGTTCATTCAATAAAGGGCCGTCCAGCATGGCCGTTCTTTGATATCCTGTATCAAACAGGTACCAATCTTTGTTTTTAACCTTATCCTGCGTGATGCCTACCTGCACCAGAAAGACGTTATTAAAATATTTTATCGGAACCGAAGAATATTGAGATTTCACATCAGATGGAAGCTGAGAATGTACCACCATTAAACCTTTGTCATAATTTAATTCTACAATCATGCCATCAAACAGATCCCATCCAAACCTACCATCTGTACCATGGCCTGTAAGCTGTGCAGGATAAATGGTAAATCCCTTATATTCTCTATTTCCAATCTGCAGAATATTGGTCCCTGATTTTAATGAACTTTTGATTTTATTCTTAAGTGTTTCCTGGGTAAGGACAAGATCACTTGTACCGGTATCAAAGTTGAGCAAAAGAGTATCTGTTTTATTGAGTACTGTTTTTACGAATATGGTATTCTGCTCATTGATATGAAGCTTCATCGTATCTTTAAAAGACCTGTTACTGAAGTCTTTTGGCGGCAGAGATTCTATTCTTGTCAAAGCGGAATCTTTATCTTTTAGAAGAATGATAATATCTTTTTTTTCTCCTTTTTTGAGGTCTACGGCAAGAGAATCTATATCTGTTTTTATGATAACCCTTTTATTGGAAGTGGCTATTTTGGATACTGTATAGACATCCGGTTTAATTTTAGGATCTATATTCCAATCTGTTTTTAAGCCATTGTCTTTTTCATAAATAACGGCTTTAGGTCCATTTGCTTTCAGAACAGGTAACTTAGTCTGAGCCCATGAAAAGGACGTTAAAAATGAGACCATACATAATGATAAAAAAAACTTCATACCTCAATACTATTTAAATTAAATACAAAATTTTCCTAAATAGGTCATTACCACATCTATGGCAGTATTTCCTATTGTAGTACCGTCATGAAAACAGTTATCTGTAGGAGCAATGTAAAACTGATAAGGTTCTTGTTTTACTTTAATAACAGGATAGTCAGGATAATGCTCCAGAAAATAATCAGTAATGTTTTCATTGGTGATCTCTGCATCCTTAAGTTCTTCTTTTTCTTTAAGCATTTTATATGCCTGCTTCATGGTAAGATTAACAAACAAAAAATAGCGGGCCTGTTCTCCTAAATTAATGGTAAATCTATTCCCATACCGGTAGCAGGTGTGTAAAGTCATATCTTTGGAACTGTCTTTATGAACACCAATAAAATGAATATCCTTAAAGGTAAAATTTTCAGGCAGTTTTCTCTTGTTCAAAGAAACCACTTCACTGTTGGGATAGTTGGTTGCAATACTCATAAAGCGGTAAGGAGCCAATGAAATTTCGTCCAACACCCCATTGAGATGGGTATTTAATTCATGAACCAACTCTTTATTATTCATAAATTTCTGAAATGCGTCACCATCCGAAGTGGCTGAATGAAGATTCAGTTTATGGAACATATCTTTTAATTCTTCCGGAATTTCTCCTATAAAAACGGAGTTATAATCTTTCTTATTAACGTGATCTCCTTTCAGTGTACCAAGTTCCTGCTCAGAAAGCTTTCTCCAGTCTCTTTTTGCCAGATAGGCATTGGGCTCATATTGTGCTTTGAACTTAATGTTTTTAAATGCAATTTCTACAGGCTTCTGCTTTGAATGATGAACAAGCCCGGAATTGATTTCCAGGACCTCTTCTAAATGCTCACCGTATATTTTAATTCCTGATTTTAGTTTCATAATCATTAGTAATTATTAAATTCTCCCACAAATACCATGGTTATATCAAACTTTTTGTTTCCCAGTGTACTTCCGTCATGAATGAAATTATCTGTTGGTGCAATATAATACTGATACGGTTTTATTTCTATCCGGATAATCGGGTAATCAGGATATAATGAAAAAAACAATTCCACAATATTATCTGAGGTAATAGTAACATCCTGATAATGTTTCTTAACAGCAATATAAATTTGTTTCAGTGTTAAATTTACAAAATACAGATATCTGGATTCTTCACTGATATTGATAGATATCCTATTGTCTGATTTATAAGCAGTATTGGGGGTAAATTTTGTACTCTGATCTATATGTAAACCTGTATACTTTATATGCTCTCTGTTATGGAGATGAAAAGTAGTGGTATGCATATCCGGAAGACATCTTGTAATGCGGTGAAAATTATATCTTTGGGTATCAGATTTCTGATTTAGAAACTGATTTAAAACTTTATTAAGTTGTAGTGTGAGTTTTTCATCTTCCTGAAATTTAGGCTGAACCTCAAAAAGTGTCTTGCACTCTTCCAGCTTTACGGCTTTAAACAGCGTCTTTAATTCATTGGGAATTTCACCCAATCCCAATGTATTGAACATTTTATTCCCTTTCTCTGAATAAGAAAGAATTTTATATTCAGATTCGGTAAGATCCCGCCATTCATCATCTGGTAGATAAGCATTATCAAAATACCCGATTCCTGTATTGACAACTTTTTCAGCCACTACTCCTCTATTAATTCTAAGCTGATTTTTCCAATTAAAACAAGAATCCCCAGCTAAGTACATTCCTTTCTTCAGATTCATGTTAAACGATAATGCATTAATTTTTCTTTAACTTCGGATTCAATCATAATTTCCCCGTTGTCAAATTCCAGCTCATGTACTATATCATCATAAGAAACTTTCGACAGCTCCATTTCCTCTCGTGTTTCCTGCGGAATATCATCTATAATATCATTCTGAATGTAGGTAATAAGTTTAATCATATCGTGACAATAAATAGTGGGGTTATCAAAACCTCTTTCGTTAGAATAACGGTTTCCTAAAAATCCACCCCCGCAAAAATCATAAACAGAACAGTTAAGGCATTTCTGTGATACCATTGCGTGCGCATTCATATACACATCAAAAAGCCTGTCATTGAAAACATCCCCGATAGAATGGGTATGAATATTAATATCGTTTCTGGTAATTCCTTCATAACAAGCCCTTATAAAGTCTGCTACTTCCAAATTACCATTGGTTTCCAGTACAGCAACACCATTAATATTTTTACCTAAAATCTGATCTCCTTCATCCTCGCCCACAATAAGATCAATAAGGGTTTTAAAAAATCTTACACTCACCCTTTCCGGGTCGTTCTTCCAGATCTTAAACAGCTCTATAAGCCAGTCTGCATAGGGCGTATAATTTTTTGTATTAACCCATTCCTTTTCCATTCCGTCAGGAAGCTGATCAAAGTGGCCATCCGGCAGAAGAATATTAAGGCCTTTTACCTGAAGACTCTTCACTTCATCATAAAGTTCCTGAGGAGGAATTTTAATGTTTATAACAGACAGAACTCCGTTAAGCCCATAATTCTGTCCCAGCATAACTGCTTTTTTCACCTCATCATAAGAGCCTTTTCCGTTATGAAAAACACGGTATTTGTCATGATATTCTCTGGGACCGTCTATACTTATTCCCACTCTGATATCCAAATCATTAAAGAGTTGATACCACTCATCATCCAATCCAACCCCATTGGTCTGGATTACAAAATCAAAGTAATGACCGGGAAGTATTTCTTTGAAAATTTTAACAGATTCACGATAAAAATCTTTGGATATCAAAAGAGGTTCTCCTCCGTGAAAAACAATCTGTATATTATTCAAATTATTTTCCAGGCTATATTGATTAAGTTTGGTGGCGAAAGCTTTTATGGTATCAATTGACATGAATTTAGGCTGTTTTAAATAAGTCTTATCACCCAAATTATACATGTAACAATATGAACAGTTAAGATTGCATCTACTTGCAACCTTTAATACAAAAGATGTAATCATATCTTATCAGATAAAAAAATAGTTCTCCGCTATAGCGGAGAACTGCAAATTTTGATTTAGCGATTATAGCTTAGTGGTAGCCAATAAAAATTGATCAGCTCTGTTATAAGCTGCCGAAGCTCCAGATATAGCTGTTACTGTACAGTTATTTGGTGCTACTATAACAGTATCTTTCCCACCGAAAATAGATTTGTATAAATCTACATTTTCAGAAGACTGCATCGCTTTTTTAAGAATGTTCTTTTGCTCTAAGTTACTGGTAATTTTCAGTTTCTTTTTCATGATAAATAGTTTTGGTTAGTAAATTATAATAATTCTCCAAATATAGAAATTTTATCAAATGAAAAATAACTTTTTACGAAATAATTACTTTTTTTTAATTGTTATTGCAAAACCACCACTTCTTGCCATCTTAAATTTAATTTTTGATTTAGTTGTAATCTCTTTCTTATAGATATTATAGCTTTGAGGATTATCAATATAATCAGCATCTTTTCCATCTTCATAGATTGTTGCTTCATATTTTGTTCCTTTATCCAGGAATGAGAAGTCTACAGTATATTCACGTTTGTTCTCATCTGTAATACCTCCTACAAACCAGTTATCAGTACCTTTTGCTTTCCTTGCTGTCACCACATAATCACCAGGTTCTGCGGACAAAATCCTGGTATCATCCCAATCTGCTGCTACATCTTTGATGAACTGGAATGCATCCATATGTTTTTTGTAGTTTTCAGGAAGGTCTGCAGCCATCTGAAGCGGCATATACATGGTTACATAAAGAGCCAGCTGTTTTACCAGCGTAGTTTTTACAAAACGTGTATCTCCAGGGAAATAATAATCAAGTTTTGTCTGGAAAATTCCTGGTGTGTAGTCCATAGAACCTCCCATCCATCTTGTAAACGGAAGAACGGTCTGGTGATCCGGCTTATTTCCTCCGAACGCTTCATATTCTGTTCCACGTGCTGCTTCTGCGGAGATATAGTTCGGATAGGTACGGCTTTCTCCTGTAGGACGTACAGATTCGTGAGAATTCACCATGATTTTATAGTCATTTGCTTTTTCCGCAATTCTATAATAATGATTAATGGTCCATTGAGAATAGTGATGTTCTCCTCTAGGAATGATATCTCCTACATATCCTGTTTTCACAGCATCATAGCCATATTTATTCATTGTCTGGAAGGCTTTATCCGCCCATCTTTCATAGTTCGTGGCAGAACCTGAAGTTTCATGGTGCATGATTAGTTTAATTCCTTTCGAATGAGCATATTCATTCAGCATTTTAATATCAAAATCCGGATAAGGGGTAATGAAATCGAAAACAAATTCTTTTGAGTGTCCGAACCAATCTTCCCAACCGATATTCCAACCCTCGATCAATAATCCCTGGAATCCGTTTTCTGCAGCAAAGTCAATATATTCTTTAACCTTTGTATTGTTGGCTGCATGTTTTCCGTTGGGAGTCAGCTTTGTAAAATCTGTTTTCCCTAAGTGAACATTTTCTGCAGTAGAATACGCCCACTGTGATTTTCCAATAATCATTTCCCACCAGACTCCCATGTATTTTGTGGGGTGTATGTAAGAAGTATCAGTGTACTTTGTAGGCTCATTAAGATTGAAGATCATTTTAGAATCCATTACCTGTTCTGCTTTCGGAGCTACAATAATGGTTCTCCAAGGCGTTACCGATGGAGTCTGGATATACCCTTTCGCTCCTTGTCTGTCTGCAGTTAAATGTGTTTTAAACTTAAAATTCTGCGCATCTACTTCAAGATGTGAAGCCGGATAATCCAATACTGCTGCTTCTGCAACGTTGATGTACAAAGGTTCTTTTCCTTCTTTTTTAAGCATCAACGGAGACTGAACTGCATTTTTCACCAATGACTGTGAAGCGTTGGCATCATATGCTTTGTCCCATTTTGCCGGAATTTCAGAAACTTTTGTTTCCTGGTACTGATATTCCTGAGAGTCGTAATCTGCAACAATCCACCATGCCTTCATATCGGTAGGGAAATCAATTTCAGAATCTTCTTCTCTGATCACAAAATAATTAAGATTTTTTTGCTGTGGGAATTCATATCTGAATCCCAGCCCATCATTGAATAATCTGAACTTTACCACAATACTTCTGTCTGTAGAAGCCTGATTCAGGGTAACTGCCAGTTCGTTGTAATGGTTGATATAATTTTTCTTTTCTCCTAAAACCGGCTGCCAGGTTTCATTTTTGGAGTCTCTTTTTTCATCTGTCTTTGCAAAACCGTTGTTCAGATCGTATTTTGCATCTTCCGGTTTGGCTATTTCGGAAGCAAATTTTATGGCTGTGTCTTTAAATAATCTCAAACCCAATTTAGAATCTTCCACAACAACTGTACCATTATACTTAAGGTTGTAGTAAGGCACTCCTTCTTTCAACTGGAAATTCATTTCAAATTTCCCGTCCGGAGATTTTAAAGATTGGGCTTTCACACCTGTAAACATCATTGAGAGCAAAAGCGCTCCAACTGTAATTTTCTTCATAATGACTATTTAATTAACTTAAAAAATAAAGTGCTGCGGTAAAACAGCACTTTGCTTTATTTTAGTTTGATTTACAATTTCGTAACAGTTAGTTTGTAATATGCTGAATTGTGTAAATCCAGTTCAATTTTATAATTGCCTGCCTGTGAAACTTTATATCCAGGATCTCCTGTAACAGTTCCTTCTGAGCTTAAATAGGATTGAACACCTGTTCCTGAAACCAGAGTCTGCTCTGCATCTTTTGGCTGGAACTTTATGGCCCAGTCATCATTGGCTCTGAATTTAAATACTCCGGTATTGGATAAGGCAATAGAATTGATTACAAACGTTTTGGTTGCAGGATTGTATACAAAGTCAGTATCTGATCCCCATCCTGTAGGCGTTGCATCACCAATAACTCCGAAGTTTGCTAACACCGCAGAATAAGTATTTGCTGCCCAGTCTACTTTCATGTAATAAGTTCCTGCTGCTGCCGGAACTATATCTGAACCATCAACTTTTAGTTTTCCGGTATTAGTCCCATCATCTCCTTTATTTCCCGGCCAATCCTGATTGATCGCAAATTTATATTTCCCATTATCACCTGAAGCATCTTTGATGAAGATAAATCCTCTGTATTTATCATTTTTCTCAGGAGAGAACAGATTCGGTGAATTAGATGGAGTCCAGTTTGCATAGCCGGCTGCTCCCGCATATGCTCCCGGTACATTGATCTTTGGATACACTAAATCCGGGTTTGGAGTATAAGGGGTTACTTTAAGAGCAATTACATTGGAATAAAAAGCTGCTGATCCTACTGAAGTCTTCAATCTTACTTCGATATCGTTTACAACATCCGGAACTGCTCCAATAGCAAACATAGCAGCATTCATAGCGGCATGCGTTGCAGAACCTGAAGTCATATCATTAGAAAAGTCAATGGTAGCACTTTTTTTGAAACCATTCCCTTTCATCCCGAATTCTACTTTCTGATTGGGAACTACGGCAATACTAAATGATGGTTTTGTCCATGTAAAGTTGATTACAGCATCATTTGCATTAAGTTCATTAAGAACTATTGCACTTTTATCCGCAGCTATTTTACCAGCAGATGTCTCGTTGATAATTGCTTGATCTTCGTCTTTTTCGCAGGAAATAACTAAAAGTCCGGTAAAAACCAGGACCAATATTTTGAATAAATTTTTCATTTTAAACAGGATTTAAAATTAATACCCAGGATTCTGAATCAAATTTGGATTTGCTACAATATCTTTAGCAGGAATCGGGAAAAGATTTCTGTAGCTCTCTACAGCTTTACCATCTTTTACATTTCCTTTCCATGGCCATAAATAATCACCTGTAGTGAACTTATTGAAACGAATAAGATCACTTCTCCTAGTCATTTCCCAAGATAATTCTCTTCCTCTTTCATCTAAAATGAAATTAAGATTGATAGAAGATACATCTCCACTTGTATTTCCATAGGCACGCTCTCTCAGTTGATTAATATATCCAATTGCTGTAGCCTGATTTCCACCAACTCCTCCTCTCAATACGGCTTCTGCATACATCAGATAAATATCTGCCAAACGGTATAATGGGATATCTGCTTCAACCCAGTTTGGATGTGCTCCAATTGATCCGTTACTTTTAACATTTTTAAATTTGATAAAAGCATAACCATCTGTGAATGAACCCAAATCATTAATTTCTAAATTTTGCCCTGAAGTAAAGAATCTTCCTCTCTTATCACTTCCATTGGACGGAAATAGACCTACAAATGCTTTTGTAGTTCTTAAACCACTCCATCCTCCATTCACTCCAAAGTCAGCAGCTTTCATATCACCTCCTATGGCAGCATGAACAAGGAAAGTAGTTCCACCATTGGTTTGTGTATTAATTCCGTCAAAGTTTACACTTAAAATCTGTTCCGGGTTATTGATATTGTTATCCGCCAGGAATAAATCATCATATTTTGGTTTTAAAGAATAACCAGCTGCAATTACTTTGTTACAGTATGTGATACAATCTGTATTTCTCTGAGTTCCCGTATAAACTTCAGCATTCAAGTATAATTTTGCCAATAATGACCATACAGCTGCTTTATCTGCTCTTCCGTACTCATTGGTTTTAGGATCTTTTAATTCTCCTGCGATCGCAAGCAATTCAGACTCTATATAATTAAACAATGCTTTTCTTTCTATTCTTTGTGGTGGATTGATAGATCCAGGTAAATAGGATTCATCTACAAAAGGAACATTCCCGAACATATCGATCGCATGGTAATAAGACTGTGCCCTCAGGAAGCGAGCTTCTGCTCTCATCAATTTCGCCTGAGTAAGGTTGTCTCCTGTAATATTATTGGAAGCTAATTTTTCATCCGTTACATTTCTAAGAAATTCATTACAAAAAGCAATTTCTGTATATACTCTGTAATACATCGCAGCGATGAACTCGTTGGAAGCATCCCAAGTCATTTTGTGAAGCGTATGAAGATTACCATCATTCCATCCGATAACTGCTTCATCAGTGGTTACTACATTCAGATTATACATCAATCTGGTATATTGGGAGAATCCACCGTTGATACCATTAATATCACTATCCGGCTGATCTCCGTCTCCACTTACCTGACCTCCCATGGCAAGCCCTCCGTAAAGTTTTGCCAGAACATTTTTATAGTTGGCAAAATCCTTATAAATACTGGCCGAAGTAACATCTGTGATAGGCTCTCTTTCAAGATCTTTCACACAAGAGGTTGCTGTCAATAAAAATACTGCTGAAAGAGGCAATACTATATTTTTAAGTTTAATTCTATTTAGTTTCATTGAATTCTTATTTAAAATTGGAAGTTAAAACCTAAAGAATAAATCTTAGGCATTTGGTAGTAACCGTTATCTATTCCCCCAAAAACTTCAGGATCTACTCCAGAGTATTTAGTGATCACAAAAACATTCTGCGCCATCGCATATACTTTCAGATTGCTTCCTTTGGTGAAGATTTCTCCGAAATTGTATCCGACATTAATATTATCAAGTCTCAGGAATGAAGCATTCTCAACATAAATATCAGATTTGTACTGAGGAACCGCAAACTTATACTGAGGAGCTGTAGAGAATACGTTCTGAAGGTATTCGTTGGTAGATGCCGACTGCAGTGAACTATTTGAAGCTGCATTATTATATACATAGTTTCCTAATACTGCTCTTGCACTTAATGCAAAATCCCAATTCTTATGAGATACTTTGGTAGAGAAACCTAAAATTGCATCAGGTGTAGTAGATTTGTAATAATACATATCTTTTGTATTGATTACTCCATCTGCGTTTCTGTCTACAAAAGCTCCATCAACAGGTTTTCCGTTATTATCATATACCTGCTGATATACCCAGAATGAATTAGGTGCATATCCTACTGCATGAGCCTGAATTCTGTTTCCTGAACCTCCTTCAATTCCTCCTACTTCCATATTAAAGGATTCATCAGCTCTGTCTTTAAGCTTAGTGACAACAGGTTTATAGTGAGTAGCATTAAAGCTTACTTCCCAGGTTGTATTCTGATTTTTAACAGGAATTACTGTAATACTTCCCTCAATCCCCTCATTTTTCATATCACCTACGTTCTGCCAGCTGGCATTACTTAAACCTCCTGCGGGCTCGTCAGCATATACAAGAAGATCTTTTGTATCTTTTCTGAAGACATCTATCGATCCTGTGATTCTGTTTTTATTAAAACCGAAATCTAATCCTAAGTTTTTAGTAGTGGTCGTTTCCCAGGTAAGATTTGGGTTATAGTTAGCAGGCCTGAACATAAAATAGAATTCATTTCCGAACTGATATCCTGCTCCCTGATAACTTGGATTGTAGGCAGCAAAAGCCGGGTAATTATTAGGCTTGTTACCGTTAAGTGCAGGCAATTCCTGCTGACCTGTTTTACCCCATCCCGCTCTTAGTTTTAATGTACTGATAGAAGATATATTTTTGATGAAATTTTCTTCATTAAGCTTCCATGCTAAGGAAACTCCAGGGAAAACTCCCCATACATTATCTCTTGTACCGTTAAAGAATCTTGAAGAACCATCTTTACGAACTGATCCTGAAATAATATATTTATTAGCTATGGTAAAAATAGCTCTTCCATAGAATGAGATCAATGTATTTTGAGTTTTGAAGTCTAAATCTTGCGAGTTAATTCCTGTTCCTCTATAAGTAATAGCTCCTGGAAGATAAATATTGAAGTCCTGATAGGAGTAACCTGCAGTAATATCAACACCAGTATTAATAGCACTGATGTTTTTCACATAATTAAAATAGGTTTCCAAAAGCTTGTTTTTCTTTTCCATAGAATAGAAGTTTGAGCTTCCTTTATCTTCAAAACCTGGTCTCAGACGAGCATCTTTAAACTTGTGCCCGTCACTTTTTGTATAATCGTATCCGGCATTTACATTGAAATGAAGATCCGGAAGAAAGTGAAACTTATAATCTAACTGAATATTTCCCAATCCTCTTAATACAGAAGAAACATCTCTTACCCCATTAATCATCCCAAGAGGGTTTGAATTGGCATTTACATTATAGCCTGTTGCAGATCCGGAATCCAGCCATTCATAGTAGCCTCCATAATTAGAGTTTCCTGAATATACCGGTTGTGTAGGATCAAAATAAGTAGCCGCTTTAATAACTCCTCCGTCTACAAATCTGTTATCGGTAAATGTTCCCTTTGCATTTACATTCACTGATAAATGATTATCAAAGAATTTAGGGTTTAAGTTCAAACCTACTGAAGTTCTGCGGAAAGAATTTGATTTTACAATACCGTTCTGCTCATTATACCCTAATGATAAACGATATGGCAGACCTTTAATCCCTCCCGAAAGCGTAACGTTATTATCTGTGCCCCATGCTGCCTGATAAATTTGATCCTGCCAATCGGTATTGGAGTTTCCAAGTTTGGTTTTATAACCAGCAGGAGCATAAGTATTAACAAAATCTCTGAATTCCTGAGCGTTCAATACATCTACCTTTCCCATTTTAGTAGAAACCGAAGTAACTGTTGAGAAATTAACTTTAAACTTTCCTGCTGTTCCTTTCTTGGTTGTAATGAGAATAACACCATTGGAAGCTCTGTTACCATAAATAGCAGTAGCGGAAGCATCCTTAAGGATATCAAACGTTTCAATATCGTTCGGGTTAATTAATGATAAAGGATCAGAAACCCCATTCATTCCAACGAAATCCTGAGGAACTCCATCAATTACGATCAATGGAGAGTTTTCACCACTTAAAGAAGAAGTTCCTCTGATTCTGATTTTTGTACCAGAGCCTGGCGCTCCACTATTGTTGGTAATCTGTACCCCTGGTGTTTTACCCTGGATCAGCTGCCCGGCAGAAGTAGCTCCTCCGTTGAAGTCTTTAGCCGTAACAGAAGTTATAGAACCGGTAAGGTCAGATTTCTTCTGTTTTCCATATCCGATTAATACAACCTCGTCAATCTTCTTCTCCTGAGGAAGAGAATCTTTTTTCTGCGCATGTATTACTGTACTGGCCAGTAAAAAAGCGGGCGCAATTTTTAATACTGTTGTAAAATTCTTCACAATCTTATTTTTTTATAGTTTCGTTTTTCAGTCATATTTTGGCCTTATGCCAGACTTGCAATTTAAAAAAAAAATAGAATTATCATAAATTTAATATAATTTTAGTTAAAATTATGTATATTACGAAACCCATTTTAGTTAGTTTTTTAAATTCCAATATTTTACAACGTCTTATGTATTACATACTATTTGTTTTAATTTAAGAAAATGTTAAACAATTGTTTAACTTAATTTCATATCCAGTCTTTCAAATTTGCATTCTGGAGCATAATAACACCTTCAATAGCGGTATTCAGCAGATATTCCTTATCTTTGCAGTTAAAACTTTACTATAAATGTCAAACAGAAAGATGATTACGGCAGCTTTGCCTTATGCAAACGGGCCGGTTCATATAGGACATTTGGCAGGTGTTTATATTCCTGCGGATGTTTACGCAAGATTTCAGAGAAGATTAGGAAAAGATGTAGCGTTTATCTGTGGTTCGGATGAGCACGGGATTCCTATTACCATAAGAGCTAAAAAAGAAGGGGTAACTCCTCAGGATATCGTGGACAAATATCACGAGATCATTAAAAAGTCTTTTGCTGATCTGGGAATTTCATTTGATGAATACTCCAGAACAACGTCTAAAAACCATTATGAAACCAGTCAGGATTTCTTCAAAGTTTTATACGAAAAAGGAAAATTCACTGAAGAAATTTCTGAACAGTATTTTGATGAGCAGGCAGGAGAATTCCTTGCTGACCGTTATATTGTAGGAACTTGCCCTAATTGTGGTAATGAAAACGCTTACGGAGATCAGTGTGAAAAATGTGGTTCTACCCTTTCTCCTTCTGAGCTGATTAATCCGAAATCAATGCTTAGCGGAAATGTTCCTATCCTTAAAGAAACAAAAAACTGGTATCTTCCGTTAAATGAATACGAAGACTTCTTAAATGAATGGATCATTGAAGGTCATAAAGATGACTGGAAGCCTAACGTATACGGACAGGTTAAATCATGGTTGAATGACGGCCTTAAGCCTCGTGCCATGACCAGAGACCTGAACTGGGGTGTTCCTGTTCCACTTCCCAATGCAGAAGGAAAAGTATTATACGTATGGTTTGATGCTCCTATCGGGTATATTTCTTTTACCAAAGAATGGGCAGAGAAAAACGGAAAAGACTGGAAAGACTACTGGCAGAGTGAAAACAGTGACCTGGTACATTTTATCGGAAAGGATAATATTGTATTCCACTGTATTATTTTCCCTTCAATGATGAAAGCTCACGGAGATTATATCATGCCTAAAAATGTTCCTGCTTTTGAATTCCTGAACCTTGAGAACGATAAGATCTCGACTTCAAGAAACTGGGCAGTATGGGCTCATGAATATGTAGAAGACTTCCCCGGACAGCAGGATGTTTTAAGATATGCTCTTCTTTCATCGGCTCCGGAAACTAAAGATAATAATTTTACATGGAAGGATTTCCAGACTAAGAATAATTCTGAATTGGTAGGGATCTTCGGAAACTTCATCAACAGAGTTGCTGTTCTTATTCATAAATATTATGATGGTGTAGTTCCGCAAGGAGATGTAAACAGTCCAGAATTGCAGGAAATAAGTAAATCTGCAAAAGAAATTTCAGGATTCCTTGAAAATTATGAGTTCAGAAATTCGTTAACTGCATTAATGAACCTTGCCCGTTTTGGAAACCAGTATCTTCAGACGGAAGAGCCTTGGAAAACCATTAAAGACAATCCTGAAAAAGCAGCTCAATCTTTATTCGTTGGGGCGCAAATAGCTGTTGCATTAGCTCAGTTATGTGAACCTTTCATGCCTTTCAGCTCTGAAAAGCTATTGAATATGTTCAATGTTGAGAAGAAAGACTGGAACACTATTGAAAATCAATCTGTATTGATTGAAACTGGTCATAAAATCAACGAATCATCTCTTCTTTTCTCAAAAATTGAGGATGATGTCATTGAAGCTCAAATTCAGAAATTAGAAGACACTAAACAAAACAATAAAAAAACAAACCCTAACGCCAACCCTATGAAAGAGGAGATCACGTTTGATGACTTTACTAAAATAGACCTTAGAACAGCAACCATTTTAGAAGCTGAAAAAGTAGAAAAAGCAGATAAATTATTAAAACTTACTGTAGATACAGGAGTAGATGTAAGAACTGTTGTTTCGGGGATTGCAGAAAGTTTCACTCCTGAGGAAGTAATCGGGAAGCAGGTGATGATCCTTCTGAACCTTGCTCCTAGAAAGATCAGAGGAATTGAATCTCAGGGAATGTTATTATTAACAACAAAACCAGACGGAAAATTATCTTTCGTAACACCGGATGACAGAAATGTTGAAAACGGTATTGAGATCGGGTAATTAAAATCCTTATAAAGATCACAGGCTGTTTCATTAGAAGCAGCCTTTCTTTTATATACAGCTTATGGTCAGTAAAAATGTTTTAAGAAAGCTTTCCAATCAGGAATTGGAGGGATATTTAAAAGAAGGCAACCGCTTTGTTCCGGAGGCTGTTCAGGCAGCTTTTGAAATTCTGGAAGAAAGAGGGCGGGTTTTCAATGAGCAGGAAAAAACAGCTGTTCAGCAATTGATTCAAAATAAAAAGGAAGAAGAGCAAGCAAAACATACAGAAGAGGTTGAAGTCTGGAAAGATCATGTTACAGAAGATCCCAATGCCGTTAAGCTCCATTCAAGAATTACGATTCTTGTAGTCAGTGTTTTTTTTGGCACCATTCCGGGAGCCATTCTACTTTTTCTGAATTTAATACAATTAAAAAAGTATCCTGCCGCCATCTTGGCGCTGATATATGGATTTCTTTTTTTCATGGTGCAAAAATATGTTCTGTTATCCAATTTTGATCCCAATTCAATCTCACGGTTGAGCCCGGAAATAGGCGTTATAGCCGTAGGAGCACTTGGATTAATCATTATTTGGGTTGTGGCTACTCCAAAAAAGTTGCCATACCGCCAAAAATCCTACGTTCTTCCAGTGATTTTATGTGTAGCAAGCGCTGTTCTGATGTATTTTTATTTTCAGGAATGGTTTTCTTACTATCCGCTTGCAAGAACCATTCATCTATTCAGACAATGGTAAGGAGCTTATTCCCGCTATCCACTTTTACTCCTCGCGCCTGCCTAAATGGCTAACTCTTGCTGTGGGGTAACCGTTTCTATCGGGGCTAGGAACAGGCACAACAAAAGTCATTCCGGTGTACAGAATGACAATGTATTATTTTTTGAGATTGCTTCGCTTTCAGCTCGCAATGACTTGTTGTTAATTATTTCTTAGTAAGTTTCGCTAAGTAAGCATCTTCGTCTTTCAATACTCTTTCTATTTTGAAACCATTATTTGTGGCAGCATTTTTCAAGGTATTAAAATCAAGATACAGCCAGGTAATCGGTTCTTCGGATTCGCCTTTATAATGCACTATATACTCCAGTTCTCCGTAATACCCGCCTGCCGGAATATACACTCCTCCATCATTATCACGGTCAAACATATAAAGTATATCCGTACTGTCGATCAGAATTTGTCCTTTATCATTTAACAAGGCGTAAAGCTTCTGAAGATAAGTATCAATTTTAGCCAGACTTTCAAAAACTCCTGTACCGTTCATCAACAGTAAAATCGTATCAAAAGTCTCTCCTGAAAAATCCAGCATATTTTCGCAAACTGCCTTTTTAATCCCTCTCAGCTTACAAACCTCGATAGATTTTGGTGAAATATCCAATGCAGTTACCTCAAGATTTTTTTCATTCTGAAGGTATAAAGAATGAGAACCAGCACCCGCTCCGATATCCAGAACTTTTCCTCTGGACAAATGCAGTGCTTTTTGTTCAATATCATTCATTTCTTCAAAATCTCTGAATAAATAATCCACCGGAAGCTCATCCAGCTCAGAGATTGATGTTTCAGTCTGCAAATCTTCCGGATTTTCATTGTGGTAATAATCCCAGATCGCTCTGCCCATTAAATCTTTCATAGTGCAAAGATACAGCTTCAGAAACTAAAGTTCAAAGCTGGTGATTCACGTTTTTGAGTTACGGACTCTTGTTGTTTTTCATTATAGCGTTTGGGTACATTATTAGATCGCAATTTTTTGAAGATGCTCATACTCTTTTAAGGAAAGTTGGAAGTTTATGATGTACATCCAATAAAATTATAATAACTTCTTTTAAGATAAAGAGGTTACATAAAACAAATAGCTATAACCCGGCTTTCAGTACTTCCCACTTCCAGCATCCAGCTTCCCTCGCTAGAAAACGTAAAATCCCAGCCCAATGAAGGACCAGGATTTTACTGGTGAAAAACAAGGTATTCTTTATACTGCAGGCCCTGCAGCGTCTTTTATCTCTTCCAATAATTTTTTTCTTTCGCGAAGTCTTCTTCTTGCAATAACGGATTTACCACCAAGAACCCTTACAAGTCTGAAATACTGAAAACGTTTGGCACCAAAATGATGGGTAGCAACATAAATAAGCACTCCAAATCCGACCAGAATAATATATCCAAATATCTTTTTGGCAGCTATGATGACTGCATTGAGCTGGATGGCTTTCATATTGGCGGCTACATTCTGAGGAGTAATAGTCATTCCGTCCATATAAACTGCAAGATCACCCATTGCTGTAAGCTGAAAACGGTACTGAAACCATGAATAGAGTGTTGAAAAAATTCCTACGGCAAGGAAAGTTCTCCAAACCAATACAAGTCCGATGGCTGCCAGCATTTCATCCATTTCAAGCTTATCCAGCGTATAAAACCATACGGAAATAAACAATGAACACATTCCATAACCTTTTAAGAACATCGGCAGATACCAGTTGTCATAACTGAACTCCAACACCATTGAAAAGTACATGATAATGGCATATCCTACCATTGAGGCAAAACCGGAAAAAATGTACATTTTCAAAGGTTTTTCTTTTTTGAACCAGAAAATGGCAATGACACCGGCTAAAATAATTCCCGGAATCATCAGCAAACTCAATCTGGTATTCGTCAATTGATCATATCCTAAAACGCCTACTGCAAAAGTATTCTGAAGAGAAGCAGTTCCCAGAAACATTCCCAGCCAGAAAAGCATGAATAAGCCGTGCTGTACATTATTTTTTGTGAAAATTTTAAATGAAAGGTATGGTCGTTTTAAAGTCAGCTGACGGATAGAAAGCAGTGCAAAACTTACAAAAGCGGCAATACTCGCATTCATTATATTCTGGGAATTAAACCAATCCTGCTGTCTTCCAAATGAATATACATACGCCGAAAACATAAATGTGGAAATGAAAAGCAAAATACTCAGCCAGTCAATATAATGCAGAGGAACTTTTAACGCAAAATATTTATTATGCATAAAAATCCAGTGTATTAAAGCTAAAATAAAGCATAAAACGGCTGTGAGCAGGTAAAATTGCTGCCAGTTATAAAGAAGGGCAAACTCAGCCGCATAGTAGGTAGCTACCTGGTTCATTACCAGAACGAAGGTATAGAAAGCTCCGTAAAATATTCCCCTGTTTCCGATCATAACCATCAATGGCAGGAAAAGCTCTATGGTAACCGTCATTTTCATAAAACCAATCAATAAAGAAGTAAAAATAAAAATCATAGGCTGTAAAGTCGTCCCATTCACGTAGCTCAGCACTCCTAAAAGCATCAGGAGCACAACCATCTTATCTCTTACTTTGAATCTCATTTTGATTCTGAGAACAACAGGCATACAGGCTCCCATCCCAATGGTAGTGGCGTAATTGGCCCACATAAAATACTCTGTCATGGCTCCGGTACCGCTTACCAGAGAACTGATATTTCCGGTATACACCCCACCGATTGGCATTACCACAATAAGCAGCAATACAATCAACAGCAGCTGTACGGGTTTGGGTACCCAGTCGTTATATAATCCTTTATTGTACATTTTTTAGGTAATAGATTTCAGATATCAGATAACAGACTTTCATCATCAGCCTTATTTTTCCGCAGCATAGGTCCGGAATCTGATACCTTTCATCTTTTAGTCTTTATTAATATTCACATTCATATTCATTCCGGCACTCAGTTTATCCAGATCTTCTTTTTTGTTGGAAGCTGTAAACTCTATTCTTACAGGGATTCTCTGCTGTACTTTGATAAAGTTTCCGGTAGAATTGTCTGTAGGCACGCTTGAATACCTTGATCCGGTAGCCGCTGAAACTGCAGTCACAATTCCTTCAAATTTTTTCCCTCCCAAAGCATCAGCCGCCATGGAAATTTTTTCTCCGACTTTGATATTCGGCATCTGGCTTTCCAGGAAGTTGGCAGTTACCCACTTCTGACCATTCAAAACAATCGTGGCAACCTGCTGTCCGGGTTGAATCAACTGACCTTCAGAGATTGTTCTTCTTCCCATTACTCCATCATAAGGTGCTGTAATTACAGTATACGAAAGATTAATTTTCGCCATATCCAAAGCAGATTTTGTTCTTTTAATTTCAGCATCATTAATTCCCAATCTGCTTTTTACTTCGGTAGTGGAAAGGTTAGCAGATTGTTTTTGGTTCACTAAGGTCTCATAAGCAGCTTTTTGCGCATCATATTCAGTTTTCACCTGATCATATTGCTGTCTGGTAACTGCTTCGGCTGCCAGAAGGTTTTTATATCGGTTTAAATTCTGTTCAGCATTCCATAATCTTGCTTTTGCTCCTGCGATATTGGACTGCATTACATTGATATTGTTGGAAACTGTATTCACGGAAGAGCTGGTAGCTGTTTTTTGTGCCATCGCATTTTGATAAGCTGCTTCTGCCTGCCCCAGCTGTGTAAGAATTTCGCGATCATCAAGTATTACCAGAGTATCTCCTTTTTTAACACGCTGATGTTCAATGAACTTGATTTCTTTGATATAAGCAGAAACTCTCGTATTGATAGGGTTAATAAATTCCTCTACCTGAGCCGCTTCCGTATAGGTTTTGCTTCCGATATGGAAATATTCACGTATTAACCAGAATAACCCGAAACCGATCACCACAAAAACGATGATATTGGAGATGATAGCTCTGATTTTATTGGTTTTATTTTTCTTTTTTTTATTCTCTGCGGTGGATGCTGCCGGATTTGGTGTTGTATTTTGAGTGGTTTGTCCCTTGTTTCCCATTGTATTGATTTTCAGTTTTAAAAATTAAAGTGTTCCTGTAGATTTCAAAAGGTTGTAATACTGATACAGAACATTGATTTCAGCGTTGGCATAATCAAGCTCTGCCTGCAGTTTTTGGTTCTGCGCATCAATCATTTCTGCCTGTACAGCCAGTTGATTCAGATATTTGGCTTCCGTAATCTTATAGTTTTCTTCCGCCAGTCTTTTGGAATCATTCAGAATATCAGCCTGCTGAATCGCTTCCTGGTATTTGGTATACGCTGCATTCACCGCCATATCTACATTCTGCTGAACCAGAGTCAGTGCGTCATTCGCCTGATCCTTTTGTAGTTCCCCTAATTTTACTTTCTCTTTTGTTTTATAAAGCGTATCAATGTTGTAGCTCAAAGAAACCCCTGTCTGCCAGCCCCCTGAATACATATCCAAAACAGGATTTCTTGTCGTGATAGGTCTTTGCAGCGTATATCCGCCAAATCCGGCAAGTGTAGGTGAATTGTCTGTTTTGATGATTTCAATATTTTTATCTGCAACAGCAATGTTTTTTTGAGCAGATTTCAGTAATGGATTGCTTTCGTGAGCCAACTCTCTGTAATACTCCATACCGATTCCGGATTCTTTATTCTCCAGACTTTCCGTAGGGATAATCTCCGTATCGGAAGATAAACCTAAAGCAATGTTCAGATTATAATTAAGAATTTTTTTATTGTTGGTAAGGGTAAGAATTCCCTGATCCAGGTTTTTGATGGCCAATTCTCCACGAATGACCTCATTTCTTGTGACCATTCCCTGCTGATAGAATTTCTGGATATTTTTCAGACGTTCCTGAGCCAGTTTTTTATTATTCTGAAATACCTCTTCCTGATTAATGATTTTATAGACATCCAGATAATTGGAAATCACTAAGAATTTCACGTCCTGTTTGTTTTTCTCTAAATCCAGTTCGGAAAGCTGCTCGCGAAGCCCCGCCATTTCGATAGATTTATTTACCAATCCTCCTTTGAAGATCAGCTGCGTGGCCTGTACCGCATACGAACTTCCGTAATGCGGCATCGGAACGTTTGTAGAATTCGAAAAGTCTTTATCAATAGCGACTGCATCTCCCAAATAGAACTGACTTGTAGAAGCGGTAATCGTAGGAAGTTTCTGAAGCTTAACGACATTCATATTTTGTTTTGCTATACCAATATTCTGCGCAGAAACCTTGAGCTGCTGATGATTCTGAACAGCGAGTTCCGCCACCTCACCTGCGGTCATCTGTTTGATCTGTTGTGAAAAAAACAGTGCAGGAAAAGCTGCTATCAGTACAGATAGTGCTGTTTTTATTTTCTTTGTCATTTTACCTTGTTTTACAGATGCAAAGTTAGATCAACAACAAAATCAATCAAATGTTTGATTTTTGGAAAAAGATGTTCAAATGTAAGATTTTAATTTTCGAACTGATGTCTGTACTGTGTAGGACTTACCTCCAGATGCTTCTTAAAAAAGTGAGAAAACGAGTATTGATCACTGAATCCGAGAATAGAAGAAATCTCTGAAACCGGTTTATTGGAAGAGTTTAGGAGCACTTTCGCCTCGTTGATCACAATTAAGGCGATGATCTGGCTTGCAGATTTTCCCGTGATCGCCTTTACTACAGAAGAAAGATGTCTGGTTGTAATTGACTGCCGTTCGGCATAGAACTCAACGGTTCTCTCGGTAAGATGATGCTCTGCGAGGTCGGTAAGAAATACGAATACAATCTCTTCCTGTCTGGACATCTGGTTCATAGAGCTGTTATCTTCCTTAGAAATAATTCCTGCCATCTGATAGCAGAAAACGGAGAAAAGATGCTCCACCATTTCCTTTTTATAAAGCATTTCGGTATCAGAATCCAGAATATATTTCAGAAAATTGACACTTTTCCATACGACCTCCATTTCGTCCTCATGAAAAGGAACTCCTTTATTCATCTGCTGCCTGAAATATCGATACGTAATCAGACGGTTAAATTTCAATGATAAGGCAGAAATAAATTCTCTTTTGTAAGAAACCATCCTCGACTGAAAATCATCAGTTACTCCCACCACTTCGTAAATGGTTTGCGGATCGGTTACCATAAACATATTGGCAGAAACCTCCAGATCACTGAAGTGCTGACGGAGTTTTATAGTTCCTGATTTAATAAAAATAAAAGCAGGATTTTCGGGGCGAAACGGTTTACCCACAGCTATTCGCTCGAAAATATTATGTTCGGTAAAAATATCAACGCCAAATTTTTCCAGGGCAGACATAAGACAAATGTAAGCAATCTTACCAGTGATTACAAAATTTTATTATTTTAGCAGGAATCCAATTTCCCTTCAGCATGAGAAAGGTTGATCTATTATTTGCCGAATACAGTAAAAGCCATAGAAACGCGACTAACAAGTTCATTCACTGGATTTGTGTGCCCTTAATTTTCTGGACAATTCTGGGGTTCGCCTCCCTGATTCCCTCACCACATTTCTGCACTTCCTACTTCGGATGTGCAAGTATTATAAGCCTTTTGGTGATTACTCTGATCACTCTGTTCTATGTAAGGCTCTCTTTATTGATCGCTATTATAATGATCGTGATCATGCTTATGATGGAACATTTCATCTATCTGACCAATATTAGTTTCGGAAAACAATCATGGATGGTTTACCTTTCTGTATTTATCATCACATGGATTTTTCAGTTTATAGGCCATAAAATTGAAGGAAAAAAGCCTAGTTTCCTTAAAGATCTGCAGTTTCTTCTGATAGGACCCATATGGCTGTTAGGCTTTGTTCTTAAAAAAGCAGGAATCAGATATTAATCTTCCAGCGCATAAACAGCAAAACTGGCCAGCCAGTGATCTCCACCGTAATTTCCCTGGAAAAGCAGCGGCAATCCGTTATTTAGAAATACATCTGCTGTTTTCCTGAAATCTTTTTTCAGAGGATGATTGGCAGGAAGTGCATTGGAAATTCCTTTCATACACCATGCTTTGGAAAAAGATAATCCTACAAGGTGAACGGTCTGATAATCGCTCAGATCACTCACTACCGGAATTCTTTCAACATTTTCAAGACTTCTTTTTTCGTAGAAGGCATTCAGCCACTGTACAAATTCTTTTTGAGGAAGGACTCTACGCATCAGATCAGCAATTTCCAGACTAGGCGAAAAGAAATCCGACCCATCCGGTTCCAGATAAGCAGGCGTTTTCTGATCTTTTAAGAAAAAGTATTTAGCCTTTTCCATCAGCTGATTTTCGAATTCTTTATCTTTATTTGCTCTTGCCCAGTCTATAGCAAAAGCCATTGCAAATGCAGTGTTTGGGTGAACTCCGGTTCTGTTTGGGTAAGTTTGTTTTGGAAGATAGGTTTTCCAGGACTTCAGGATCTGATCTGTAAGCGGTTTCAGGTTTTGATGCCATATTGTAGCTTTCGGATGATCCCAGTTGGTCAGTTCTTCATCCAGCTTTAAGATCCACGCCCAGCCATAGGTTCTTTCAAAAGTTCCCGTCAGCTGATATTTTGTAAAATAATCTGCTTCTGCTTGCAGTTTCTCTTTCTGAAATGATTCGTCAAGAATTTTTTCAATGTCTTTGGCATTAGAGAGATTGGGTTTTGTTTTCAAAAGCCTTGTCAGCATCCAATGTCCATGAACAGAGCTATGCCAGTCGAAACATCCGTAGAAACTGGGGTGAAGATCTTTTGGAGTTAAAGGAACTTCGCCTGCATTATTGATGATGTGGGCCGTTTTATTCGGATATTCCTGGTTGATACAGTGAAGAGGTTTGTCAGATAATTTCATCGCCATATCGTCTGTAAGTTTCGGAGCTTCCTGGGCATACATCAGAAATGGAGAAAACACAAATGCTAAAAGACTTTTTTTCATGATTTAAAAATAAAAATAATTTATCAGTCTCAGCAATTTTCAGATCGGTTTTAGAGCTATTTATTGATTTTGTATTAACATTCTTTCGTTTTAAATTTTCATTCATTTTACAAATGGTCATTTTTGAGCACACTTTTTGATCGTATCCATAAAAAACTAACTAGCCATGAAAAAAATGATTTTCCTGTTATCAGGTCTTATCCTAATCAATTGCAGCAAATCAGGGGGTGAACAACAGGAAGTGAAAGCCGACCTGATGGAAGTTCTAACCGAAGATAAAGCCCCTTCTCCTGCAGCGGCACCTCCACCTCCACCACTTTCTGTCTCCGAAAAGCTGGTATCTGATGAAAATGTTACAAACAAAGAAACTTATATCCCTAAGAAAACAGATACGATCTCTAAAAAAATCATCAAAAACGGAGATATGAAGATTCAGGTGGGTGATATCAAAAAGACACAGAATAAGGTCTATGAGATCATCAAGAAAAACAATGCTTACATCCAGAAAGAAGAGTTTCAAAATACGGATATGGATGATAATCTAAGCCTGATTATCCGCGTGCCTCATAAAAATTTTGATGCTCTGATCCATTCATTTTCGGATGGTGTAGGAACTGTTTTGTCTAAAAATATTTCATCTAATGATGTAACGGAAGAATATACGGATATAGCCATAAAGCTGGCCAATAAAAAGATATATCTGGAAAAATACCGTGACCTGCTTAAAAAGGCAGCTACCACAAAAGATATGCTTGAAATTCAGGAAAACATACGCGATCTGGAAGATGAGATTGATGTGGCAGAAGGGAGTCTTCGTTTTATTGATGACCGTGTGAATTACAGTACACTGAATTTGAATTTATACAAAGAAAAAGTGAGAAGTTCAGCAACCTCAAAAATAGGTTTTGGAAGCCGGTTTGTAGATTCGGTAACGGAAGGCTGGAACAGTTTTGTAAGCTTTATGCTCGGAATCATTTCTCTGTGGCCATTCTTTTTGCTTATTCCTGTTATTATTTTTATTTGGTGAAAATGGAAATTAAAGAAAGAAGATTAAAATTAACTTATTAAGAATCCGGGCATCTTTGATGCCCGGATTTTCACTGCATTACCAGCATTTTATTCCGTTTCCAGTGTTTGTTTAAAATCAATAACAATGCAATAGTCTTGTTAACGGCTGTTAAATATTTTTGAAAAAAGAAATTGTCTCAAAAGTCAAACTATTTGCATTTCGCCATTCTGACGAAGGAATAGTCTTATTCACAATTTGTAATATGAGATTCTTCATTACGTTGCATTTCATTCAGAATGACACTTTTGAGACCACCTTTTTGTTTATTCTTTTTACTATTTTCTGATGGTTTTGGTCATATTTCTTCCATCTTTATAGTGGATCTTTATAAAATAGATTCCAGGCTGAAGGCGGCTGATATCCATGTTGTCTTTTTCTGGATTCATAAAAGTCATTATCTGAAGTCCATGTGGAGTAATAATATCTATTCTGCTTATTTTATCATAGAAGTTTTCAGGTGCAAAATTGATCAAATGCTCAGATACTATGATTGAAAGATCATTTTCTTTACTGGCAAGAACAGATGTTTTACAACCCTGCCCTTCATTACAGTCGCTTACAAATTTCCAGACAGCATTACTTCCCGGCGCTTCTCCCGGATTCACGTACCATTTGTTTTCCCAGATTTTACAGGCATTGAATACTTTAGTTCCTGCTGTTGAATACGTTTTTGCCGGATTATATTCCTGTGCTCCGCAATACGTAACCGGACCGCCTGATTCACAGCCAGAACCTTCTGTACATACACTTACTTCCTCCCAAACCATATTCGCTCCCGGAAGTTCTCCAGGATTTGCGTACCATTTATTTTTCCAGATTTTACAAGAGTAAAAAACTTTCACTCCGGCTGTAGGATATGCATTAGCAGCATTATACTGCTCTGCTCCGCAATAGGATTGCCCATTTCCTGGTGTAACTTTTTTTGTTCTGACTTTTAATTCATTACCCATATCCGAAAGCTGATCGTTCATTGCAACAGATCTTACGGTATAGGTATATTCTGTGTCTTGTGATAATCCTGTCCGTAAAAAGCTTGTTTGTACAGTCTCTCCTACTTTGATTCCGTTTTCAAAGACCTGATAATTTTTAATTCCCTGTGTATGAGTGGATGCCATCCACATTAGGGAAACGGAGTTTTCGGTAACTCCCATTGAATGAAGGTTTGAGGGTGCTGTAGGTTTTTCAGGAATACCTTCACTGTTTGTCTTTACATTGAGTGGTGAACTTTTCGGTGAAGTAAGTCCGGAAGAGCCTTTTGCCTGTATTTCATATATATAAACTGTATTGGCAGTTAAACCTGTATCCTGAAATGAAGGTGTGCTTACCTGCTGAACATTCTGTCCGTTGCGGAAAACGTTATAAGATACCGCATCAGATTGTGGATTCCAGCTTATTTTAGCAGTAGAATTGGTTACTCCTATTTGTGATAATCCTGTTGGGGTGGCAGGAGCAGAAACTCCTGTTCCGGAGGTTACGTTAACATCAATCACATTATAAAATGCATTGGTAGTATCCGCTACATCCCAGACCGCTAAAATAATATGGTAGCCGGTACGGTTTGCAGGAACGATAATCTGGTGAGAAACATTATCCTGGGGTGGTGTTCCATTATGTGCAACTGTTCCAATAAGCTCAAGATCCTGACGGGAAAGAGGCTGGTTGGGATTCCAACCCTGCTTTGTCATATAATAATGCCATTTCGCTGTCGCATGATACGCCGAGTATTTCCAGATAAAGGCATTCACACCCATGGAGATATTTGTTTTCTTCCATCTGTCGGCAGTCTGGATATCCAGTGTAGTGTCTCCTCCTATACTTCCATTAGCGGAGGCAATCTTTCCGTCGGCAGGACCCAACGCAGGAAACCCTTTCGGAGCTTCCAGAGATCCCGGTTCATTAATGACAGATCCATAGATTCCAAATGCTGCAGAATAACCGAGTGTGGCCTTGTCCAGGCTTCCCTGATATCCTCTGGAGGCAGGACTCAGTACATATCCGTGTGCAGACAGATGAATTAAAGATGGTACCAGCATAGCCAGCATCAGCAATACCGGAAAAAAAATTTTACGTGTCATCATATTTTAATATTTTGGTGTTGATTGGTTTGATCGCTTTTAAGCAAAACTGAATTTAAATCATCTGTAATTCAATAAATACAAGCGAAATTAACTTATATCATTAAAAGTAACTCAATTATAATATGTATAATAAAAATTAAACGAAACAACTAAAGTATAACAATATCATTCATTTTATTAAAAAATATAAATCCATAATGCATTATATCTGGATATAAAATTAGGATTTTTTATATTATAAAACCATATAAACCCCATGATATTTATCACCAATTATTGAAATATTATTATTTGAAACTCCTATTGAATCGCTGAAAGGAAGAGAAAATAGAAGTTTAGAAAGCCTATTCACAAAATTCAAACCTCATTTTAAATAAAAAAAAGGCTGCGATCAATAATCACAGCCTTTTCACAGTCTTCTAAAAAACGCCTATCTATTATAGACTATAAGAGCAGGTTCTACTTCCCAAGTACAAATACTGCGGGAATTTTATGAAGTTCCGGCTTTTGTTTCTGCCAGTCTTTTATGGTTTTTGTTTTGATGAACTCATGTTCCGGATCGTTGATATTGGCAGCGATACAAAGTTTTGTATTGGGTGACAAAAACCTACATAAATCCTCCAACAGCTGGTTATTTCTGTAAGGTGTTTCCATGAAAATCTGTGAATATCCGGTCTTCTGAACAAGGTTTTCGAGGTTCATGATCTGTTTCTTTTTTTCACTTTTATCAATAGGAAGATAGCCGTGAAAAGTAAATTCCTGCCCATTGAATCCACTTGAGATCAAGGCAAGGATAATGGATGAAGGCCCTGAAATTGGAATCACTCTGATATTTTTCTCATGACACCATTTCACCATCAGATTTCCCGGGTCTGCAATACATGGCAACCCTGCTTCAGACAGCAGTCCGAAGTCCTGCCCTTTCAGCATAAGCTCCCGGGCTTCCTTGATATCTGTGCTTTCCGTGTATTTATCCAATAAAAACAATTTCAGATCAGCCTGCTTTTTTTCCGGAGCAAAAAATTTAACGACCTTTCGGGCAGTTTTCTCATTTTCCACAAAGAAATAATCGGTCTGCATGATATAATCCTTCACAACAGGTGAAAAATGGTTGATAGAAGTGTTTTCTGATAAATAAGCAGGGAGTAAAAAAAGCATTGTATTATTTTTAGTTCTTTCGTTGAGTGATGTTTATAGAAATATTTTACATTTTCATGTTTATTATTTTGACAGCTGGTTTTTGATAGCTTCACATCCTTTATCCAAAAGTTGGAAAACCGCTTCAAAATCTTTCATGTCTCCCCAATACGGATCGGGAATCTCAGTATTTTTACGATCTCCCATTACTTCTAAAAACAAAGATACTTTCTGACGTTCTTCTTCATTTTTGGTTTTAGAAACAACATCATCCAACACATCAATATCCATACAGTAGATCTTATCAAAGACTTCAAAATCTTTCCTGGTGATAGGTCTTGATCTTTGCTGCGATATATCTATATCATGATTAGCGGCAGTTTTAACAGCTCTTTTGTCCGGATGCTCCCCTTCATGCAAGGAAATGGTTCCGGCTGAATCTACCATATAATCCTCCGGCAGTTTTGTTTTCATAATTCCTTCTGCCAATGGGCTTCTGCATATATTTCCCAGACAAACCATTAATATTTTCATGTTCCGTTTTATTTAAAAAAAGTCTTTTACTATAACAAAACTAAATAAAAAATGAAGAATACAACTATCCTTCATTTTAATTTATGTAAGCTCACCCTTACTTATTGTTTGATTCTTTCAGTAAGATCTTTTACGTATTTCTTGATTTCTTTATCAATTTTCGAAACGTCTTTGATAGTATCACAAGCATACATTACTGTTGAGTGATCTTTTCCTCCCATTTCTTCACCGATTTTAGTAAATGTAGAATTGGTGAATTCTTTGGAGAAGTACATGGCAAGCTGTCTTGGTAATGCGATCTCTCTTTTTCTTGTTTTTGAAAGCAGCTGCTCTTTTTTGATTCCAAAATAATCACAGACCACTTCCTGAATATAAGGAATATTGATCACCTTTTTCTGGTTAGCTGCAATTCTGTTGATGGTTTCCTTAAGCAACTCAAGACTAAGATCTCTCTTGTATACGGTAGAGTAAGCGATCACGGAGTTAATAACCCCTATAAGCTCTCTCACATTGGTTTTCGTTTCAACAGCAAGGAAATCAAGCATATCATCGGGAAGAACGATCCCATCCCTACTTAGCTTATCCTCGATAATTTGTCTTCTTGTGGATAAATCAGGAGATTTTATTTCTGCGGAAAGCCCCCATTTGAAACGGGAAACAATTCTGTCCTGGATATCCATAATATCTGCAGGCGCTTTATCTGAGGTAAGGATAATCTGTTTTCCATTCTGATGCAGGTGGTCAAAAATATGGAAGAAACTATCCTGAGTAGCAGATTTACCAGACAGGAACTGAATATCATCAATAATCAGTACATCTACCATTTGATAGAAGTTTGCAAATTCAGTCTGTTTATGAGCTTTAGCAGCAGAGATAAACTGCTGGATAAATTTTTCAGAAGACAGATAAAGAACGACTTTATCCGGAAACTGATTTTTTACTTCAAGTCCAACAGCCTGTCCCAGGTGGGTTTTTCCAACTCCGTAACCTCCATATAAGAATAATGGGTTAAAAGCTGTTGCTCCAGGTCTTTTTGCAATGGATCTGGCTACAGTGGCTGCAAATTTATTGCTTTCTCCTTCCACATAACTATCAAATGAATAGTCAGGCTTCAGGTTAGAATCTATATTTACTTTTCTAATTCCAGGAACTACAAACGGATTTACAATATTAGCAGAGAATCCTTGTGGCATAGTTTCCTGTGTTTTTGGAGTAGGAACGCTTTGTCCTTTGATGTTCATGGTAACAGGTTTTTCTTCACCTTTTGGTCTGTTTTCCATCACAGAATACCATAATTTCACTCCTTTTCCAATATTTTTCTTCAGGGCAGCAGAAAGTAAGGACAGGTAATTGTCCTCTATATATTCCTTGTAAAAATCGCTCGGCACGATCAACGTAAGGTTGTTGGCCACCAATGAAAGCGGCTGAACCTTATCGAATAGCATATCGAAAGATTTTTCAAGTTTTTTAAGGTCAGAATTGTCTTCAGCAGCGTTCAGGTTATCGCGCATAAACTGAAGGCATTTCTGCCATATCATCATTAAATTGTCATCCATTTTTTAAGCCCCGATTATTCTTTGTTTGTACTGTGTTTAGAAGGAAGACAAAGGTCCAATATTTTCTTTTCAAAAAAAAATATTGCAGGTATTGATTATTTAAAAATATATTTGTATGTATAATTTAACATCTAAAATGATACACACAACCCACTCAATACGAGTACGTTACGCGGAGACAGACCCAATGAAATATGTATACTATGGCAATTACGCAACGTACTTCGAAGTAGCGAGAGTTGAGCTCTTCAGAAGCATAGGAATTTCATACGATGAAATTGAAAACCAAGGAATTTGGCTGCCCGTTTCGGACTACAAAATTAAATATATCCGGCCTGCTTTGTACGATCAAAAATTAGAAATTCATACTTATGTAAAAAAAATTCCAGGGGTGAGGCTTGAATTTGAGTATGAAATTTACAATGAAGAGCATATTAAAATAACCGAAGCTTCCACTACTCTATTCTTTCTCGACGCAAAAACCAATAAAGTGATCAAGTGCCCGGATTTCCTGATGGAACTTATTGAGAAGAACTGGAAGAAATAGATCGTAGGTTGCAGGTTGTAGGAATTAGAGAAATTACTCTGTGAAATATTAATGCAGGAGTATTGATGTCAATGATCAATTTTGCTTCGCAAGTGAAAGGTGAATGTTTTAACGCAATTAAGATATATTTATCTCTACTTAACTAATAACAAAAGAAACCAGCAACAAAATAAACCAGCAACTCTCATCCGTAACAAAACACCCCACAATACGTATTCTATTTATGAATTAATTCGCACCTTTGTACCTTTATTTTAACCTCCTTTATATTATATATTATGAAGATTGCATTTTTGGGACCTCATGCCAGTTTTACCCAGCTTGCCGCAGCACAGCTTTTCCCTGATGACGAAATAGTACCACAGGCCAGCATTCTGGACTGTTTTAATGCTGTTGAAAGAGGAGAAGCATTAAAAGCCGTTGTACCTTTGGAAAACTCTATTGAAGGAACCGTCTCAATGACACTGGATTATTTATATAAAACTCCGTCTATTAAGATAGAAGCAGAAGCTGTAATGCCTATTGCCCATCATCTGATGATTCATCCGGGAAATTCTGTTGAGCATATGGAAAGAATATATTCTCACCCACAGGCTCTCGCACAGAGTTTTCATTTTCTGGACACTCATTATAAAGAAATTCCCAAACAGGACTTTTCCTCCACAGCAGCTGCAGCAAAATTTGTTTCTGAGAATCCCGAAACTCCAATTGCGGCAGTAGCCAATCAGTTTGCAGCCAATTTATATGGTTTGAAAATCGTAAACCGGAATATTCAGGATTTTGAACAGAACCATACCCGATTTATTATCATTTCCAAGGAGCAGAATAAATACCAAAATGATAAATTGGAAACACTGGGTGAAAAATCAGGAATGCTGATTACTCTTCCGGAAGATCATCCCGGTGGATTACATCAGGTTTTATCAGTTTTTGCATGGAGAAAAATGAATCTCAGTAAGATTGAATCCAGAACATTAAAAACAGGACTGGGAAATTACTTCTTCTTCATCAATGTTCAAGGGCCATGGAAAAAAGTCTTACATGAAAACGCCTTAAAAGAACTTGAATCTATCAATGCCAATGTAGATTTCCTTGGAAATTATAAAGAATTTCTTCTTGAAAGCTAGAAAAATCCATAAATCCATAAAAAGCACTGCCTTAACAGCAGTGTTTTTTTATTCATACTAAACAAAAGAAATAAAATTCAAATAACTTTTATAATAAATTATTTCACAAACAGCACATTCTGTCTGATAAAAAATAACCCACACAACAGAGAGAATTGTTTTTTATTAAAACACTGATAAACAACCAATTAATTTAAAAAACAAATATAATAAACAGTAATTAAATTATATACAATTATTAATCAAAATATAAACATATGTTTAAAAATATCACATTATATTAATACAAATATTACAAATACAACAATTCAGGGTATGGTTTTTGTTGTATATTTGTCTAGCAACTAATTAAAATATTGATCATGAAAACTAAACTTTACAGCTTAATGTTAGCATGTGCTGCGTTACTATTATTCTCGCAAGTTGGTATCAATACAGCTAGCCCATCCGCAACCTTAGACGTAAATGGAACTATGAAAGTTCGTGTTACCCCTGCAGCTACAGCACTACCGGGATATCAAATTTTAGCACTCAATCAGGGAACTAATCAGGTTTTCTCCATGGATCCATCCTTAATAACAGCCGCTGCAGGAACCAATACTTCTGTCTATTCCGCAAAAAAAACAACAGGTATAACGCTCTTGAATCTAGGAGTTTTACCTTCTGATTTTCAACCTGTAAGCTTTGTACAAACTGATAGAACTATAGGAAGCGCTGCTTTGTTTACCAATGCTGACGGTTCTTATAATATTCCATCCACTGGAGTATATGCTGTTGGGTTCGCATTCAGATATGGAACAGGATTACAAGCTTCTTTATTATCAGGAGCTCCTGGTATCGCAATTGCAAGAACCAGATCCGGAATAACAACTCTTATAGACACACGTCCGTTCAGCGGTGTTAATCTTGCATTAGCAGTTAACTTAACACTTTCCGATTCCAGTATTAATTCTTTGTATTCATTTCAGGCAGGTGACAAAGTATCTTTCGGAATTGTAGATTCCGGTATTGTTTCAGCAGGATTATTAGGATCCAGTATTGCATCCTTCTACATTTATAAAGTATCAAACTAGTAAAAACATATTGTTAGTTATCTATACCATTTAGCCCATCGTTTATACCACGATGGGTTAATTTTTTTAATAGCATACAAAACATTTCTTTATATTTGATAAAACTAATGAAATGAATGAATTTGTTGCGGTCATCATCTTTATAATTATCTTCATTATTTTCAATAATCTGAATACCAAAATCAGAAAATTGGAGAAGGAGATTTCAGATCTTAATTATAAAATCAATAATATCCCTCCGGCTCAGACTGAAGTAATCTCTGAGAAAACTTCAACGGAAGAGACATTTATCCCACAACAAGGACAGCCTCAACAGGTTCATTTTGAAAACATAAAGCACGGCGAAGAAAGTGAAAAACTTCCAACAACAGGTCAAAAAGACCGGCTCACTCCTGTTTTTGATTTTTTAAAACAAAATGCGCTTACCATTATTGGTATTTTCACACTTGTTCTCGGAATCGGTTATTTTGTAAAATATGCCATTGATAAAAACTGGATTGGTGAAGCAGCAAGAGCAGGAATTGGTTTTTGTACCGGTGCAGGAATTATCATAACCGCCCATTTTCTCAGAAAAAATTACCAGGCCTTTTCTTCCATCATTACAGGAGGTGGTGTTGCTGTTCTGTATTTCACTGCCACCATTGCCTTCCGTGAATACCATCTGTTTACCCAGAATACGGCATTTATCATCACGGTACTGATTACTGCAGCCTCTATTATTCTATCCTATTATTATAAAAGTGAAGTACTGATTATCTTTTCGCTCATAGGAGGTTTTGCAGCTCCTCTCATGATAAGCACAGGACAAAGTAACTATCTTTTCCTTTTTATTTATATTACTCTTTTAAATACCGGAATGCTGGCCGCCTCTTTTCTGCAGCACTGGAAAAGCGTGGGATGGACAGCTTATATTTTTACCACAGGTTATCTTCTATCCTGGACTCATAAAAGCCCTGAGCTTTTAAACATCACCTTTTATCTTATCAGTTATGCAATTTTCTACATTTTTGCCCTGAATGACTATTTCAAAAGAAATATACTTTCAACCTCAGATATTTTAATACTTGCTCTCGCTAATTTTTCAAGTATTCTGGGGCTGCTTTATATTTTTGATACATTAAAATACGAACCTCCCATTATTTTTCCTCTTATCTTTACTGCTGTCAATTCTGTTCTGCTGTTTAGAGAATATAAACGGAAAGATTCCGGAGTTGCCTATTCCGTATTCGCAGGACTTGTTACCAGTCTTATTACAATTGCAGTTGCTATTCAGTTTAAAACCCACCTCATTACCAGCATTTGGGCAATAGAAACTACTCTTCTTCTTTTTATCTGGAAAAAAACCGGTCAGAAGATTTTCAAGATTTTCTTTTATATCCTGTTTCCATTAGTGATGATTGCCCAGCTCGTAACATGGACTGATTATTTTGAAACAAAAGATCTCAATATCATATTCAATCCTCCGTTTATCACCAGTTCGTTTACCATTGTTTCCATAATAATTAATTTGTATTTATTAAGGAACTTCTCCAAAGAGTCCAATGGAAAAGAGAGTAACTTTTTTGAAGATCTTATTACGGTGATTAGCTATGGGGTCATTTACATCGCTTTCCTTCTTGAGATTACGTACCATGTTTCAGAAATGCCATGGTCAGCCGTTGCCAGCACAGGACTTTTATTCAGTATTTATTATATTTTTGTTTTATTGCTTTTCAGAAAACTACTGAACATCAGAAACGACATCCAAAATATACTGATGTATCTGTTTTTTTTCCTGATTGCAATAAACACCTCTGTATCTACGCTTCCCGTTGTGACGGCTATCTTAACAAAGACACTCCATTTAAGTTTTTATTTCCTGCATCTGCTACAATGGATTCCTTTTATATATGTATGGTACAGGATTATTCCTTCTTCAGCGTTCCACAAACAACAGGTTTCTTACTGGATGCTATCTTTAGCACTCATTATCTCTGTAAGTTGCGAATTTCATCATGCTTATATTTTAATGACCTCCAATGACCTTCCTCATTCTTACAAAGCAAGTGAACATTTCAATATTCTTTATCTTCCTATTATATGGACAATTCTTGCCAGCATCTTTATTTATACCGGCTTGAAAAAGAATATTCAGGAATACAACAAGATTGGCTTTGCATTGGTAGGCCTTATGGTATTAAAACTTTATGGTTACGATGTGTGGCAGATGGATAATATTTCAAGAATCAGCGCCTTTATTATTCTCGGAATTATTTTATTGCTAAGCTCTTTCACTTTTCAGCGCCTGAAAAACATGATCAGAAATATGGTGGATAAAAAAGATAAAAAGGAAGAAAGCACAGACTAACAATAATGGTAAAAGTTTTTATTTCTAAATAATATTTAAAACAATTCAATATTTTATTCAAATTTTACAAAAAATAACTATATTTATCACGTTTTTAACAGTTACATATTCTGATTATGAAAAAATTACTCTATTCTTTTTTACTCCTGTCCTCAGCTGCTCTATTTGCCCAGCAAAAAAATCCTGCTGTGAAGTTCGCAGTGGCTGATAACGCCATTGGGACAGTAGAATTATTCAATACAAAAAAGAACGCATTACAGGTTTTAAAAGTATACAATACTCCCTCAGGCTTTCCCCAAAGTTTAAAAAAATACAGTTCTGTTTTTACAAAAGGAGTTACCGAATATAAGTTCAAAAACGGAGAAAATATTCTGGACAGAATGCCATTATCGTCCATCAACGTACAATACAATATTCCGGCAGACAATCCGGTATTTATTGAAGGATATGAATTTACGGATACCAACACTATGATCTATCCTGAAATCAAAAAAAGGACAGAAACAAAAGATTATAACGGTAAGAAAACATTATTTATTTATACTACCGAATAATTGAATACTATAAAAAAGGATGCTAAAAAACAGCATCCTTTTTATTTTAATATTTATTGTTCCATTTTTTCTTGAGTTCCTCATAGATTTTCTTCTCCGTAGCATTATTTCCCGGTTCGTACAGTTTGACATTTCTTATTTCTTCCGGAAGAAAATCCTGTTCTACAAAGTTTCCTTCGTAGGAATGGGCATATTTATATTCTTTTCCATAATCCAGATCTTTCATTAGTTTGGTAGGCGCATTTCTCAAATGAAGCGGCACAGGCAGATTTCCCGTCTGTTTTACCAAAGCTAAAGCCTCATTGATAGCCATATATGCAGAATTGCTTTTAGGTGAAACCGCCAGATACACCGCTGTTTCACTTAATATAATCCTTGCTTCAGGATTCCCGATTACATTAATCGCCTGAAAACAGCTGTTGGCAACCACCAAAGCATTGGGATTAGCCAAACCCACATCTTCAGCTGCCAAAATAAGCATTCTCCTTGCAATAAACTTAATATCTTCTCCTCCGGCAATCATTCTGGCCAGCCAATACACCGCTCCGTTCGGATCACCTCCACGCATAGATTTGATAAAAGCTGAAATGATATCATAATGCTGTTCTCCGTTTTTATCATAAAGAGCCATTGTCTCCTGCAAAACTTCCAGTACATCAGAATTAATAATTTCTGTTGTCCCGGAATTTTTATATTGATTCAAAACCAGTTCTACGGAATTGATCAGTTTTCTCGCATCACCGCCGGAATACTGGATGAAAGCTTCTTTTTCAAGGATTGTAAAATCTGTTCCTTCATCTTTATTGTATCTTTCTGAAGCGATATCAATTAGCTCCTCCAGCTTTTCGTAGCTTAAGGCTTTTAAAACATAGACCTGGCTTCTTGACAGGAGTGCCGAGACCACCTCAAAACTTGGATTCTCGGTAGTTGCTCCAATCAAAACAATCCATCCTTTCTCTACTGCATGTAATAATGAATCCTGCTGCGACTTATTAAACCGGTGAATCTCATCAATAAATAAGATAGGTGATTTCCCAGAGAACAGATTCTGTTTTTTGGCATCTTCAATTACATCCCTTACGTCTTTTACCCCTGAAGAAACTGCCGAAAGTTTATAAAACTTCCTCCCAGAATGTTCTGAGATAATTTCAGCCAGCGTAGTTTTTCCTGTTCCGGGAGGTCCCCAGAATATCAGTGAATTGAGGGTATTATTTTCAATCATTTTTCTGATTGTTCCTTTATCGCCGGTAAGGTGCTCCTGTCCCAATACATCGTTAAGGGTTTTAGGTCTTAATTTTTCAGCTAATGGAATATTTTGATTCAAAGTAATTCTTTTTTTAAGATCAATGTCCGGATTTCTGATCTCCGAAACTTATAACAAATTTAAACTAATTTTCATTTTTTTACCCTATTTTTGCATTGTTTTGAAACTTACATTCAATAAAATCATTACATTTCCGCTGGTAATTTTGATCAAATTTTACCAATGGTTCATCTCGCCCTTACTTCCCAAAAACTGCCGTTACGAACCTACCTGTTCTCATTATATGATTGAGTCCCTTCAGGTACATGGTGTTTTTAAAGGTTTCTGGCTGGGATTTAAAAGAATTTTAAGATGCCATCCTTGGGGAGGAAGCGGTTATGATCCTGTTCCACCCAAACATAAATGTCAATAATCAAACTATTAAATCAATAGAAAAATGAATACTATCTTTTTCAGAATTTATCTTGTGCTGTTTGCGTTTACAACGCAGCTTCTTTTTGCACAGGAATACCCTGGGGGTTTATCTGACGGAACTTTAGATATCAATGGAAGCAATATTCCTGTAAAAATCTATTCTACTACAGAGATGGGAGACCTTACGGCTTTTCCGGACAGAGAATCAGATAAGAACCAGTCTTTTGTTGTCATCCTTAATGAATCTAGTTTTGAACCTGCTTATTATAATTATGGAGCTTCCACTTTAGCAAAGTACAAAGATTCAAAATATCAGTTTTTCGATAAAAATTTTAAACTGATTGATACCGGTGTTACCAAAGAAAACATCACCACTTTTAAATATGCTGTAAAATCTGTAAAACCTATCACTGATTCTGATAAAGTAGAGCTTAAAACTTCTTTTAAAATATGGGATCCTTCAAAGGGTATTCACATTGGATCATTTACGCTTCACTTTTATAGTTTGATGTTTGTTTTTGCATTTGGTTTCGGCTATGTTTTAATGATGAGAATCTTTAAGATTGATAATGTGAATCAAAAATACCTTGAACCTCTGTTCACATGGACATTAATCGGGACTATTCTGGGAGCAAGATTAGGACATGTTATCTTTTATCAGCCGGAATTATTTAAAGAAGATTTCTGGAGCGTATTTTTACCCATCAGCACAAAAAACGGGTTTAAGTTTACAGGATTTTCAGGATTGGCAAGCCACGGAGCTACCATTGCTTTGATTTTCACTACGCTGTATTATTCATTTAAAATTATTAAGAAAAATCCTTTCTGGGTATATGACAGATTGGGTATTGTAGTAGCTTTAGGAGGAGCATTTGTAAGAATGGGGAACTTTTTCAACTCTGAAATTGTTGGTAAACCAGCTGATCCCAACTCTCCGTTTGCTCTTCTTTTCCCGCAGCAGAGCAGTGAGTATGGTCTTACTGTACCCCGTTATCCAAGCCAGTTATTTGAGGCAGCAGGATATGTTCTTCTCTTTATTTTATTGTGGGTACTTTACAGAAAAACAGATAAAAAATATCAGCAGGGATGGTTATTCGGTCTGTTCTTTATCATTCTTTGGGCTATCAGATTCTTTGTAGAGTTCCTTAAAGAGCCACAGGGAGATGAGTTTATCCAGATTGGAGGTCTGAATACAGGTCAGGTTCTTTCAATTCCTTTTATGATTGCAGGGGTTGTCATCATGATTGTTTCCAAGAAATTTAAAATCACAGAAGAAGAGAACGCAAAGCCGGAATAATTGAAGACTAAACGTTTTATTCAGCAATAAAAAAATAAAAAGGCAAATTTGTAAAATACAGATTTGCCTTTTTAAATATTTTAAAATCATTGACTTCTTTGTCTGTTCGCCTTATTACAGATTCCTTTCTGCTTTCCTGTTCAGTTCCTCAAAAACAGTCCCCAACGCATCAATAACATCAGTAGGCAGCATCGATTCTTTTGAATGCTTTTCTGAAGCTACATCCGCAGCTCTGCCATGTAACCACACACCAAGAATACAAGTCTCTTCCTCGGAATATTTCTGGGCCAGCAGCGAAGTAAGAATTCCGGTAAGAATATCTCCGCTTCCGCCCTTTGCCAGCCCTGCATTTCCCGTTATATTGTAAAATACCTTCCCATGCGGAGTAATGATCTGCGTGTGATGATCTTTCAGAATGATATAAAGATTAAGTTCTTTTGCCTTTTTTCTAGCCAGTTCAAGTCTTTTAAAAGAATTGTCTGTATTTCCGAAAAGTCGCTCAAACTCTTTCGGATGAGGGGTTATGATTGATTTTTTGGGAATCAGTTTCAAATTCTTCTGATCTTTTGAAATAATATTCAACGCATCTGCATCCAGAACCAACGGCTGAGAATGGCTTTTCAAAAAACTCAAAAAGCTTTTCTCTGTTCCGGAATGAGTTCCCAAACCGGGTCCTACACCACAGGTAACATCTTTATCAGTCTCAAAATTGAATATAAATGTATCCCCTCCTTTTATAAACATGGCCTCAGGACAAGAGAGCTGCAAAATGTCATACCCACATTCCGGAGCGAGTGTAAAGGTAAGCCCTGCCCCTGTTTTCAACGCCGATCGTGTTGCCAGCACTGCAGCTCCTATTTTTCCGTAGCTGCCTCCTACGATAACTGCCTTACCATAAGTTCCTTTATGAGAAAATTCCTGTCTCGGAATGAATATCGAACCAATCAGCTGATCATCAATCACAGAGTAATCAGAACCGGTTGTTTCTGCGTATGTTTTACTTAAATCAATATCCAGCAGTACTACTTTTCCTGTATATTTTCCGGTTTCAGGATGAAGAAAGGTTCTTTTCCAACATTGGAAAGTCAACGTATAATCAGCTTTCAGAATAACAGAACTATCATCAAATATTCCATCTGCAGACAATCCTGAAGGGATATCGATGGATATTTTACTATTTTTTTTATTATTCAATTGTTCAACAAGCTTTTTATTATCTCCTTCCAATGGTCTGGATAATCCTGTTCCAAAAAGAGCATCTACAATAATTGTTTTCTCATCGAAATTATAGTGTTCACCGGGGCTCAATTTTCTGACCGAAATTCCCGACAAATCGCGAAGTCTTTTCAAATTTACAGAAGCATCTTCTGAAAATTTCCTTTTGGAATCACCAACAAATACATCCACATCAAAACCTTTCAGATAAAGTATTCTTGCGACAGCCAGGCCGTCACCTCCGTTATTTCCGTTACCACAGAATACAGCAAGTTTCTTATGGTTTTTACAGTGCTCCGAAATCCAATGAGCTGCAGCCATTGAAGCTCTTTCCATTAATTGAATAGAAGAAACAGGCTCATGGGAGATGGTAAACTGATCCCAGCTGCGTATCTGTTCTGCGGTGAAAACTTTCATAGGTAAAACAAACTTTTAAGCAAATTACAAAAGATTTTTTATTATGATATCACGTCATTAATAAAAATAAAAAGTCATCATTAATGAAATAATGTATTGATATAATGTTGGCATATTCATTAAAACAGATGATAGAAATTCTGCATAAAATTCAATATTTTGGGAACAAAAAACTATAAAAACGTAGTGTTTTTTACATTTTTTAATTATATTTTTGTGTTTATGCTAATTAAAAAAATATAAATTATGGGATTTGTAAAAGAATTTAAAGAGTTTGCCTTTAAGGGTAATGTTCTCGATCTTGCTGTCGGTGTGATCATTGGGGCAGCATTTGGTAAAATTGTTTCCTCTTTAGTGGAAGATGTAATCACTCCTCTGATACTCAACCCGGCATTAAAAGCAGCCGGTGCAGAAAACATTTCAAAACTTTCATGGAATGGTGTTGCTTATGGAAATTTTATTTCCGCAGTAATCAGTTTTCTTTGTATTGCGATGGTTCTTTTCTGGATCATTAAATTCGCCAATAAAGTAAACAAAAAAGAGGCTCCAGCTCCTGCCGGACCTACAGAAGATCAAAAATTACTGATGGAGATCAGAGATTTGCTGAAAAGCAAAAATATCTAGTCTGCAAACAACAGTTTAAAATAAAAAAGCACCTCGGTTAGCAGACCGAGGTGCTTTTATTTATGATCCATTTCAAATTATTGAATCTGTAAGATACTTGAAATCTGCTCTGCAAGGGAAAGCCCTATTCGATCCTGTGCTTCAAGAGTAGAGGCTCCTGTGTGCGGGGTAAGAGAGATTTTGGAATGAGTAAGAATTTCTTTGGATGGTGTTGGCTCATTAATGAAAACATCTAATCCGGCAAATCTTACTTTGCCTGAGTCCAAAGCCTCAATTAAAGCCGCTTCATCAATAACCCCACCTCTTGAACAGTTTACAATAGCCACTCCGTCTTTCATGATTTCAAATTCATTCTTTCCGATCATGTAACCGTCCTTCTGTGCAGGAACGTGTAAAGTAATGAAATCTGAATGTTTTAAAACATCCTGTAACGGCTCTGTTTCGATATCAACATTGATGAACTGATTGTTGTAAAATTTCACTTTGATACTTGCTCTTCCTACATTATTATCAGCAGCAACCACTCTCATCCCAAGTCCTAAAGCAATTCTTGCCACTTCCTGACCGATCCTTCCCATTCCTACAATTCCAATGGTTTTTCCTCTCAATTCGATACCTGCAGCATATGCTTTTTTAAGACCTGCAAATTCAGTATCTCCTACAACCGGCATTCTTCTGTTCGAATCCTGAAGGAATCTTGCCCCGGAAAACAAATGGGCAAAAACAAGCTCCGCCACAGATTCCGAAGAAGCTGAAGGGGTATTGATCACATGGATTCCTTTTTCTCTTGCATAATCTACGTCAATATTATCCATACCAACACCTCCTCTCCCAATAATGTCGATGGACGGACATCCGTCTATAATATCTTTTCTTACCTGTGTAGCACTTCTAACCAATAATGTGCGGATTTTGTGTTCATTAATATAATCTACTAAAAACTCCTGTGGAACTTTTGTAGTGATCACTTCAAAGCCTTTTTCTGTCAATGCATCTATTCCAGATTGATCCAGGCCGTCGTTTGCTAAAACTTTCATAAAATATCAAGTATATTAAAAAATGAAAGATTTAAAAATTAAAGGAACAGGTTCGCATTTAATCTTTAAATCTTTGAATTATATTTTTATTCTCCGTCTTCTTTGAATACTTCAATGGTTACTTGTTTTTCTACCAAATCCGTAAATCTTCCTTTGTATCTTGTAGCTCTTACCAGGTGGTTGTCTATCCAGTGATAATTTCCTCCTCTAGGTTTTCCGCAAAGCACGCTGTGGTATTTGAAGCCATTCTTATCCAGCCAGTCGATTGTGATTTGTTTCAGATTTTCGGTTCTTGAAGTAAAAAAGCAGATCTGATGTCCTTCGTCATACCATCTGTTGATCGTTTCCAGGGCATCAGGATATGGTTCGCAGGTAACCATTCTTTCGGGCTCTTCATTGGGAACGTCATCAGTAATGGTTCCGTCGATATCTATTAAGTAATTTTTTATTCCATCCTTTAGAATAGGACTAATGTGTTCAATGTATTCTAATTCCATCATTAAATATTAAGTAACAAAGTTAGCGTTTTTACAACTATCAGGCATGATAATCTCGCTTTATGTTAATATTTTACTATAAAAACTATTATTTAAAGAATAATATCAATATTTTATTCGTTATTTAACTGCAAATGGTTAAAATTTTTCGTTTTTAATTTTCTTTTAATAAAAAGTTGTTAAAACTTTACCCAACCACAAAAGTCACAAAAGGTTTTAATTTAAAATGATACCGCAGAAAAGTTCACACAAGAGGAATATTTCGACTTCGCTCAATAGGCAAAGATTTTCGCAAAACCTGAGTGTACATATTAAGCATAAGGCTTGGTTCTGAAAACTTAAGTGTTTAAAACTTTTGTGTCTTTTGTGGTTAAAATAATGAATATAAAGTTTAAACAACCTCAAAGTAAATCAGGATTACAGATAAAACAAATCGGAGAATGATAATTTTACCCGTTACTTTTTATGTTTCCCTTTATCTTGTTATCATTATTATAAAAAGCATGATGTTTATCTAAAAATTTCCAAAATACATTTATTACTCTTACATTTGTAGGAATGGAAGAATTTGTCGTTTTAGTAAACCCTGAAGATGAAATTTTAGGACTGATGGAAAAACAGCAGGCTCACATCAATGGCCTGTTACACCGTGCTTTTTCTGTATTTCTTTTCAACAGTAAAGGAGAAATGCTTCTTCAGAAAAGGGCTTCAGGGAAGTATCATTCTCCCAACCAATGGACCAATGCGGTTTGCTCACACCCGCGAGAAGGGGAAACTTATAAGGAAGGAGCGGTACGAAGGCTGAAGGAAGAACTGGGAATTGAAGCGGAACTTTCAGAAAAATTCAATTTTATTTACAAAGCAGATGTAGGCGGTGGTCTGTGGGAACACGAGGTGGATCATGTGTTTGTGGGAAGTCATGAAGCTGATTTCAATTTAAATAAAGAAGAAGTGGAAGAAGTAAGATTCATTTCCATGGAAGAGCTGGACAAGGAAATTTCCGAACATCCTGAAAATTTTACGGAATGGTTTAAAATCATCCTCGAAGAATATAAACACCATTTTTAATGATGAAAAAAATATTGTTCTTTTCTGCTCTTTTGACAGGAAGTCTGTTTTTTGCCCAAAAAGCAGGTGTATTTGACACTCCAAATTACTCTATCAATGTTCCTGAAGGCTGGAAATCCACTAATGACAGCGAGATTATCAACATTTTCCCTACCAGCCAGATCGGAGCTATTACCATTTCGGAATACCATGATCTTCCGCTGCCCAAGGAAGAAGTAAAAAAATTCATCCTGGCCCTTTATCAATCCCATGATGAAGAGAAAAAAGTAAAAGAAAAGAAGAGCCAGAAAGGGTATACAGAATATTTCTATGAACATTTCGATGAAAAAGAGAAGCTGTTCTGGATCACCAAAGCTTTTCAGAAAGACAAAAACTTATATTTAGTTTCCATCAATTGTGGCCAGAAGTTCTGGAACGGAAACTATATGACCTTATTCAATGAGACTTTTAACAGTTTTAAAATAAAGAAATAAAAATTAAATATGAAGAAAACAGCCTTGTACGACAAACATGTTTCTTTGGGAGCTAAGATCGTACCTTTCGCAGGTTTTGAAATGCCTGTTCAATACTCAGGGGTTACAGAAGAGCACTTTGCCGTAAGAGAAAAAGCAGGATTATTTGATGTTTCCCACATGGGACAGTTTTTCATCGAAGGACCAGGCTCAAAAGATCTTTTACAATTGGTAACTACCAATAATGTAGATGCTCTTGAAAACGGAAAAGCACAGTATTCTTGTCTTCCGAACGAAAACGGAGGAATTGTAGATGACCTTATCGTTTACAAAATGGAAGATGACAAATATTTTGTGGTAGTAAATGCATCCAACATCGACAAAGACTGGAATCATATTTCAAAATATAACACTTTCGGAGCTAAAATGACCAACGCTTCTGATGAGATGTCTTTATTGGCAGTTCAGGGGCCTAAAGCTACTGAAATCCTTCAAAAACTTACAGATGTAAACCTTTCAGAAATCCCTTACTATCATTTCACTGTAGGAAGTGTTGCAGGAGAAAATAATGTGATCATTTCAAACACCGGATACACAGGAAGCGGAGGTTTTGAGATTTATTTCAACAATGCCAGTGCTGAAAAACTTTGGGATGCTGTAATGGAAGCTGGTAAAGAAGAAGGAATGATTCCTTGCGGATTGGCTGCCAGAGATACTTTAAGATTAGAAAAAGGATTCTGTCTGTACGGAAATGATATCGATGATACTACCTCTCCTATTGAAGCTGGTTTAGGATGGATCACTAAGTTTGATAAAGACTTCGTTTCTAAAGATGTTTTCGCAAAACAGAAAGAAGAAGGTATTACAAGAAAATTAGTAGGTTTTGAACTTACAGATAAAGGAGTTCCAAGACACGACTATCCTGTAGTGGATGCAGAAGGAAACGTAATCGGAAAAGTAACTTCAGGAACACAGTCTCCAATGAAAAAACTAGGTTTGGGCCTTGCTTATGTGGACAAACCTCACTTCAAATTAGGGTCTGAGATCTTTATTCAGGTAAGAAACAAGAACATTCCTGCAAAAGTGGTGAAAGCTCCTTTTGTATAATTGAAAAAAATAGCAAAAAAGAGGCTGTGATTTGTTCACAGCCTCTTTTGGGTTTATATCCAAACCTTATAGGTCTTAAAAACCTGTAAGGTTTATTATTTGCAAAATCAGTCTCCGGTTAAATTTATTCATTTACCCCAAAGAACTTCTGCAATTCTTCCACATTCTTTTTATCATTTCCAACAAAAATCTCTTTGTCTGTTATAAAGACAGGTCTTTTAAGGAATGTATAGTGATCCAGCAATAATTCTTTAAAATCTTTTTCTGTCAGTGATTTCACATCCAGTCCTCTCAATTTGATCTGAGTAGATTTTTTGCTGAACAATGCTTCGTATGATTTTGTTTTCTTATGCATTTCTGCCAATTCCTCTTTCGTGACAGGTTCTTTTTTTATTTCGCGAAGTTCCCAGTCTGTAAGATCAAATTGGGCTAAAATTTTTCTGCAGGTATCACAGGTGTTGAGATAAAATACTTTCTTCATTACTGTTGCTAAATCTGTTATTGGTTAAAATTCCCTTTCATTGAAAGTTTCGTCTTTCAAAAGTAGGATTTAATCTAAAACTTTGGAAATTATTAAATAACTTTATTCAAATTTTATAAAGATGCAGAACAAGCCTATTACTTTTCAGTTTATTTCGGAACCTTCAGATGTTAATTACGGAGGAAATGTACATGGAGGAAGTGTCATGAAATGGATTGACCAGGCCGGTTATGCATGCGCGACAACCTGGAGCGGTAATTATTCTGTCACAGTATATGTAGGTGGAATCCGTTTTTATGATCCCATTAAAATTGGTGAAGTTGTAAAAGTAGACGCACAGGTGATCTATACCGGAACTTCAAGCATGCATATCGCCATTAATGTCTTTTCAAGAAACCTGAAACAGCCAAACTTTGAGAAAAAAACCCACTGTATCATCGTTTTTGTAGCTGTAGATGAAAATGGAAAAAAGCTGCCTGTACCGAAATGGACACCGGAAACAGAAGAAGAGAAACAACAGGAAATATATGCAAAGCGCCTGATGGAGCTGAGAACACAGATTGAAGATGAGATGAAGCCTTTTTTGTAATACGTGAGATGCGGAGTTTGGGTTTGAGAGTTTAAGGATGAAAGTTAAATGTTAAATGTTCAAAGTTTAAGATTTAAAGTTTCTGGGTAATCAGTAGCCCAAAAACAACCAGCAAACAAGAAATTCTTTTTGAAAAACAAATTCTTCTTTTTATATTTGCACTATCAAAGGAAATGGTGTTCTTCCTTACCCAACCGCTTTACAAAAGCTGATGACGCCTGATTAAAAGATTATTAACAAATAACTAATCAGGAGTATTATGTCAAAAAGTCAACCAACACTTGTTAAAAAAGCAGTTTTTCACACTCATTTTTTCTTCAGAAAATTTCCGGCGTTTCTCTATATTTTAAAATGGTTGTGTATCAGTATCATTATTGGTGCTTTGGCAGGAACAGCTTCTGCAGGGTTTCTTCAGTCATTGGAATGGGCAACGAACTTCAGGGAAAATCATTTATGGCTGATTGCTTTACTTCCTGTTGCAGGATTTCTGATAGGACTTCTCTATTATTATTTCGGAAAAGATGTTGAGGCCGGAAACAATTTGCTGATTGATACAATCCATGAGCCTAAGGGAATCATTCCTTTCAAAATGGCACCTTTTGTTTATCTGGGGACAATTGTAACTCATTTTTTCGGAGGTTCAGCAGGCCGTGAAGGAACCGCACTTCAAATGGCAGGGGCTATTGCCGACCAGCTTACCAGACCTTTTAAACTTGACAGAAACGAAAGAAAAATATTGATTATTGCAGCTATTGCAGCTGGATTTGGTTCTGTATTCGGAACTCCACTGGCCGGCGCTGTTTTTGGTCTTGAGGTTTTTCTGATGGGAAGAATTCGCTACAATGCTATCTTTCCGGCATTTGCTTCTGCAATTCTGGCGGACTGGGCTACCAATCTCTGGAATGTACAACACACCCATTATCATATTGATTTTATACCCAAACTTGAACTGCTGCCAATCCTCTACAGTATTCTTGCAGGAATAGCCTTCGGAATCTGTGCCGCTGCTTTCAGCAAAATAATTCATTGGATGGGTTCTGTTTTCAAATCAAAAATCAAATATCCTCCGTTTCGTCCCGTTGTGGGAGGAATTATTATTGCACTTGCCGTTTTTGCAATGGACACAACCCGCTATATTGGATTAGGAATTCCTGTGATTGCAGAATCTTTTGAAAAGCAGCTTCCGTTGTATGATTTTGCTTTAAAAATGATCTTTACGATTGTGACGCTTTCAGCTGGATTCAAAGGTGGGGAAGTTACTCCTTTGTTCTTTATCGGAGCTACATTAGGCAGTGCTTTGTCTCTGTTTATTCCTCTGCCTTTCGGATTATTGGCAGGAATGGGATTTGTGGCTGTATTTGCCGGAGCAACCAATACTCCACTAGCCTGTATGCTGATGGGAATTGAATTGTTCGGAGCAGAATCTGGTGTGTATGTAGCCATCGCCTGTGTAGTTTCTTATCTTCTCTCAGGACATAACAGTATTTATACAAAACAGAAGATTGGAGAGGCAAAAAACAGTAGGTTTGAAAACCAGCAGGACAGATCTATTTCGGATTTTTTATAAAGGTTTCGGGTTTAGGGATGCGAAGTACGTATTTCGCATCCCGAAACCCGAAAACTCTCGAATTCTCCAACTCTCAAACTCACCAATTCCCTCACTCCATTTCCAACTTTAATTCGTAATTTTACTCCCATGTTCGATTACAGATTAAAAGTTTTCCACACGGTGGCTACGCGATTAAGCTTCACTAAGGCTTCAGAAGAGCTGCATATTTCACAACCCGCTGTTACTAAACATATTAAAGAGATTGAAACTCAGATAGGCGCTAAATTATTTGACCGTAAAGGAACTTCTATCCAACTGACCCAAAGCGGAAAAATTTTGTTTGAGCATGCAGAGAAGATCAGAAATATCTACCGTGACATGGAATTTGAGATCAGCCAGATCAGTCAGCAGCATAAAGGAAAATTGATTATCGGGGCAAGTACAACTGTAGCACAGTATATTTTACCGGAAATTTTAGCCAAATTCAATTCGTATTACAGAGATATTAAGATTGAACTTCTTACAGGAAATACAGAAACGATCTCAACGCTTTTAAAAGAAGAAAAGATTGATCTGGGTATCATTGAAGGAGAATCGCAGTCTTCTTATTTTGAATATAAAACTTTTAAGCCGGATGAAATTGTTTTGGCAGCAAAGTCAGATCATCCTCTTGCTCATAAAACTTTAAACTTAAAAGATCTCTATCAACTGGATCTTATCTTCAGAGAGCAAGGTTCCGGGACTTTAGAGTTTATACAAAACAGACTCAGAGAAAAAGAAATTAATATCCATGAGCTGAATACCGTCATGCAGCTGGGAAGCAGTGAAAGTATTAAAAATTATCTTCTTCATTCGGAATGTATGGCATTTCTTTCCATCAGCACCATCCTGAATGAGCTTAAAAACAATATATTGACCGTTATTGATATTAAAAATTTCAGTATTGAAAGAGATTTTCATTTTATATTACCTAAAGGAGACCAGTCTGAACTTATCAAACTTTTCCTGAGATTTGCAGAATGACAGGTGATAAATGATAAATGATAAGTGATAAGTGATAAGTGATAAGTGATAAGTGATAAGTGATAAGTGATAAGTGATAAGTGATAAGCAAAGATATAACTTCTAGTTATCCAATATAACAAAATACGATTTACTTTGTAATACTATTTTCCGGAATTTTGGTGCAGATTTTAAAAATTCGCATTATGAAAGATTTCATTCAAAATGAAACGATACGGAAAGTTTTTTTTATTGTATTGGCAGTTTTATGTCTTACACCATTTATATCTTCACCTATAGCCCTGATTTTAGGATTTGTACTGGCTGTTCTCATAGGAAATCCTTTTGAAAAACATCTGCATCATTATATCCATTTGCTGTTGCAGATTTCAATTGTTGGGCTGGGATTCGGGCTGAAACTGGATGAAGCACTTCACGCAGGAAAAGAAGGTTTACTATTAACGGTTGTAAGTATTTTTACAGTCATGATTCTGGGGTATTTGCTGGGAAAAGCATTTAAACTGGAAAGACCTTTATCCTATCTTCTCTCTGCTGGAACAGCTATTTGTGGAGGGAGCGCAATTGCAGCAGTATCTCCTATTATTAAACCAAGCACCAAGCAGATCTCTCTTGCCCTGGCGATCGTCTTTACCCTAAATTCTATTGCATTATTCATTTACCCTGCCGTAGGGCATCTTCTGAATCTTTCCCAGGAACAGTTTGGACTCTGGTGTGCAGTAGGAATTCATGATACAAGTTCTGTAGTAGGTGCCGCCGGTAAGTATGGAGATGAAGCTTTGAAAATTGCAACTACAGTAAAACTCGCCCGTGCTTTATGGATCATCCCTGTTTCGTTGATTACCATGTTTATTTTTAAAAGTAAGGATTCCAAAATAAAGATTCCGTGGTTTATTGGTTATTTTATTGTGGCGATTCTTTTGAATACTTACTTCCCGTTTCTTGACCGTTTCAGTGCTTCCATTACAGTTTTGGCAAAATCAGGATTGAATCTGACCTTATTTTTCATTGGTTCTACCCTTTCTATTCAAACGTTGAGATCAATAGGATTAAAACCTTTATTAGTCGCAGTAATTCTATGGGTTGTTATCAGTACAGGAAGTCTGGTCTATATTATAGGATAATTATCTCTGTCGTTTATATTTTTTTCTTGATCTAGTTGTTTCTCTTCATGTACATCATTATTCAAAAAAAGCACCTATTAATAAATCATAGATAAGTGATGTATATTTGATGTATGTTTTTATTATTACGTTTTCGAAGGTATTATATAAATTCGCAATCAGAATGATTTTTATTTCTAAAAAACAACAAATGAAAAAAACAATTGTAAACCTGTCATTTATATTACTGCCTGGACTTGCCTTTTCACAGATAGGTATAAAGACAGCACAGCCTACAGAGTCTATTGATGTGGCCAGTGGAAATATCAGAATAAGGGATATCAATTCAAACATCAGTACTGATTCTACAGACAAATTGGTCGTTACAGATCCCAACGGGGTATTAAAAGTAAAAAGCAGTTTATTTATTCCCAGCACTTCGGTAATAGGAAGTAAAACAACAAAAAGCTCTAATATTGCTGCGAACTTACAAGCAACTGTTATTTTTAATACCAATCCGCTTCTTAATAATTTTACTTATGCCTCAGCTACCGGTTTATATACAGCTTTAAAACAGGGATATTATCAAATTACAGCAACCGTAAACAAAGATGTCAGTATGAATAATCCAACTGATGGATCATCGGCTGTTAGCTTATTAGTCAACAACATTGTCGTAAATATTATAATCAACGGATATCTTCCTGGAACACAATCAACTAATCAGAATTTCACCTATGTAGTATATTTAAACCCTGGTGATACTTTCAAACTTACTACTGATTACACCAGAACTTCTTCCATTACCTCAGCTCAGATTTCAGTAGTGGCTTTGGGGGGATAAGGAAATAATAAGATCCAGCCTAAACCTTTGAACAACAAAAGCCTTTTGGAGTTTCAAAAGGCTTTTGCATATTAAATGTGGAAATGTTTATTTCGTATTGAAATAATTTCTTAGATCTCACCACAAGTATAAACCTGTGGACAGCCTATGTATGTTGAGCAATAATCAGGACCAGTTACAGATCCAGAACAGCTGCATCCGCAAAGAGATAAATCCGGCTTACCGCTTACTCCTCCAGTAATATTTTTCAAGTCTTGTTTTCTCAGTTTTTTAGCATTTTTCATAATGTTCATGTAGTTTAGTTTTGATTAAAAATAAAGTTTTAGTTACTTCCCAAAGTTAAACAAATATTAATTACTCGCAACAAAAATCAATATAAAAATTAATAAATTATTGATTATAACTTAATTATTACATCCAAAACAAGGATTATCAATATATTATTTATTAAACAATTTAAATTATTCTGTAAATTCAAGATCTCTGTCGTGGGTTTCTGAAATGGTAAGTGAAGAATAAAATGCCAGCGCGAATACTACCACTCCTACTATGGCAGCACTTTCCACCACCGCGAAATGACCTTTAAGGGAATCAAAAGCAAATATCATTACCGGCACCAATCCTCTTACCATATTGGGAACGGTGGTGGTTGCTGTATTTCTGATATTCGTTCCGAACTGTTCTGCCGCCAGTGTCACAAACATGGCCCAATATCCTGTTCCAAATCCCAGCCATACACAAAACAGGTAATATTTTGTTTCCGTATTGGTATTCCCGAATAACATAATTGCTACACCTATCAGGGTAAAGATCAGCATATAAAAGATAGCCATTTTCCTTGATTTTAAAGCATGGGAAATAAAACCACTCAAGAGATCACCCACAGAAATACCTATATAAGCCCACATAATTGCTTTTCCGGGGTTAATATCCTTTATTCCTAATTCAGGAGCAAACTGATTGGCTAACACAGCCAGAATCCCTATGCAGTACCATGTAGGTAATCCTACCGCAATACATTTTAAATATCTTACCAACCGGTCTTTATTGGTAAAAAAGGATAGAAAATTCCCCTTGGAAACATTTTTATGTACAATATTCTTATAAATTCCGGATTCGGATACGCTGATTCTTAACAGCAAAAGTAAGATTCCCATTATTCCGCCAATGATGTAAGAGATATTCCAACCTCCGGCCAGTTCTACGGTAAGCTGCGCTACCACAGCACCCATTAATCCGAATCCTGCAACAACCGATGTTCCGATTGCCCTTAAGTTCTTCGGCAGACTTTCAGAAACCAACGTAATTCCCGCTCCAAGCTCTCCGGCAAGCCCTATACCTGCAATGAATCTTAACCCGGCATATTGGTACACCAAATGCTCTTTTGGAAAATAAGGAAGAAAGCCACAGGCGATGTTGGCTAATGAATACACTAAAATAGATCCAAAAAGAACAGAAAGCCTCCCTTTTTTATCTCCGAAAATCCCCCAGAAAACACCTCCTATGAGCAGCCCAACCATCTGGCAGTTCAGAATAAAGGTTCCGTCTGCATCAGGATTAAGCCCCAATGCCTTTAAACTGGGAATCCTAACGATTCCGAACAAAAGGAGGTCATAAATATCTACAAAATAGCCTAAGGCGGAAATAATAACGGGAATAGAAAAAATGTACTTCAGTTTTGAAGACAGGGACAGTTCTTGCATTTTTAAGTTTTGATAAAAATAAAAAACCTTTCAATTTCTTGAAAGGTTTTTATCAAATTGTCTCGTCCTGAAAAAGGTTGACTAAAAAACCATAAAATTAGTCACCCTTATGAATCTAAAAAAAACATCGTCCCCTGTCCAAGAATACAGTGA
>NZ_FTMT01000046.1:0-3461 GCF_900156015.1 Chryseobacterium sp. RU33C | reverse complement strand
GGTTATATTGGATAAGAGCAAGGCTCCTATGGGTAGTATTAATTTTTTCATCGGTTTTAGTTTTTATAGTTGTATTTCATCTCCTTCAGCACTTTACCATTTATATCAATCACTTTCTGAAGCCTGTTTGCGGAATCATAAATATAGCTTTCTCTGATTCCGGATGGCGGGGTGATGCTTCTGACTCCAATGAGTGGATCATAGGTATAAGTGGTGATCTGATAATTTGGCAGAGCGTTTCTGAATGTGTTCAAGGCAGATAAAAGGGCTGTTTCATCATTGTTTGAAGAAGCTGATGCATCTGTATTGGAGGCATTAACAATGGTGTTGATGAGAGATTCCTGAATATCTGTTAATTTGGCGCCTTCTATTTTAGCAATAGGCTGGGTTTGGTTATACCCCCAGATAATGACTGTTGAAAGACCGTCTTTTGTAGTGTACTGCTGAATATTACCTTTACTGTCGTATTTGTCATACGTTACTTCGGTAGAAACAATGTTTTGTAAGTCTGTGGATACAACGGAACTTGGAAATAGATTCAATGGGTTATCATACTTTGTTTCCATATTTGACACCAACACATTATCTTTTTTGGTGATGGTCTGTAACGGAATCCCTATCATATTAGCATTGATTAGCCTCTGGTTGTTTTTCTCATGGGCGTAGCTGTAGGTGGTTTCAGAGATAGAATGATCAGGATGCTCGGTTTTAGACGATGTTAACTGATAATGAGAAGGGTTGGAATAGCTATTGGTATTGGTGGTTACCAGCGCAACGTTATTGGGAAAGTATTCCGTTGTTTTTATTTCAGTAGGGTTATAAAAACCATAATAGTTTTCATAAAAACCATATGAGATATTTAACAGTTGGTCTTGTGTAGGATTTGGAGAGTAAGCAAAATTTTCTCTAAATACATAGCTCCTTAGATTTTTTTCCTGGGAATAATCATATTTATATGTTTTATTAATGATCTTACTGTAATTATTGTTCTCAAATTTGTACATATTCTCTTCTAACAATAAATTCGATTTTAATTCTCCCAAATTGGTAGTAGGCATATAGTAAATAGCAGGTGGTCTTCCAATATAAGGATCTAAATTTTCTTCATATGAAAATTTTCGTTCTACGGCACTTTTGCCTTCTATAACTTCTGTTACCGTACTGTAAAACACACTATTTTTTCTATGGTTGAAAAACGGGAGTATGCTGTTTTGATAGGCAGTATAGACATCCAGTATCTCCACCTGTGGGAATGTACCACCACTATTCTGGCAGGATTTTGAAGTTTCTTGCTTTTGCGCCATCACATAGGTAGTATTGTAATCTGTGATTGAGGAATTCTGACTGCTAATATTAGCTAAAGAATTATAATAAAACTTCTTTGTGTAATTATCACCCTCAGTATTGGTTTCTTTAAAAGAAGCTATTCTGCTTCCTCCAAAATAGATGGGTTGATTGACAGAAACAGTATGTCTATTATAGGTTACATTTAACCAACCACTTACAGCTCCTATTAAAGATGATACAGAATATTCAACTTTATAAGTATGTCCACTTATAGTAGTGATTGGCAAATGATTTGTCCCCTCTTTAGCCTGGAAAGGTTCAGAAACTTTATTAACATCCGAAAAAGTAGTATTTCCGGTTGTAAGATCGGTTATTTTGAGCTGATGAATATCGTGTTGGGTATCTGGTTGATTACATCCATAATAATCATCAAAAAAAGCTTCTCCATAAAATTCAACAAAATTTCCATTGGAAACAAAAGTGAAAGAATCTAAAGGCGCATCATTGGCCAGATTACATTTGTTAAAATTGGCACTTAAAAATCGGGATTCTTTTACCTGTTGGTTTACCTGTCCCATGCTTGCATTAGGCTCGTAAAAGATCTCAGAAACTCCTTTCGTAGGATAGGTGATCTTTTTTAAATTACCCATAGACGCCAGAAGGGAATTTACCTTTTTATCAGCAGACAACATGGATAGTGGCATGTAAATGGAAAGTCCCTGGAAAATTCCAAAATTATTATCATTGGCTATTGCCGGAAATGGAGAAGAATTACCCACTCCGTTAGGATAACCATAATAATCTGAGCTTAAACTGAATCTGGCAGGAAGTGAGCTTAAATTATAATATTCAAATTCAGTCTTAGCATTCCTGCTAACCCGGTTCACTGATTTTAGAAAGTGTCTGTTGGTTGTGGACCTTTCATTTCCCGAAAGACCATAATAGGTAGCAGCAGGGGTATTGAGCGTGTCAAAATACTCAAGAGTATAGCTATCTATCAGCCTGTTATTGCTTTTAATCTCAATAGAAGTAAGAAGGTTATTCTGAGCATTGCTGTTGAATATATCTTTTCGTTCTTTAGTATAAACAAATTTTATTTCAGTGTCATCCTCTGAAATGGTATTCAATCTCGGTTTATAGGATTGCAGGGTAGATTTTGTCTTGATTATATCACTGTATGTATAAGGTGAAGAAGAAGCAGGTGGGCTACAATTCTGCTGAACATTAAAACTTGCGCTCAGGGAAGAATAATATGTAACATTTTCGGTGATATAATTGAATAGGGTTTCTTTTTTTTCCGGACTAACGATTTTATACAAGTACCATCCTGTAATGGCATGCTGATCCGGGCCTGCATTTTGATAGGTTGTTTTCTCAATATTTATTTCTGAGCCCCCAAAATAATATTCATTCCCAATTTTATCTGTGAGTTTAAATTCCAATAGCTTCCCATAACCCGTTATAGGCGTATTTTTATCAAGGATTTGAATTTTTATTTTATCCTTTGATTCTATATAGGCATTGAGATTGCTGTCTATATAGAAACTTCCTGACAGACCATTTGAAATGGAGAAATTAAACCAGTCATATTCTGTATCTATTGCATTTCCAGTTCTGGCAGCATCTTTTATGTTTTGTAAATCTGTTGTTTCATTTACAGTATTGGGTTTCCAATTTGTCCTGTTCTCGTCCGTTTCATCCTTCACTATCCTTGATATTACACCTCCCGTATTGAGCTGCCATGACATTCCGGTACTGGTACCAATATCATCTACCCTTACCCCGCTTGTATAGATTAAATTAACAGGTGTTTTAATTCCTCCATAAATAGGGTATTGATAACTAAAATCTCCTGTTGAAGAAGGTTCAAAATTAAGCCTGCTGTTAGCAAATGTTTCCTGGGACGGCGTCACTATTTTGGGCAATCCATAGTTATTATTAAGCTGAGGTAACGATTGTCCATGACAGAATTGAAATGCGAGAAGCATTACTATCGGAACATATCTTTTTTTCATAATTATTATGTTTTATTTTTTTATAAGTTTAGCATTCGCCGTTTTATTCGTGTCTGTTTTAATGGTCACCAGATAAGCTCCCTGAACCAAAGCCTGGGTATTGATTTTAGTGACTCTGTTCTTTGTTTTTAGATTCTGAAGCTGCCTTCCAGACATATC